>NZ_CP130058.1:633426-950139 GCF_030644365.1 Schaalia sp. HMT-172
GTTGTGTACACATCTGTGTCTGGATGAGCCTTCCTGAGCGTGAACAATTTCCCGTGGACATACGTGGCACCCAGGTGAGCGTCTACCGTGGAACGGAGCTTCGGCCTCGTGAAACGTTCGCAATCGGAAGGACCCCATGTCCAAGAAGTACCTCTCTGTTGCCTTTGCTTATGTGGGCGTCATCGTCGGCGCGGGCCTGGCGAGTGGCCAGGATCTGCTCCAGTACTTCCTCTCCTTCGGTGCCACCGGATTGATCGGCATCGCGGCCCTCGGTGCGGGTGCTCTGGCCCTGTACCTCAATGTGGATCGAATTTGGGACTTCGACGCCCGTGGATCGGGGCAGGTAGCCTCCTGTAACCTCGGCTGAGACGAAGATCCCAAAGCTTCGTTTTCGGGGGGATTGGGTTGGGTATTAGGTATTTAGTCCCTTCTGTACAAGCTTAAGTAAGGCTATCATTAGTTGTTTATGGCTAATGCTGTATAGAATGGCGGCAGGCGCTGTCAAACCAGCGCTTGCCGAGGAACTAGGTCGTCCCTCGGTGCATGTTTGCGATCGGAAGGACCGCCATGTCAAAAAAGTACCTCTCTGTCGCCTTCGCCTACGTGGGGGTCATCGTCGGCGCGGGCCTGGCGAGTGGCCAGGATCTGCTCCAGTACTTCCTCTCCTTCGGCGCGAAGGGCCTGATCGGCATCGCGGCCCTGGGCGTCCTCAACATCATCTTCGGCGTCGTCGCCCTCCAGCTGGGTTCCTACTTCCGCTCCGGCCACCACGACGAGGTCTTCGAACGCATCACTCACCCTGCCGTGCGTCGCGTCATTGACGTGGTGCTTGTTTTTTCTGGTTTCGCGATGGGCTTCGTGATGCTCGCGGGCGCGGGCGCGAACCTTGAGCAGCAATTCGGTTTGCCCGCGTGGGCTGGCAGTGCCGTGTGCGCCGGCCTCGTGATTCTCACGGCCTTCCTGGATTTCGACCGAATCATGAAGGTCATCGGCGTGTTTACGCCCATGATCGTCATCGCGATCGTCGTCCTCGTCGTCTACTCGCTGGTAACCCCGCACCCGAGCGTGGCCGAACTGAATGCGACCGCCACTCAGGTCTCCCCGGCTCTGCCGAACCTCTGGTTCTCGGCGATTAACTACTTCGCGCTGTGCGTCGTCAACGGTATCGGCATGGCCTTCGTGCTGGGCGGCTCGGTGCTGCGCATCCGCGAGGCTCGCCTCGCGGGCCGTATCGGCGGCGCGATCATCGCCCTGGTGATCGGCGGCGATGCCCTCGCCCTCTACCTGAACATGGACCGCATCTGGGACGTCAACGTGCCGGCCCTCGAGATTGCGCGCATGATTCACCCGGCCTTCGCCTTCGTCTACACGCTCATCATTTTCGCGCTCATCTATAACACGGTGTTCTCGCTGTTTTTCGCGACAGCCCGCCGATTCTCGGGTGGGTCGACAAAGCGTATGCGCATCGTCCTCATGGGCGTTGTCGCGCTGGGGTATGCGGCCTCCCTCATGGGCTTTAAGAAGCTGATCGGCGGCATGTATCCGATCATCGGCTGGCTGGGCGTCGCCCTCCTGGTGGTCTTGGCTGCAGGCTGGTTGCGCGAGCGCGCGGGCGTCTCGCACGAGGAGAAGCTGCGCCGCATGCTCATTCGCCTCCTGGTCCACAAGCACGCCGATCACCTGGAGTACACGGACGAGCATCGCGAAAAGGCCCGGGAGCTCTCCCGAGCGTCGGTTGCGGACTCCAAGCAGCTGCGCCGCGACGCCAGCGCGCTCGCCAAGGATATTGCCGATCGCAAGCCCAACGCCTCGCCCTCCGACCTGGTTACGCAGGGAGCGGGTGAGGGCTAACGCGCGGATCGCGCGCCGGGCGGCCCGTCGACGAGGCCTCGGCGACCGAGGCGATCAGGGCAGGTCAGGTGCGGGTCTGACTCACGAAAGGGACGAGGCCGTGGCTGTCTCGCGCTCGAGGAGCCAACGTTTCAGGGTGGCGCCTCCCGCATAGCCGCCCGGGCCGGTAGACGCGACCACGCGGTGGCAGGGACGAATGAGGATCAACGGGTTGCGCGCCACCGCCCCGCCGACCGCGCGCGCCGACGCGGCGACCCCGGCCTCGCGCAGGCGACCCGCCAGCTGGCCGTAGGTCATTGTGTGCCCGTAGGGAATGGCGCTCATAGCCTCCCAGACGCGGAGCTGAAACTCGCTGCCCATGGGCGAGAGCGGAACGCGGGCGGGGGAGGGGACCCGCCAGGCGAAATAGTCGTCCAACCAGGACGCGGCCGCAGCCAATGCGGCCGCGTCCTCGTCTCTTCCAACGTTCGCGTCACGTCCACAACCATCTCGGGAGGACGCCGACTCCGCGTAAGCGGCCACGGCCTCGTCGACGCCATAGGGGACACCAAAGAAACGCTGCCCCGCCGCCCACAGGCCGACGAGCGCACCACCCCGCGCGGCCAGCGTGAGGCGACCGATGGGGCAGCGATAGGTGGCGAGCGTCGGGTCAGAACTGCTCGGGGTGATCGCGGTAGGCATACGCCCACACTGTCACGGCGACGGTGACCGCGCGAGTCCACGCGTCACGCACGGCGCTCAGCTCTTCGCCCTCGAACCCCTCCGCCAGCAGACGATGCCCCACCTCCACAGTCGGAGCGATAAAAGCGAGCACGTAGCGCAGGGGCACGAACGGCGTCGAGTCCGCCCCATCCGCCGCGTTCTTCGCTGCGGACATGTGCCGGGCGCCGATCAGGTACTGGTAGTCCAACCACGCCTGGTCCCGCTCGCGCGTGCACATGTCGATGATCCACTGGGCGAATCGCGGCTTTGACGCCTGCGCGTACTCGGGGTTCGGCTGCCCGTCCGGGTGCGCGGAATGGGCTGCCAGGTACGTCTTTTGAGCCAGAATCCCGCGCCACGTGTCGACCATGTCCATGGCATGCGGCGCCAGGATGGGTTCTGCTCGTGCGAGCAGCTCTGCGTCACCGGGCTGAACGTGCGCTGCGGCCTCAATCTGGCGCAGATCCTCGAGTGTGAGCGGAGACGTGGGGACGGCATCGGTACCGTAGGTGTACCCCGACGAGTGGTTGTAAGCGGTCATGAGAACCTCCTCGATCCTATGCGTTAATGATAGAACGCGCTCTGCTCGTATGGGTCTGTTTGACATCTGGGACTGGTATGGAGCGCAGTTGGGTGGGCGTGGTTCGTGCGAGTTCGCCGTGCGCGTAGCCGCTGTGGTGAGGTGGCAACGGCGCCGCGGGGGTTGCGCACAATACAATTAACCTGTGGATCCCCTTCTTATTGCCCTGGCCGGAATGCTCATCATCGTGGCATGCCAATTCATCGCGCCCAAGGTGCGCGTGGCATCCCCCCTGATCCTGCTGGTCGTCGGCCTGGCGATCGGGTTCCTGCCCCAGGTGGGGGCCATCGAGATCGAACCACACATCGTCCTCGAGATGGTGCTGCCGCCCCTGCTCTTCTCGGCGGCCGTGCGAATGCCGACCATGGACTTCCGGCGCGAGATGCAGGCCGTCGCGATGCTCGCGATCCCCCTTGTCTTCGTCTCCGCCTTCGCGGTCGGCTTCGTCATCAACTGGCTGGTCCCCGCGATCTCCCTGCCCTGGGGCGTCGCGCTCGGCGCGGTCCTGTCCCCGACGGACGCGGTCGCCGTCTCGATTGCGAAACGCTCCGGCGTCTCCCACCGCATCATCACAGTCCTCGAAGGCGAGGGGCTCTTCAACGACGCAACCTCGCTCGTCCTGCTGTCCGCCGCGATGAGCGCGGGCCTGGCCGCAGACGAACACGCGCTCAACCCGGGCCTGCTCATCGGCAAGGTCGCCATCGCCCTCGGTATCGCTGCGGGTATTGGCTGGGTCGTCGGCGAAGTCGGCGTGCGCCTGCGCGCCCTCATCAAGGACCCTTCCGCCAACACCGTTTTCTCTTTCGCGATGCCTTTCATCGCCTCGATCCCCGCCGAGCACCTGGGAGGCTCCGGCCTCGTTGCGGCCGTCGTCGCCGGCCTGGTCGTCTCAAGCCGACGCGCGGCCTTTATCTCCGCGACCAATAGGCGTTTCACCCAGCAGAACTGGGAGACCATAACGCTCGTCTTGGAGAGCGGGATTTTCCTGACGATGGGCCTGCAGGCCTTCGGCATTGTCGAGGAGGCCGCCGTGTTCTCCGGCGGCCTGGCCTTCGCGGCCTTCCTCGCCGTCACCCTCGGCGCGCTCATCATGGTCATGCGAGCAATCTTCATCGCCATCATGCTCGCCTGGCTGGACCACCGCCGTACCCACCGTCAACGCCGCTACGAAGTTGAGAACTCGCGAATCGCACGCTTCGAGAAACGCATGAACGAGGCCTGCGAGGTCGACGCCGACATGCTTCAGGCCCGCAACCTGAGCCCCGAGCACTGGGAGAACGCGCTCAACCACTATCGCCGACGCCTCAAGCGCCGCGAACGCCGCAACGCGATGCGCGGATCGGACCTGGACTACTTCGCGAACGAGCCGCTGGGGCCGCGCGAGGGCAGCGTCATCGTGTGGGCGGGCATGCGAGGCGCGATCACGCTGGCCGCCGCGCAGACAATCTCGACGCACGCGCCGGCGCGCGCGCTCCTGCTCACGATCGCCCTGTTCATCGCGGCGGGGGCCCTCATCATCCAAGGACTGACCCTGCCCGGCCTCATCCGCATCGTCAAGCCCCAGATGGCCTCGGGTGATATCTCCGAAGAAGAACGCGCAAAGCTTCTGACAGTGATGGGTTCCGCGCTCGTGGACACCGCCCTGGCCCAAGCGATCCACGAAGTTGACGGCCAGACCCTGCTCTCCGCCGGCGTCTCTCGCACCCTGTCGCGCATCGGGAACGCGGTCTCCGCAACCGATGAGGCCGAGGGGACCCGCATCGCGCGCACGGCCGACCGCGTCCTCACCGACATCCTCCGGGACGCCTCCACGCAGTCGGGAGCAACCAGCGGCGGACTGTGTCCCGAGTGCGTGGATGACTCGCTTGAGGCGACCGCCAGCGTTGCCACGACCTCGGAATCGGCTTCCCTGCCCGCGAAGGATGCGTCCTCAGCGCTCACGTCACCCAGCGATGACGAGGGACACGGCACGGTCGCCATGAGCGAGGAAGAAGTCGAACGCTCCTTCACGCGCGACCAGATCCGCGAGCTCGCCCTCGAAGCCATTCACGCCCAGCGCGACGCGCTCCTCCAGGCCCGCGACGAGGGCATCTTCTCCTCGGCCGCCCTAGAAGGCGCGCTCGCCCGCCTCGACAACGAGGAAATCCTCCTGGTCTCCAGCCGCGAAACCGACCACTGATCGTCGACCACTGACGGCGGGCAGCAGGAGTCGGACGGCCACCCCCCGTCCTCGCTGATCGCACAGAATCGGGCCGCACCCCGTGAGGGGATGGCCCGATCAGTGCATGAGTGGCGAGGCCTCAGTCCGTCGTCACCCGCGAGGCGTAGGCCGGGTCATCCGTCACCGAGTTGAGGGCCTTCTCCAGGCGCTGCGGGGTCACGATGCCGTCGCGAGCCAGGACCCGGTAGGTTTGGTCGGCCTCGTGCGTGAGCATGTTCGTCACCGTAAAGCCGTTGCGCTCGTAGAACGCCAGGCGGCGCACGCGCTGCTGGTAGTTCCCGGCTTCGCGCACGACCGGCTCGATTTCGAGCAGCTGCGGCACATCCCCGTGGCGCTCGCGGAAGTGGGTGAGGATGCGCGAACCGTAGCCGGCGCTGCGCGTGCGTCCATCGACGGCGAGGAAACCAAGGTAGAACAGGTCATGAAAGGCGAAGGAGAAGGTCAGGGCGACCACGTTGTCCGCCCCGGTCTCGCCGGCGGGCAGCGAGTCGTCAACCCACGCGACGAAGGAGACCTCGTCCAGCTCGGCGCTCTCCAGCAGCTCGGGAAGGGGGATCTGCTCCTCGGGCGGGAAGGAACGCTCGTAGATTTCCTGGACTTTGTCGGTGATTGGCCCTTCGCTCGGCACCGGAATCTGGGTGAGGTCGGTCATGGGAACAGTCTACCCGCTCGGCCGTGTGCCTCCGGGAAGCCTCCCGAGGAACGAGGCCGGGGCTGGGTTTTGGGGACCGTGATGTGATGCGGGAGATATGAGTTCAGGGGTTCATCAGGGGCCGATCAGGGGTCGCTCAGTGACCATCGGCGCTCAGGTGCGCCGTTCGCTCGCCTAAACTTGTAGGAGTTTCAACAGCAAATGTGAGGACGACGCGTGCTAGAGCTCAAGGAGATCATCAAGGCCTACCAGACCGCCAACCTGGTGCAGGTGGCGCTCAACAAGGTCTCCGTCGCGTTCCGCGACAACGAGTTCGTCGCCGTTTTGGGCCAGTCGGGCTCCGGCAAGACGACGATGCTCAACGTCATCGGAGGCCTCGACCGCTTCCAGAGCGGCGACCTCGTCATCGACGGCATCTCCACGAAGGACTACAAGGCCCGCGACTGGGACGCCTACCGCAACAACCGCATCGGCTTCGTCTTCCAGGCCTACAACCTGATCCCGCACCAGAGTGTCCTGGCCAACGTCGAGCTGGCCCTGACCCTGTCGGGCGTCTCGCGCTCCGAGCGTCGCAAGCGCGCCCTCGACGCCCTGACTCGCGTGGGCCTCGCCGAACACGTCCACAAGAAGCCCTCGCAGATGTCGGGCGGCCAGATGCAGCGCGTCGCCATCGCGCGCGCCCTCATCAACGACCCCGAAATCCTGCTGGCCGACGAGCCCACCGGCGCCCTCGACTCCAAGACGAGCGTGCAGGTCATGGACCTGCTGCGCGACGTGGCCCGCGACCGCCTCGTCATCATGGTCACGCACAACCCCGATCTGGCCCACCAGTACGCCACCCGCATCGTTGAGCTGGCCGACGGCTCCATCGTCGCCGACTCCGACCCCTTCGTGCCCGCCGCGCAGGACCGCCGCGAGGCCAAGCCGGCGCGCCGCACCTCCATGGGCTTCCTCACCGCCCTGTCCCTGTCCTTCAACAACCTGATGACGAAGAAGGGCCGCACCCTCATGACCTCTTTCGCGGGGTCCATCGGCATCATCGGCATCGCTGCCATCCTGGCCCTGGCCAACGGCACGAACGCTTACATCGCGCGCACCGAGGAAGAGACACTCGGCTCCTACCCGCTGACCATTCAAAAAACAGGCGTCGACATGACCGCCGCCCTGTCCGTCTCCGCGTCGGACTCGGCAAAGGCGAAAACCGCGCCTGACGGGAAAGTGGGCGTGTCCGACATGCGCACCTTCGCGGACACCATCCGCGACGCGAAGACCAACGACCTGGCCTCCCTCAAGGTCTTCCTGGACAACAACGGCGGCGGCATCGAGACGATGACCAACGCCATCGAATACGACTACGACGTGATCCCCCAGATCTACCAGTCCGACACCTCCAAGACGACCGTGCAGGTCAGCCCCGACCAGTCCATGAAGCAGATGGAGGCGGGCTTCGGATCGGGGGCATTCTCCTCGATGATGGTCACCAACCCCTTCTACCAGATGCCCGCCACGACCTCGCTGTACACCTCCGCGTACACCGTGGTCGCGGGAAACTGGCCCACGGGCGCGAACCAAGTGGTCCTGGTGCTCGACGAGGACGGCAACATCCCCAACCTCTTCGAATACACGCTGGGTCTCAAAGACCACAAGGAATTCGACGACCTCATGCGCAAGTACTACCAGGGCGCCCTCGGTGGTAATTCCCAGTCGGGCGCGCAGTCCGGGACAACCAACGACGCTACCTACGATTACTCGACGATCCTGGGCACGACCTTCCGCCGCGTCAACGCCTTCGACAAGTACACGTGGGACGACACATACAAGGTGTGGACCGACCGCTCCTCCGACGCGGACTACATGAAGAAGCTCGTCGACGGCGGCCAGGAACTGACCATCGCCGGTATCGTCAAACCCAACTCCGACAAGGGCGGCGCCCTGCGTCAGGGCATCGCTTACACGCCCGCCCTGACCTACCAGATGATCGAGGAAGCCGCGGCCAGTCCCATCGTCAAGGCCCAGCGCGCCAAGCCCGACGTCGACGTCTTCACCGGGAAGACCTTCAAGGAACTGGCCGATAACCAGAAGAGCCAGTCCGGTGGCTTCGACATGTCCTCCCTGTTCACCGTCGATGAGTCCAAGCTCTCCGCCGCCTTCCAGATCGACCCGAGCAAGCTCCAAATGGACCTGTCCGGCATGGACTTTAGCGGTCTCGACCTGTCCGGCATGGACTTTAGTGGCCTCGACATGTCGGGCCTGGACCTGTCCAACATCGACCTGTCTGCCCTGAGCGCGCAGTCGGGCATGCAGTCGGGCATGTCCTTCGACCTGTCCACCCTCGACCTCGGGGAACTCAGTAAGGACCTGCCCCAGCTCGCTAACGTCGACTTCCAGACGATCATCCGCTCGGCCCTGGCCGACGGGGCCGTCAAGGAAGGGGCCGCCGACTACCTGAGCACCCAGGCCAGCCAGATCGCCCAGGGCTTCCAGGAATACGCCCAGAAGCAGATCGAGGAAGGCGGGACGACCGACTTCGCGACCCTGGCCTCGTCCTACTTCTCCCAGCCAGAGGTGATGGAACAGCTACGAGCGGCGGTCTCCTCCGACCAGGTCGTGGACGCCGACAAGCTCGCCGCCAACCTCACCAAGGCCCTCGGCAACGACCCGGCGCTCGCCCAGATCGGCACCGACGTGTCCACCCAGGTCATGAACGCCATCTCCGCGCAGATCGCCGCCCAGCTGGGCACCACCCTCACGCAGGGGGTGAGCGCCGTCATCGGCCAGGTCATGCAGGAAGCCATGACGAACGCGATGACCTCGATGATGACGCAGCTCTCCGACGCCATCGGCCAGCAGATGAACACGGTCATGACCCAGTTCGCGACCAACATGTCCAGCGCCTTCTCGATTGACCCCAACGCCTTCGCCGAGGCGTTTCAATCCAACGTGGACGAGAAGTCTCTCGCCGCCCTCATGGCGACCATGTTCTCCACGAACGTCCCCACGCTCGAGACGAACCTGCGCACCCTGGGATGGGCGGACATTGCCTCGCCCTCCAACATCTCGATCTACCCGCGTTCCTTCGCCGACAAGGACAAGGTGAAGGACGTCCTGGACACCTACAACAAGGACAACGAGGCGGCGGGAGCCACCGATAAGGTCATCACCTACTCCGACGTCATGGGCACCCTCATGAGCTCGGTGACCAAGATCGTCGACATCATCTCCTGGCTCCTCATCGCCTTCGTGTCGATCTCGCTCGTGGTCTCCTCGATCATGATTGCGATCATCACCTACATCTCCGTGCTCGAACGCCGCAAGGAGATCGGCATCCTGCGCTCGATCGGCGCCTCCAAGGGCGACGTGTCCCGCGTCTTCAACGCCGAAACCGTTATCGAGGGCTTCCTCGCGGGCGCGATTGGCGTGGGCGTGACCTACGGCTTGTGCGCGATAGCAAACGGCATCGCCTACTCCTCCTTCAACGTGGAGAACATCGCGCAGCTCTCGCCGCTCACCGCGCTGACCCTGGTCGCGGTGTCCGTCGGCCTGACGGTCATCGCCGGCATCATCCCGGCCGCCCGTGCCTCGAGGCAGGACCCCGTCGAGGCGCTGCGATCGGAGTGAGCGGAGACGGCCTCGACCCTTCGGGGACGAGGCCGTAGCCTCGCCACGGGGCGCGCGCAGCTGCGCTAACCTGGGGGTACGCCCACTCTTATACGCCACGAGGAAAGAGGAACCATGCCCACTCCCGACAAGCTCACCACCGACGCCGCCGTCGCCATCATGCTGGCCGACGGCTTCGAAGAGGTCGAAGCCCTGGCCGTCGCCGACGTCCTGTACCGCGCCGGCGTGCGCTCCGACCTGATCTCCGTCACCGACGCGCGCCACGTCACCAGCTCTCACGGCATCCGCGTCGTCGCCGACCTCATGCTCGAGGACGTGGACCTGTCGACCTACGCGCTGCTGTTCCTGCCCGGCGGTCTGCCCGGCACGACGAACCTGAAGGCCACGCCCGCCATTCAGGCCGAGGTCCTGCGCCGCGCGGACGCGCGCGAGCCGATCGCCGCCATCTGTGCCGCGCCCTCGATCCTGGCCGAGCTGGGCGTCCTCGACGGCCGCCACGCGACCGCGAACCCCGCCTTCATTCAGGCCATCGCCGCCGGCGGCGCGATCGCACACGAGAACCCCGTCGTCGTCGACGAATTCATCACGACGAGCCGCGGCGCCGGGACCGCCCTGGAGCTCGGCCTCGAGATCGTGCGCCAGCTGCTGGGCGACGACGAAGTCGAGGAGATCTCCCGCGGCGTCGTCCTCACCCGCTGACCCCCCATCCGTCTTTCCGAGAGGACACCCGTCCCGCATGAGCCCGCGCAAGCCTCGTCCCTGGCCCGACACCCCCGTGCCTCTGGCCGCGCCCGTCGTCGACAATCACACGCACCTGCCCACCCACGCCGGAGAGATCCCCCGGCGTGAAGGCGTGGCGCTGAGCCTGGACGAGCAGCTGGACCGCGCCCGCGAGGTCGGCGTCACCGCCCTCGTGTCGAGCGCCTGCGAACTGCCGGACTTCGACCCGATGATCGAGATCGCGAGGGCCCGCGAGGGCGTGCGTGTCGCGCTGGCCATCCACCCCAACGAGGCGGCGCTGCACGCAGGCTGCGCCGAGCCCTCGCCCGACGGCCTCACCCCGCGCGTGCTCGAGCACCACGTGCCCCTCGACGAGGCGCTCGCCGCAGTCGAGGGGCGCCTGGGCGACCCGATGGTCGTCGCGGTGGGGGAGAGCGGCCTGGACTACTTCCGCACCGCCGAACCGGGGCGCCAGGCTCAGAAGGAGTCCTTCCGCGCGCACATCGAGATGGCCGACCGCGCGGACCTGCCCCTCCAAATTCACGACCGCGAGGCCCACGAAGACACCCTCACGATCCTGGGCGAGTGCGCCAGCGCGGATCAGCGGATCGTGTTCCACTGCTACTCTGGGGACGCCGCCATGGCCGAGCGCCTGGCCGAGCGCGGGTGGTACGCCTCCTTCGCTGGGCCCATCACCTACCCGGCGAACGAGGAGCTGCGCGCCGCCCTGGCTGTGCTTCCCCGCGAGCTGGTGCTCGTCGAGACGGATGCCCCCTACCTGACGCCCGTCCCGTGGCGCGGCTGCCCCAACGCCTCCTACGTCATGGCCCACACCGTGCGTTTCATCGCGCAGCTGTGGGACGTCAGCGAGGCGGCGGCGTGCGACCAGCTACGAGCGAACACGCAGGCGGTCTACGGCTCCTGGTGGTGAAACCCCCGCGGTGTCATGACCAGCGGAAACATGTCTATTGACGAGGCTGGGGAGGGTCGTCGGGGCTCGCGCGGCCTCGCGTGAATTGCATCAAAGTGCTCGCGAAACGGTAACAAATTGGTTACGGTTGGAGTGTCAGTCCGGCTCCGGACGCCCGAGCGAGACAATGCGCCGCCGCGAGAGGCAGTGCGCGCAACGAGGGCGACGAAGGCGGAAACTACAAGGTTTGGAGCCCCGTGAGCGTTAAACCCTCCCGCACAACCGTCATCTCTGTCGCCGCTGCGACGGCCGTCCTCGTGGCAGGCACCGCCGCCGCCGGCATCGCAACCTCCTACCGCCACGTCACCGTCGAGGTTGACGGCGTGACCCACGACGTGTCCGGCTTCTTCACGACCGCCGGTGACGCCCTGAGCACCGCGGGCGTGAGCGTGGGCGCCCACGACCTCGTCGCCCCCGCCTCCGACCAGTCCGTCGCCAACGGCGACACCGTCGTCGTGCGCACCGCCACCGAATACGACGTGACCGTCGATGGAAACCAGACCACCGCGTGGTCCACGGCCTCGTCGATCTCGGGCGTCCTGTCCGCCCTGCCCGCCTCCTCCGCGACCATGGCGGCCGACCGCTCCTACACCCGCGCCGAAATGCCCCTGGCCGAACACGGCGAAACCATCCACGTCGTCGCCGACGGGACCACCACCGACGTGGTCGCATCCGCCTCCGAGGGTGCGAGCGCCATCCTCGACAAGGCCGGGGTCAGCGCAGGACCCATCGACCGCGTGACCCTGGAAAGCAACGGCGGCGAGACGACGCTGCGCGTGGCGCGCGTCGTGCGCGGCACAGTCACCACGACGACCGAAATCCCCTACGAGACCGAAGAACGCGAGGACGCCGAGGCCGAGCAGGGCACCGAGAAGACCGTGCAGGAAGGCGTGGCCGGCTCCGAAGTGACCGAGGCCTACCAGGAGACCATCGACGGTAACGTGACCGTCTCCGCCGTCCTGTCCACGACCCGCACGGAGCCCACGACTCGCATCGTGTCCAAGGGCACCAAGGAGAAGAAGGCTGAAGAGGCGAAGACCTCCACCGACTCCTCCTCGTCCTCGTCTTCCTCCTCTGCCGGTTCCTCCTCCTCGTCCGGTTCCGCAGGCTCGGCAGCCATCTCCGGCGACGACGCGGCCATTTGGGCGGCCATCGCCCAGTGCGAGTCCGGCGGCAACCCGTCGATCAATACCGGCAACGGCTACTACGGCATGTACCAGTTCTCCCTGCCGACCTGGCGCTCCGTGGGAGGCTCGGGCCTGCCCTCCGACGCCTCGGCCGAGGAGCAGACCATGCGTGCGCGCATGCTCCAGCAGCGCGCGGGCTGGGGCCAGTGGGGCTGCGCCTACCAGCTCGGCCTCGTCTAACGTGACATTACCCCCGGAGGCGCTGCTGTCGTAGCGTCCGCCGGGGCCGTCACGCTAAGCTGACCAGCAGTACCCATATCGAGTATCTGGGAGTATCGTGAGCCACCACCTGAGCACTTCGCTGAGCGCCTCCGCGGCCAGCGCCCTGCACGTCCTGGGCGGACATGTGCGTGCTTTCGCGCCCTCTCCGCGCGTCGTTCTGGGCGTGGCGGCCCTCGCCTCGGCCGGCGTCCTCGGCATCGCCGGAGTCGGCGTCGCCTCCTCGCACACGACCGTCATGCTCGAAGTGAACGGCGTGTCTCGCCCCGTCACCGCGTGGGGCAACACCGTCGGCGACGCGCTCGCCGTGGCGGGCGTGAGTGTCGGCAGCTCCGACCTGATTCAGCCGGGCATCGGCGACGTTGTGCGCGAGGGCGACACCATCGTCGTGCGCACCTCGAAGGCCTACACGGTGACCGTCGACGGCCAGACGCGCACCCTGTGGACCACCGCCGCCTCCGCCGACTCCATCCTCGCCGACGCCGCGCCGCTCGGTTCCACGGTCACCCTGGCCGCCGACCGCTCCTCGTCGCGCGACGAGCTGACCCCGCTCGTGTCTCGCGCCCGCAACGTCATCGTCAACGTCGATGGCACCACGCGCGAAGTCGCGGTCCGGCCGGGCCAGGACGCGCGCGCCATCCTCGAGGCCGCCGGCGTCTCGGTCCATCCGCTCGACCGCGTGACCATCGCGAACGACGAGACCGGAGAACTTTCGATCAACGTCAGCCGCGTGACCCGAGGCCAGGCCACAGAAACCGTGGAGATTCCCTTCAGCGAAACGACGACCACCAGCTCCGACCTGTTCGTCGGTGAATCCCAGGTGACGACGACCGGCGTCAACGGCGTCACCACCTGGACGGTGTGGCAGGAAAAGAACGGCGACGAGGTCCTCACCTCCGTGCCGATCACCGAACACTCCACCTCTCAGCCCGTGACCCAGGTCCGCGCCGAGGGGACGAAGGAGGCCACCCCGGCCGCGCTCGTCGCTGCGGGCATCGACCCGAAGGCCACCCTCGAGGAGAAGACCGAGGCCGACGGAACGACGTCCGTGCGTTACCGCGCCAAGCTCGGCACGCTCTCCACGAAGGAAGAGATCGCCGTGATCGCCGCCGACACCAAGAACGCCGATGCGGCGACCCAGGCCGCGGCCGCGCAGGCTGCCGCCGATGCTGGCGCCGTTCCCACGAACTACTCGGGTGAGGACCCGCGCTCCCTGGCCAAGCCCCTCGTCGCGGCTCAGGGCTGGAGCGACAGCGAGTACCAGTGCCTGGTTCTCCTGTGGAACCGCGAGTCCCAGTGGAACCCCTACGCCGAAAACGCTTCCTCGGGCGCCTATGGCATCCCGCAGGCGTTGCCGGGTTCGAAGATGGCGTCCGCTGGCGCCGACTGGCGCACCAACCCCGTCACCCAGATCAACTGGGGTATCGGCTACATCAAGGGCCGTTACGGCACGCCCTGCTCCGCGTGGGCGCACTCCAACGCGGCGGGCTGGTACTAAGCCTGAGAGCTTGCGAGGGCCGGGTCTGACAACGCGTGTTGTCGGGCCCGGCCTTTTTTGCGTCTGCGGGTGGGCTGGCGCGCGCGTACAGGTGTGCTGGTGTGGAGGCGGTGCTCAGTGCGCACTGGTGTGGAGGCGGCTCTCAGTGCGCGCTGGTGTGCTGGCTCTCAGTGCGCGCTCATCCGGATAGGTAACGAACATCTGGATAGGTTATGAGCATCCGGATAGCTTATTAACCTATCCGGATGTGGCTAACCTATCCGGAAGCGTGCAATCTATCCGGATGCGCAGCCTGGCCTGGCTTGGCGCGGTGCTGGGGCCTCATGCGTCGCCCTGGCTTGGCGTGGTGCCCGGTCCTGGTCGGATTCGATGCCTGGGCTGAGCTTGGCGCGGCGCCCGGTCCTGGCTGTGTGGGTTGGGTGGGCCGTGGGGTGCGCATCTCGGCGCGTGCGTAGGTGGATGGGTGTGAGTATCCGGATAGGTAACGAACATCTGGATAGGTTATGAGCATCCGGATAGCTTATTAACCTATCCGGATGTGGCTAACCTATCCGGAAGCGTGCAACCTATCCGGATGCGTTGTTCCTATCCGCGCGGGGCGGCCAGCGTCATCTGTCGAGCGGGATGAGGAGGCATTCCTGTCCTGTTCCTTACCGTTCTCAATTTCGCACGTAATTCCCTCGCGACTGTTTCAAGATTTGAAATCGTATCTTTGAAATCATGCGGTTTTGTGGCATTGCTAGAATCTGACCAGATTAAATTACGTGCGACATTGTTGAGGAACGTCAGATGTTGGCGGAGTCGGCGATGGGTCGGGCCTGGCGTGCTGTTCTTGGCGAGCAGGCCAGCAAGTATGAGGTGCGCGTCGTTCTGCCGCCTCCTCCCGCTCAGTGACGCTTCGAGCCTCACAGATGGCCGGGCCTCACAGCGCCGCCCAGCCCCGGCCTCGTCGGCCCCGTGCACTAGACTTGCCAGCGTGAGCCGATCCTCCCAACGAAACCAACGCGACACGCGCCGTCGCCTCGACCCGACCCTGCCCGAGGGCGCCGTCCCCTCCGAGACGGGCCTGCTCGGCCCCCTCGAAGTGAAGGCCATCTCCGAGGCGCTCGGCATCCGCCCCACGAAGGTGCTGGGCCAGAACTTCGTGCACGACGCGGGCACGGTGCGCAAGATCGTCGCCGCCGGCGGCGTCGTGGAAGGTGACGAGGTCGTCGAGGTCGGCCCCGGCCTCGGTTCCCTGACCCTGGCACTCTTGGAAGTTGGCGCGCGCGTGAGGGCTGTCGAGATCGACCCGCCCCTGGCCGCCGCCCTGCCCGAGACTGTGCGCGCCCGCATGAGCGAGGCCGCCGACCGCTTCCACGTCGTGACCATGGACGCCACCGAAATCAGCGGCGTCGATGACTTCGGCGTGGACTGGCCCGCCCCCACGAAGCTTGTCGCAAACCTGCCGTACAACGTGGCCGTGCCGGTTCTGCTCAACATGCTCGAGGCCTTCCCCTCCATCCAGGGTGTCGTCGTCATGGTCCAAGCCGAGGTCGCGGACCGCCTCGCCGCAGGCCCCGGATCGCGCACATACGGCGTGCCCTCCGTCAAGGCCTCCTGGTACGGCTCGGTTGAGCGCGCTGGGACGATCGGCCGCTCCGTGTTCTGGCCCGTGCCCGGCGTCGATAGTGCCCTCGTGCGCCTCACGCGCTTGGAGAGCCCGCGCGGCGACGACGAGCTACGCCGCGCCACCTTCGAGGTCACCGACATGGCCTTCGGCCAGCGCCGCAAGACCCTGCGCGCGGCACTCAAGAACTGGGCGGGCGGCCCCGAGGCCTCCGAGGCCCTCCTGACCGCTGCCGGCATCGACCCGACGCGCCGCGGCGAAACCCTCTCGATCGACGAGTTCGTTGAGCTGGGACGCGCCGTCATCGACGCCCGAGGCCGTGGCACCCTCGCGCCCTCGACCGCGGCCCGCTGACGGCCGGTAGGAACCCGCTAGGAAGAAGGAATCGCATGCGTGAAGTGCGCGCCAGTGCGCCCGGCAAAGTGAACCTCACCCTGCGCGTGGGTGCGCCCACGCCCGACGGCTACCACCCGCTGGTCACGGTCTTCGAGGCCCTGGACCTGCGCGAGACCGTTACCGTGCGCACCTCCAAGACGCCGGGCGTGCGCGTCGAGACGGTCGCCTACCTGCCCGATGGTAGCGTCGACGAGGCCACGACCCGCGCGATGGCGGACCTGGACCCGCAGGCCCACCTGGCGGTGCGCGCCGCACGCGTCCTCCAGCGCCTCGCCGCCGCGGGCCCCTGGGCGTCCACCGCCGCGGGACTGAGCATCCGCGTCGACAAGCGCGTCCCCGTCGCCGGCGGCATGGCCGGTGGGTCCGCCGACGCGGCCGCCGCCCTGGTGGCCTGCAACGAGCTGTGGCAGCTGGGCCTGGGCGCCGAGCAGCTTGAGGCGATCGGCCGTTCGCTGGGCGCCGACGTGCCCGCCTGCCTGGCGGGCGGCATCGCCCTGGGAACCGGGCGCGGCGACCACATGAGTGTCTTGTGCGAGGGGGACGAGGCCGGGGCGCAGCACCACTGGGTGATGCTCCTCGCCCACGAGGGTTTGTCCACTCCGTCGGTGTTCCGAGAGTTCGACCGTCTCGACGCAGAGCATGCGCCCGCCCTGGCCGAGCCGACGCCTGAGGAAGTCGCCGCCCTGTGCGCGGGACCCGAAGAACTGCGCCACTGCCTCGTGAATGACTTGCAGGCGCCCGCACTGCGCCTGCGCCCCGAGCTGGCCGAGACTATCGCCGCCGCGCGCCACGCGGGAGCCCTGGCGGTCACGCTGTCTGGGTCCGGCCCGACCGTCGCAGCCCTCGCGCGCGACGCCGAGCATGCCCGCTCCCTCGCGGATGCCCTGAGCGCCGCGCCCACGGTCGCGCGCGCGATCCCCACCCACGGGCCCGCGCGCGGCGCCCGCATCGAATCGACGGAGGCCATCTGATGGCGCACCTGCTCGGAACACAGAACGTCGGTGCCCTCGCCGGGTCGCGTAAGCTCCTCGAAGGGGTCACGGTCGGCCTCGACGACGGCAGCCGCGTCGGCATCCTCGGCCCCAACGGCGCGGGAAAGTCTACGCTCCTGCGCATCGTCGCCGGAACCCAGGAGCCCGACGGGGGAGTGGTGACTCGCCGCGACGGCGTGCGCGTCGCTGTCCTGACCCAGGCGGACACTCTCAACCCCGAGGACACGGTCGTCGAGGCCGTGCACCCCGGCTTGGAGGAGTACGAGTGGGCCTCCGACCCGGCCGTGCGCGATATCCACGCCGGCCTCCTCGCCGACATCGACCCCGCGGCCCTCGTCGGCACCCTGTCGGGTGGACAGCGCCGCCGCGTTGCGCTCGCCCGCGTGCTCGCGGCCGCCGCCGACATCGTGTGCCTGGACGAGCCCACCAACCATCTTGACGTCGAGGGCGTGGCCTGGCTGGCTGCGCACCTGAACGCCCGCTTTGCCCGCCCCGGGGCGTCCGGCGCGCTCCTGGCGGTCACCCACGACCGCTGGTTCCTCGACGCCGTGTGCGAGCACATCTGGGAGGTTGTCCCCGGCGTCGACCCGGGCGGCGACCGGCCGCAGATCGCCGGGCACGTCGAAATCTACGACGGCTCTTACGCCGCCTACACGCTGGCGCGCGCCGAGCGCGTGCGCCAGGCGGACGTGGCTGCCGCCAAGCGCGCGAACCTGCTGACCAAGGAGCTCGCGTGGCTGCGCCGAGGTGCCCCGGCCCGCACCTCGAAGCCGAAGTTCCACATCGCCGCCGCCGAGGCCCTCATCGCCGACGTGCCGCCCCCGCGCGACACCGTCGAGCTGGTCAAGATGGCGACCGCGCGCCTGGGCAAGGACGTCATCGACCTCGAGGACGTGTCCGTGTCCTTCACGCGCCCCGACGGCTCGCGCCTGGATATCCTGCAGGGCGTCACCTGGCGCCTGGCCCCAGCCGAGCGCGTCGGCATCGTGGGCGTCAATGGTGCCGGCAAGACGACGATCCTGAACCTGCTGCGCGGCGACCTCGAGCCCACGTCGGGGCGCGTCAAGCGCGGCAAGACCGTCCAGGTCGCCACCCTCTCACAGGACACGCACGAGCTCGACGCCCTGGCCGACATGCGCGTCGTTGAGGCCGTCGCCGACGTCGCTCAGAGTGTCGTCGTGGACGGCAAGGAGGTGAGCGCCTCGCAGATGACGGAGCGCATGGGGTTCACGCGCGCCCGAGCCTACACGCGCATCGGCGAGATCTCGGGTGGCGAGCGCCGACGCCTCCAACTCATGCGCCTGCTCATGAGCCAGCCGAACGTGCTGCTCCTCGACGAGCCCACGAACGACCTGGACACCGACACGCTGGCGTCCATGGAGGATCTGCTCGACACGTTCCCGGGTACCCTCGTCGTCGTCTCCCACGACCGCTACCTCCTTGAGCGCGTCACCGACCACCAGGTGGCCCTCCTCGGTGACGGACAGGTCCGGGCGCTGCCCGGGGGCGTCGAGCAGTACCTGCAGATGCGCGCCTCCGGCGACGTCGTGGCTTTTGCGTCATCTTCTCGCACCGACGAGGCCGGCTCAGCCTCCCGCTCTGCCGTGTCCTCCGCGCGCGCTTCCTCGGGTGAGGAAGGCGCGGGGCAGGGGAGCACTCGCGGCGGCGTGAGCGATGCGGCGGCGCGGCGCGCGGCCAAAAAGGAAGTGGCCCGCATTGAACGTAAGCTGGAGCGCCTGCGCGCCGAGGCCTCGTCCCTGGAGTCTCGGTTGGAGTCGTTGTCTATCAAGGTGGCGACGGACCCCTCGGCGGTGTCCGAGCTGACGAAGGCTTCGGCGGCCCACCAGGAAGTCCTGGCCGAAATGGACGAGTTGGAGGAGGCCTGGCTCGAGGCAGCCGATTTGCTTGAGTGAGCGAGGCTGTGAGTGGTGGCTGACGGCAGCAATCACCCCAAGCGCAGCAATCGCCGACGCGCCGTCGCCTCATGCGCAATCCCTGCCAGCGCATCGGAATCTCACAATCATATTTACAGTGCAAATATTGGGCTGCGGCTTATTCCCTACAATTGCACGGTTCTTGACTGAGAAAATTTCTGAGCAACTCTTTGACAGTGGTCAGATTCCGCTACAATATGCCCGGGTTCCTTCCAACAAGCGGAACCTAGGAGCGAAGCAGCGCAGTGAGCGTGCTTCAGGGCATGAAAAGAGGCTGGAGAGTTACATGAAACGCGGACCATTTATCGCCGGAGCAGGCCTGCTCGGCGTCATCGCGCTGGTGCCCGCACTGGTCCCCAGTGCGGTCGCGGCCGACGAGCAGTACGGCGCGACCGTCCCCTACACGCGATACGAGGCCGAGGAGGCGAGCCGTTCCGACGGGACGACGCTCGAGCGCTCCGACGACCTCGAATCGACGGCCATCGAGGCCTCGGGCCAGTCCTACGTGGCCCTGAATGACCAGAACTCCTCCGTGGACTTCACGGCGAGCACCGCGGCCAACGCCCTCGACCTGCGCTTCACCCTGCCGGATCACACCTCCGGTCGTGTCGACGTGCGCGTCAACAACGAGACGGTCGCGACCCTCGACCTCTCCTCCGAGGCTGCCTGGCAGTACGTCGGCGGCGACCACGTGTACGACGAGCCGGGAGAGGGCACGAAGGCGCGCTTCCGTTTCGACGAGGTCCACACCCTCCTTGACCGCCAGGTCCAGAAGGATGATCATATTCAGATCGTCAAGGTCGGTGACGATCAGAACGCCTACGGCATCGACTTCATCGAGCTCGAGCAGGCCTCGCCCGCCATCGCGCGCCCTGAAGGCGCTGTGAGCGTGGCCGACTATCAGGGAGCCAAGCCCGATGACGGCGTCGACGACTCCGACGCGCTCATCTGGGCGATGAACCAGGCGGCGGCCACCTCCAAGACCGTCTACATTCCCGCAGGCACGTGGGAGTTCGGCCGCAAGATCGGCCTGGACCACTCCGACCTGACGATCCAGGGCGCGGGCATGTGGCACACCAACGTGCGCTTCACCTCCGATCAGGCTGGCGGCGGCGGCTTCGTCTTCAACCGCGGCGTGGGCGGCGTGACCATGACCGACTTCTACATGTCCTCGAACCTGAAGTCTCGCCTTGATGAGAAGGCGCAGTACAAGGGCTTTGCCGGTTCCGCAGGTGCGAACACCCGCGTCGCCAACGTGTGGGTCGAGCACTTCGAGTGCGGCTTCTGGATGGGCGACTACGTGGACGCCAGCCAGATGACCTACACCGACGGCATGGTCATTGAGAACTCGCGTATCCGCAACAACTTCGCGGACGGCGTCAACTTCGCGCAGGGCACGGCGAACTCCACGGTCCGTAACTCTTCGGTGCGCGGTAACGGCGACGACGGCCTGGCCTCGTGGTCGAGTATCGACAAGTCCACCAACAGCCAGGCGCGCGTCGCCGAGCACAACTCTTTTGTGGGTAACACTGTTGAGCTGGGTTGGCGTGCCTCCGCCATCGGTCTCTTCGGCGGCAAGTCCCACGTCATCAAGGACAACCTCATCGTCAACAACTTCTCCGGCGCGGGCATTCGCCTGAACACTGTGTTCGACGGTCACAACTTCGATCTCAATACGGATGGCGGCATTTCGATCACGCACAACAAGCTCGTGCGCTCCGGCACCACGAACGACTTCTACGGAAACACGCGCGGCGCCATCGACTTCCAGGAAGTGAAGGGCGAGATTCGTAACGTCACCGTCTCGGACAACCTCATCGTGCGTCCCTATGCCGAGGAGATCCGCGCGGACTTCGGCCTGGGTCAGGATGCCCTGTCCGCTCGCGGCATCACGCTGCGCGACAACAAGCGTGACGACGAGGCCATGGACACCGCGCAGGCGAAGGTTGTTAACTACGTGCTCGTGGGCGACCAGGTGGTGCGCACTGTCCCCGAGACGGAGAACTACAGCCTGTACTGGTACCAGCGCGACGAGCGTGGCGCTGATGGCACGATCAACCGCTACTGGGTTTCCAAGGCGGACGGCGTGGCCATCACGCCCGACATGGAGTATTCCGTCGAGGGCGGCAAGCGCGTCTACAACGTGACGCTCGGTGACCTGCCACAGTACCTGCCGACGTCGACCGACTTCTCCGGCTCCTACGACTACGTTGCCGATCTGGAGCGCTCGCAGCCTGCTGATGACGGCACGACGATCGTGATCCGTTTCTGGTCGGCGAAGTGATCGCTTCCTGACTGTCGGCTCTGGTCCACAATCGCCCGCGCCGCCTCGGTGGCGCGGGCGAGGCGCGTCTGGACCTGTGACGAGGCTGTGGGGGCTGGGGGCGTAGGGCAGTCGCGGCCTCCCCACGGTTCGTTCTGCGGCCTCGTCCTCCGGTTCGTCGTGCTGGCCGGAGCGTCCTACAATGGGGCCGATTCATTGACCAAGGAGGGCCCCGTGTCAGTCCCGGATGTTCCAAACGTTCACGCCCCTGGTTTCCGTGATACCGGTACCATCCGCTTCATGCCGGACAGCGAGACGGTGCTTGCGCGCATGGAGCGCTCGACGGTCGAGGTCTTCACGTCTCTCGCCGACTATGTCGAGGCATATGGCCCCTACGTCGATCGTCTGGGCTACCCGACGGGTAAGTACTTCTGGCGGATTCCGCTCGAGCGTGAACCCCAGCTGTACTACTTCGAGGAGCGCGCGCAGGATATTTTTGCGTTGAGGGACCCGATCTACGAGTATGAGATCACGAACCTGCCGCCGGGCTTTTGTATCCGAACGGGCATCAATGTTCCCCAGTTTGACTTGCGTGGCGGTGCCCGTCAGGTGCAGTTCCTGGCCGGGCAGACGCCCCTGACGGCGCTGGAGTGCCTGGAGTTGGGGATCCTTGCGGGAAAGGTGGTGCGCTGATGTGGGCCCAGCCTGAACTTATGGACTTCGCGATGCGCTCGGGAGCACAGGTGCGTCTGCGTGACGGCGATGGCCTGGCGCTCACGTGGGACTGCGGCCGCAGCTGGCGGCACGTGTGGCAGACGCACGGGAGCCACCCGCAGTCCTTTTACGGCGAGAGCGAATACGCCGAGGAGCGGTGGCCTCACTTGGTCAGCGACGACCGCGACCTCATGCTCCGGTGGGCGATCGTGCGCATCGGCGGCGAGGCGCGGCGCCGTATGGAATGGGACCCCATCGTCATTCCCTCCAAGGTGGAGGGAGTCGATGAGCGCTGGGGTGTGGAGCAGGTAGGAGCGATCATGGGACGCCTGACGATGGACGGCGTCCCCCTGCCCATGAGCATGCGCACGATTTTCCCCAATTGCTATCAGCTCAACCAGCTGTCTCATGTCGCCCACATGGACGTCGACGACCTGGTCGCGGCCTATCGCGATCCCTCGGGCGGCGAGCTCCTGGGGCACTGGGTGGGCTGAGCGTCGAGGCTGGAGCGGGTGCGTCGCTGCCGCCCGTGGGTGGATGAGCCTCGATCAGGATAGGCCTGCCATACCGGTACAGTGCAGGCTCACCTACCCGAATTACGCAACATAATCGCCTCATTTATTTACGTAATTAGTGATGGTAAAAGCGCGAAAATATCTCCCCGAATGCTCGTGCTAAGCATTGGAATCTCAACGAAAACGCGCTTCGTTTGCGCATGTTGCGAAAAGGCGTATCACTGGAGTCAACAGCGCGGCCAACCCGGTCGCGACCGGCTATCAAGAGGCCCCACGGGGCCACGTTGAAAGGACACTCCAATGGCAGATATGCCCCGCATCCTCGACTGCTCCGTCACCGACTGCTCCTACAACAAGGAGAAGAGCTGCGGAGCCGCCGCTATCACCGTCGGCTACTCCTCCTCCTGCACGACCTTCATCCCGCTGACCGTCAAGGGCGGCCTCGCCAAGGCCGAAACCTTCGTCGGCGCCTGCCAGAAGGCCGATTGCGCCCACAACAACGCGCTTGAGTGCACCGCCGCCTCCATCTCGGTTGGCGCGGGCACCGCGGACTGCCTCTCCTACGAGGCGCGCTGAGTCTTACTCGCTGACGAGGCCGTGGCTGGGATTACCCGCCACGGCCTCGTCGTATGGAGCGTGCGGAAAACTCAGCGTCCTTCGCCTGAGCGCACCCGCAGCGTGGGGTGGGGGCGCAGGCCGCGCTGGCCATTCCAAATGAGGTTGACGACGTGGGCGGCGACCTCGTCCTTCTTCATGCGTCGATCATCCAGCCACCACTGCCCGACCTGAGCGATGAGACCGACGAGCATCTGCGCGTACAGGGGAGACCAGGTGGTGTCGAAATCGGAGCGCTTGAATTGCTCGGCGATGATGTGCTCGACGCTGGTCGCCACGTCGCCCATGACGGAGGAGAAGGAACCCGCCGTGCGATCCGAGGGGGCGTCGCGCACCAGCACACGGAAGCCGTCCGTGTTGCGCTCAATGTAATCCAGCAGGCCCAGGGTCGCATTCTCCAGGATGAGGCGCGGGCGCTCCGACGACTCCAGGGAGGACTGCAGCGACGTGATGAGCGCCTGCACCTCGCGGTCGACGATCACCGCGTACAGGCCCTCCTTGCCGCCGAAATGCTCGTAGATGACGGGCTTGGAAACCTTCGCGCGGGTGGCGATCTCCTCGACGCTGGTCGCCCCGAAACCCTTCTCGGCGAACAGGGAACGCCCCACGCTCACCAACTGCTCGCGGCGCGCGAAGCCGCTCATGCGTGTCCTCTTCTCAGCCATGCTCCCAGTATCACACGGGACGAGGCCCGGGCGGGGTGGGCGTTCACCTTCGCGATCGCGTGCGGCGCGTTTGAAAGCGTGCGCGGGGTCCGGGTATCATCACTGTGGACGCATTCCGCCTTGGTGTAACGGCAGCACAGAGGTTTTTGGTGCCTTTAGTCTAGGTTCGAATCCTAGGGGCGGAGCGATCGGAGCCATCTCGGGCCCGTTAACCCCTGAGGAGGAACATGTCTCGTCCCGCCGCCGTCATCGTCCTGGCCGCCGGTCAGGGAACGCGCATGAAATCAGCCCTCCCGAAAGTCGTGCACCCCCTCGCCGGCCTGTCCATGATCGGGCACGCGCTGCGGGCCGCCCAGGGCCTCGACCCTGAGAACCTGGTCGCCGTCGTGCGTCACCAGCGCGAGGTCGTCGCCGCCGAGATCGCGCGCGTCAGCCCGAACGCGATCATCGCCGACCAGGATGAGATCCCCGGCACGGGCCGTGCCGTCCAGTGTGGCCTCGCGGCCCTCGACCAGGCCGTCGCCCCCGCTCCCGGCACCATCGTCGTCACCTACGGGGACGTCCCCCTCCTCTCCACGGACACCCTGGCCGACCTGGTCGCCACCCACGAGGGCGCGGGCCACGCCGTCACCGTCCTGACCTCGCGCGTCGAAGACCCCACCGGCTACGGACGCATCATCCGCGACGCCTCCGGCACGGTCACCGCCATCGTCGAGCAGCGCGACGCGACCCCCGAGCAGGCGGCCATCAACGAGATCAACGCGGGCATCTACGCCTTCGATGCGGATTTCCTGCGCGCCTCCCTGGCGTCGCTCGGTACCGACAATGATCAGGGCGAGGTCTACCTGACCGACGTCCTCGCGGCCGCGGCACCCGCCGGACGCACCGCCGGAGCCCTCGAGCTCACCGACCACTGGCAGAGCGCCGGTGCGAACGACCGTGTCCAACTCGCCGAGCTGGGCGCCGAACTCAACCGACGCATCTGCGTCGAGCTCATGCGCTCGGGCGTGACCATCGTCGATCCGGCCTCCACCTGGGTCGATGTCGACGTTTCGGTCGGCGCGGACACCACCATCTACCCCGGCACCTGTCTGCGGGGTACCACCACCGTTGGGGCCGACTGTGAAATCGGTCCTAACGCCACGCTGATTGATGCGGAAATCGGGGACCGCAGTGTGGTCCCCGCCGCGTGGGTCGGTCAGGGCTGCGTTGCAGCCGATACGATGGTTACGCCATACGCCACCATCGGCACACTGATCGCGGCGCCTCGCGCCTGATCCAACACAAGGAGAGACAACCGCATGAGCGGACTGGTGACCACCGGAGAGAAGAATCTCGTCCTCGTTTCTGGACGAGCTCACATGGACCTGGCTCACGCCGTGGGCGAGGAAATCGGATGTGGGGTCTCGCCGGTGACGGCCTACGACTTCGCCTCCGGCGAGATTTACGTGCGCTTCAACGAGTCTGTTCGCGGCGCCGACGTGTTCGTCCTGCAGTCCATCGCGGGCGACATCAACAAGTGGCTCATGGAGCAGCTCATCATGATTGACGCTGCCAAGCGCGCTTCCGCGAAGCGCATCACCGTGGTCGCCCCCTTCTACCCCTACTCGCGCCAGGATAAGAAGCACCAGGGCCGCGAGCCCATCTCCGCCCGCCTCATGGCTGACCTGTACCGCACCGCCGGCGCCGACCGCATCATGAGCGTCGACCTGCACGCCTCGCAGGAGCAGGGCTTCTTCGATGGCCCCGTCGATCACCTCTTCGCCATGCCGGTCCTCGTGGACTACGTGCGCGGCCGCGTCGACCTGTCCAACACGGCGGTCGTCTCTCCGGACGCCGGCCGTATCCGCGTCGCCGAGAAGTGGTCGAAGAAGCTGGGTGGCGCGCCCCTGGCCTTCGTCCACAAGACCCGCGACACGACCCGCCCGAACGTGGCCGTCGCCAACCGCGTCGTCGGCGAGGTTGCCGGTAAGGAATGCGTCCTGGTGGACGACATGATCGACACCGCCGGAACGATCACCGAGGCGATCAACGTCCTCAACAATGCCGGCGCCAAGAAGGTCATCGTCGTCGCCACGCACGGCATCCTCTCCGACCCCGCCGCGAAGCGCCTCTCCGAATCCGGCGCGGCCGAGGTCGTCGTCACCGACACGCTGCCGATTCCCGCCGAGAAGCGCTTCGAGCAGCTCACCGTCCTCTCGATCGCGCCGCTCCTGGCTCGCGCGATCCACGAGGTCTTCGAAGACGGTTCGGTCACATCCCTGTTCAACTGACCTTCTCCCGCTTCACATCCGCCCTCGCCGTAAGGTACCCTGTTGGGGTTGCTCCGGCGAGGGCGGATCCGTATCCGCCGTTATCGACAGGGCCTGAATCGAGATGCCTCGCGTTTCCTTCACTCTGCCGACACCGACGCCGGACCTGAGAAACGAAGGATAGACACATGAGCGACAACCCCGTCCTGCTTGCTGAAGAGCGCACCGAGTTCGGCAAGGGCTCCGCGCGCCGCGCCCGTCGCGCCGGCAAGGTCCCCACGGTCCTCTACGGTCACGGCGCCGAGCCCCGTCACCTGGACGTTCCCGGCCACGACCTCTTCCTCATCGTCCGCGGCAACAAGAACGCGCTCGTTGAGCTGAAGATCGGGGGCAAGACCCAGCTCGCCCTCGTCAAGGACGTTCAGGTTCACCCCGTGCGCCGCGACATCCTGCACGCCGACTTCCTGGCCGTCAAGGCCGGCGAGAAGGTTGACGTTGAGGTCCCCGTCGTCGTCGTCGGCGAGCCCGTGCCCGGCACCGTCCACTCCGTCGAGGAGTTCACCATCCTGGTGAAGGCCCCCGCCACCTCCATCCCCGAGCACGTTGAGGTCTCTATCGAGGGTGTCGAGGCCGGTACCGCCCTGCACGTCTCCGACCTGTCGCTGCCCGCCGGCGTTGAGGTCGAGCTCGACCCCGAGACGGTCGTCGTCTCCGTCCAGGAGGCCGCCGCTGAAGAGGCCGAGGAAGCCGCCGAAGAGGCTCCCGCCGAGGCCGACGCCGAGTGACACTCGCGTAGCATACGCTTCCCACGAGGGGGCGAGGCTGATGCCTCGCCCCCTCGTCGTATCTGAGATACTGGGGGCATGAGTGACCTCCACGTGATCATCCCCGCCGGCGGAGCCGGCACCCGCCTGTGGCCGCTCTCGCGCCGCCACCGTCCCAAGTTCCTCCTCGACCTGGCTGGCACGGGCCGCACCCTCCTGCAGGGGACGGTGGACCGTCTGGAGGAGACTGCCTCGTCGGTGACGATCGTGACGGGGCGCGCCCACCGCGACGGCGTCCTCGACCAGCTGCCCGAGTTCGCCTCCTCCGACGAGCGCACGCTCCTCATCGAGCCCTCCGGGCGCGACTCCATGGCCGCGATCGGCCTGGCGGCCTACGTGGTGCGAGAGCGCTTCGGCGACGACGCCATCGTCGGTTCCTTCGCCGCCGACCACCTGATCGCCCGCCCCGAGCTGCTGCGCGAGGCTGTCGCCACCGCGATCGACGCCGCCCGCGACGGCTACGTCGTCACGATCGGGCTGACGCCCACCGAGGCCTCGACCGCCTACGGGTACATCGCGCCCGGTCCCGCGCTGGGCGGGGACCATGCCGAGGGTTCGGCCGCCCGCCGCGTCGCCCGCCGCGTCGCCGAGTTCGTCGAGAAGCCGGACGCTCAGACCGCGGCGCGTTACGTGTCTCAGGGCTACCTGTGGAACGCCGGAATGTTCATCATGTCCGCGGGGGTCCTGGCCTCGCACCTGGCCCGCCTCATGCCCGACCTGCACGCCCGCCTGGAGACGATCGCGCGCGCGTGGGGCACCGATTCCTTCGAGCGAACCCTCGAGGAGAACTGGCCGCACCTGACCAAGATCGCCATCGACCACGCCATCGCTGAGCCCGTGGCCGCTGACGGGGGAGTGGCCGTCATCCCCGCCGATGCGCAGATCGGGTGGACGGATCTGGGCGACTTCGAGGCGCTCACGAGCATTGCGGCGGCAGCGGGTCGACTCGGCGAGGCGATCCGCGTGGAATCCGACGGCGCTGCCGTCTACGACGCCGAAGACGGCCCCCTCGTCGCTCTCGTCGGCGTGCCCGACGTCGCGGTCGCCCTCACCGCCGACGCCGTCCTCGTCACGCGACTCGACCGCGCCCAATCCGTGAAGGCCGTCGTCGATACGCTGGCTGAGCGCGGACGCTCCGACCTGCTCTGATGCGACGGCGCCAGCGGCGCGGGGCTGCCCCCACTGCGGGTGTCCCGCGCCGCTTCCGCGTTGCCGCTATCAGGTGAGGTGCGCCGCCCCGCCCGTCCTGACCGGGTGTGCGGCTGGTACCGTGATGGGCAGAACGACGACCCGACGAAAGGCATCAGACGTGAACAAGCGGACCATTGCCGCCGTTGTCGCCACGGCCACCGCGGCCGCCCTGGTGACGAGCGCATGCTCTCAGACGCCCTCCGCCACCCCCGCCGCGACCGCGAAGGTCTGCGCCGCCACATCGGACGCCCACCCGGACCCCGCCACCGACCCCGTCGCCACCGCCCTCGCCGGCGCCGCCGACAGGGCCTCCATCGCCTACGAGTCCGCGTCCGGTGAGGGGGCTCCTGCCTCGCTCGTGGCCTCCGGCTGCACGCTGATCGTGGGCACGGACTCGACCATGGCCTCGTCCATCTCCGAGACGGCGCGCGCCAACTCGGCGGTGCGATTCGCGCTCGTGGGCGCCTCCTTCACGGACGCGAAGGGCGCGCGCGTCTCCCTCAAGAACGGGTCCATCGTCGACGTTGACGCCTCCCAGGCCGCCTACCTGGCCGGGTACGCCTCCGCTGGCATGACGACGACGGGCACGCTCGCCGTCATCGGCGGCACCGCCGACAACGTGACGAGCTCGCAGATGGACGCCTTCGCGCAGGGCGTCGACTCCTACAACCTCGCTAACGGGACGTCGATCAGCGTGCTCGGGTGGAATAACGTCACCAACCAGGGCACCTTCGCGGACAGCGCCGAGCAGGTGCAGTCCCTCGCCGCCGACTTCATCTCCCAGGGCGCGGACATCATCGTGCCCCTCGCGGGCGAGAACAACGTCGGGGCCGCTCGAGCTGTCACCGCGGCCGCCAACCCGTTGGTGCGCCTCGTTTGGTCGGGCCTGACGAAGGCCGACCTCAAGGGGCTCACCCGCGACGAGGCTGAGTCCACTGACGAGGTCATGTCCGGCCAGTCCGGCGCCCAGTCGGGTGCTCCGGCCGCCCAGCAGGTCGACACCCAGTCCTTCGCGGACGCGTTCAGCTACATTCAGATCGCCGACGACGTGCGCGCCGGAATCGGGGCGCCCGTCCTGACCGGCATCGTCGTCGACTACTCTGCGGCGATGGACACCCTCATCGCCGAGGCCACCGCGGGCTCCCCGGCCTCGACCGTGCCCGTGTCGCTCGCGTCCGGCGGCGTGATCCTCACCGGCTTCGGGGCCTACACGCCGATGCTGTCCTCCGAGCTCAAGCTGGGCCTGTCCGACATGGCCGGGCAGATCGAGACCGGCGGCTTGGTGATCTCCACGCCCTTCGACGTGTGACCAGACGCAACAGCGTTCGTCGTGCCCCGGGATGCCTCGATTGAACTGCGCCCCGGGGCACGCTCGTCGCCGCCTGGTCTCCTAACGGGCTGCTAGCGCCGCCAGGGCCGCGCCAGCGCATAGGGCGTCCGCGTCGAGCACGAAAGCTGGGTCCACGCAGTACAGACCCGAGCCCGTAGGGACGGCCGAGGACGTCGTGAGTGCGTCGGTCAGTGCGGCGCGCACCTGTTCATCGGAGAGAGAGGCACGGAGCGTGCGTCCATCCGTGGAGACCGCCAGAGACAGGTCGGCCCCCTCGTCGCCGACTCTCACGCCGACGCGTTCTAGGAGCGTCGCCAGCAGGCCCGAGGTCTCGGCGACCGATACGGAGGCAGAGCGTGGGCCGGAAGACTCCAGCGATGCGATGCGTGAGGCGCAGCGGTCCACGTACGCGCCGATCATGCCCTCTCCGACGGACTCCCAGCCTCCCTGCGAACGGGGGAGGGATGAGCCGTCCCCGCACGCGGCCACGGCCTCGTCGATGAGGGCCAGCTCAGCGTCGGGGGCCAGCGCCCCCTCGCATGAGCGATCAACCGCGCGTCCCCCCAGGTAGACGAGCGCCTCGCCGTCGGCTTTCACGTATACGGCGCCGTCGGCCATCACCATGCGCACGGAGAAGGCCGTCAGGGGAGCGGGGAGCGCGCGCGGCATGAGCAGAGCATGCCCGCCGGATGCTTCGATGATCGCCGCGCCGTCGCGTGCCGTGTCCTGATTCTCAGGGGTTTCGTAGCCGATGATCAGGCGGAAACGGCCGCCGGTGCGCGCGGACAGGAAGGAAGCGATACCCGCAAACAGCAACGGGTCAGCACAGCGTGTCATGTGCTGAGGGTAACACCTTGGGTGGCCCGCGCAAAAACGGGTATCAGGAACGAGGCTGGGGCTCGCCTCCAGGAAACGGAGGAGGACGCAGGTGGGGGAGCCCACCGCTATCCTGGAGGCATCCACAAAGGAGGAATCATGCAGCTGACGAACCTGACGGACCCGGTCGAGCTCACGCGCCAGATGATCGATATTCCATCGGTGTCGGGGGATGAAGGACCCCTGGCGGACGCGGTCGAGGCGGCCCTGCGCGACGCCGGATTCGGATCCGTGCCAGCCCTGGAGATCCTGCGCGACGGGGACGCCGTGTGCGCGCGGACTCGGCTCGGACTCGGCCAGCGCGTGGTTCTCGCCGGGCACCTCGACACGGTTCCCATCGCCGACAACGTGCCTGGTCGCTTCGAAGAGCGCGACGGGGCCACGGTCCTGTGGGGGCGTGGCTCGGTCGACATGCTCGGAGGGTGCGCGGCGGCGCTCGCGCTCGCGTGCGAGGTCGGTGCCGTCCTCCGTTCCGGCGACGAGGCCGCGCTGAGCGTCGACGTCACCTGGATCTTCTACGACCACGAGGAAGTCGCCTCCCACCTCAACGGCCTGGGCCGCGTCCAGCGCAACCACCCGCAGTGGCTCGCCGGCGACCTGGCGCTGCTGGGCGAGCCCACCGCCGCCCACGTGGAAGGCGGCTGCAACGGAACCCTGCGCGTCATCGCGCACTTCCCGGGGCGGGCCTCGCACTCGGCGCGCGCGTGGATGGGCGTCAACGCGATTCACGCGATGGCCCCCGTCATCGAGCGCATCGCCGCCTACGGAAACCCCGTCGAGCTGGTCGATGGCCTCGAATTCCGAGAATCTCTGTCGGTCGTGCGCGTCGAGGGCGGCATCGCGAACAACGTGATCCCCGAGGCCGCGTCGATGACCGTCAACTATCGCTTCGCGCCCTCCAAGCGCGCAGATGACGCCCTGGCCTGGGTGCGCTCCCTCTTCGAGGGCACGGGCGCGACCATCGACGTTGACGACCTGTGTGAGGGGGCCAGGCCCGGCGCGGACTCGCCGGTCGCCCAGCGCTTCCTGACGGTCGCCAGGCGCATCGCCGCCGAGCAAGGGACCGAGCTGCGCCTGTCCGCGAAGGTCGGCTGGACGGACGTCGCGCGATTCACGCAGGTGGGAGTACCCGCCATGAACTTCGGCCCGGGCGACCCGCTCCTGGCGCACACGCGCGACGAACACGCCCCAGTATCGGATATCGTCAGGGTGCACGACACGCTCCGCGCCTTCGTGCTCGCACACTAGCCCCGCGCGCTCGCGGACTGAGCCAGCCCCACCCTCGTCGATCGGAAGGACCCGACCATGAGCACCCCCGAAAACACCTACCGCCGCGGTTCCCTCGTCCTGCGCGGGGACCAGATCCCGCGCTTGACGGCCGACGCGTCCCTCCTCCAGACGGAGCAGAGTGCCGACTGGAAGCACACCGACCCCTGGCGTGTCCTGCGCATCCAGTCGGAGTTCGTCGAAGGCTTCGAGGCCCTCGCTAAAGTTGGCCCCGCGATCTCCGTCTTCGGGTCGGCCCGCACCCGCCCCGACGACCCCCTCTACGAGTGCGCTCGGCGCATCGGAGAGCTGCTGGTCCAGCGCGGCTACGCGGTCATCACGGGCGGCGGCCCGGGCATGATGGAGGCGGCGAACCGCGGCGCGTGGGAGGCCGGCGGCACGTCCGTGGGCCTGGGCATCGAATTGCCGCACGAGCAGGGCATGAACCAGTGGATCAACCGCGGCGTCAATTTCCGCTACTTCTTCGCCCGCAAGACCATGTTCGTGAAGTACTCGCAGGGTTTCATCGTCATGCCGGGTGGTTTTGGCACCATGGACGAGCTCTTCGAATCCGCGACCCTGGTCCAGACCGGGAAGATTCGTTCCTTCCCGCTCGTGCTCGTGGGCACTGCCTATTGGTCGGGTCTGGTCGACTGGATCCGATCCTCCATGGTCGACGCCGGCATGATTGCCCCCGGAGATGTTGGCCTGCTGCACGTCGTTGACGACCCGGAGGAGGCGGTGCGCCTGGCGACGGGTGACTAGTCCTTCGACGCCCATTGTGAGGGGCCCTGGAGTGCAGAAACTACCGGACTGTCACACATAATTGATCGTATGACTTATTTTTTCTGCCAAAGCGTTGATCAGCTGTCAAGGAAAAAATGCAGTTATCCGGTAAGATTGACGGGGTGCCCCGCCGTTGGAGGTGCGGGCAGTACTCTCAGAAGGAGTCCTCACTATGGCAGCAATGAAACCTCGCACGGGGGATGGCCCCCTCGACGTGTCCGCGGAAGGGCGCAATATTGTCGTGCGGATCCCCACTGAAGGGGGCGGCCGCCTCGTTATCGAGATGAGCGCGCAGGAGGCGGGCGAACTCGCCGAAGCGCTGACTCAGGCAATCTGAATCGACACACCATAACGGCGGTGGGACGGGTCCTTCCTGTCCCACCGCTTTTGTGTCTGCGCGTGCCGCCGACGTGCATCCCGCAGCCGAAGGCGGCGGGATGCACGCCCGTTCACCGCTTGACGGCGACCGCCAGGCCGTCACCGACGGGCAGTAGCGCGGGAACGAACTCGTCGGATTCGCGCAGGTAGTTGATGACCTCGCGGGCGACGACGGTGCGGGCGTCCCGGCGGGCGGGGTCCGCGACCTGGTCGTGCCAGAGGGCGTGCACGAAGGCGATGGTGCCGCCGGGGCGCAGGATGCGCACGGCGTGGTCCAGGTACTGGGGCGTCTCGTCCAGGTCGCCGTCCAGGACGACCATGTCGTAGCCGCGTGCGGCCATGCGAGGCAACACGTCGAGGGCACGCCCGGCGATCAGGCGCGTGCGGTGGGAGGACAGACCTGCGGCGGCGAAGTTGCGGCGGGCGTGCCCCAGCAGCTCGGACTCGACGTCGATGGTCGTCAGCACGCCGTCGCGCGCCATGCCGTCCAGGAGCCACAGGCCAGACACTCCGGCGCCCGTCCCCACCTCGAGGACGGCGCGCGCCCCGGCCACGGCGGCCAGCATGCGAAGAGCGGCGCCCGTTCCCGGGGACACGGGGGCGGCTCCCAATTCGGATGCGACGGCGCGCGCGGCGGTCAGAGCGTCGCTCTCCGCCACGTAGTCTTCGGTGTACACCCAGGTCTGGGCTTTGTCCGCCATCGCCGTATCCTCACTTGTATTGATCGCCTCGGGCAGGTGCGCGCACGCGTTCGCGCCCCTTCCACGCATCAGGGTACAGGCGAGGCACGCCCTGGGCGTGATGGCGCTCCGGATCCGCGCGAAAACAGCGCCGACGTCCCTTGATAGGCGCTCGTCGGTCAGCCGCGGCGTGCGCTTCCTCGCCGTGCCCCGACGCGCGGACCCCGGCCTCGTCGGTGGGGACGAGGCCGGGGCGAAGTCGCGTGGGCTCAGTGTTGGATGGGGGAGACCCCGAGCGGGCGGCCCGCCAGGCCGCGGTTCGTCGACGCCAGGGTGGCGCCGAGGGAGGAGAGCACGTCGGCGGCGGGGCCGGAGGCGACGGCGACGGGCTCGCCGCGGTCACCTCCCTCACGCAGCGCGATGTCGAGGGGCACCTGGGCCAGCAACGGCACGGAGTATCCCAGCTGTGCGGTGAGGCGCTGCGAGACGGACTCGCCGCCGCCCGCGCCGAAGATCTCCAGGCGAGAGCCGTCGGGCTGAGGCAGGAAGGACATGTTTTCGACGACGCCGATGACCTTCTGGTTCGTCTGCGAGGCGATGGAGCCGGCGCGCTCGGCGACCTCGGCGGCCGCGACCTGCGGGGTGGTCACGACGAGGATCTCCGAGGTGGGCAGCAGCTGCGCGATCGAGATGGCGACGTCACCCGTGCCGGGAGGCATGTCGATGAGGAGGACGTCCAGGTCGCCCCAGAACACGTCCGCGAGGAACTGCTGGAGGGCGCGGTGGAGCATGGGGCCGCGCCAGATGACGGCCTGGCCGTCGGGCACGAACATGCCGATCGAGATGACCTTGACGCCACCCGCGCCCACGGGCGGGATCATCATGCCGTCGATGACCTGCGGGTCGTGGTCCACGCCGAGCATGCGCGGGATGGAGAAGCCGTAGATGTCCGCGTCCATGACGCCGACCTTGAGGCCCTGCGCGGCGAGCGCGGCGGCCAGGTTCGCAGTCATGGAGGACTTGCCGACGCCGCCCTTGCCGGAGGTGACGGCGATGACGCGCGTGAGGGAACCGGGGCGAGAGAAGGGGATTTCGCGCTCGGGGCGACCACCGTTGAGCTTCTCGCGCAGCGCCTTCTTCTGGGCCTCGTCCATGACGCCCATCTCGACGGTGACGTTCTCGACGCCGTCGATGGCGCTCACGCGCTCGGTGACGTCCTTGGTGATCTGGGTGCGCAGGGGGCATCCGGCGGTGGTGAGCAGGACCTTGACGGCGACGGAGGAGCCGTCGATCGTGACCAGGTCGGGGGTCACCATGTTGAGGTCGGTGATGGGGCGGCGGATCTCGGGGTCGATGACCTGGCCGAGAGCCGCCATGACGGAATCAAGCGTGACTGGCATGGACTCCACTCTACTGGCCGCTGTGCCCATCTTCTAGGGGACGAAAGGCGTCATCGGCCTCGGCCTCAGCCTCGGCCTCGTTCGACGAGGCGTTGGCCGCGTCCGCGGCGATCTCCGCGCGCAGGTCTTCGAGCATGTCGCGCAGCTCGGAGCGCACGAAGTCGCGCGTGGCGACGTCCTGAAGCGCCAGGCGCAGGCCGGCGATCTCGCGGGCGAGGTACTCGGTGTCGGCGAGGTTACGCTCCGCGCGAATGCGGTCCTGCTCGGCCACGACGCGGTCGCGGGCGTCCTGGCGGTTCTGCGCGAGCATAATCAGCGGGGCCGAGTACGAGGCCTGGGTTGAGAACGCGAGGTTCAGGAGGATGAAGGGGTAGGGGTCCCAGGCGGCGTCCTCGCTGATGCCGGCGAGCATCAGGTTTGCGCCGATCCACGCGATGACGAAGATCGTCATGTAGAGGACGAACTTGGGCGAACCCATGAAGCGGGCGGTGGCCTCGGCGAAGCGGCCGAAGCCGTCGCCGCTGCCCGACGAGCGGCGGAAGAACCACCGACGCTTGTCGATCGGGTTATCCAGGCGATCAGCCATCGATGCTCCTTGCCATCATGCGGTCGGTCACGTCGTCGTCGAAGTCTCGCCAGTCCTCGGGCAGCAGCTCATCGAGGACGTCATCGACCGAGACGGCACCGTGCAGGTGACCGTCCTCGTCGACGACGGGCAGGACCGTCAGGTTGTAGGTCGCGAGCAGACGCGTCACGGTCGCGATGTGCGCGTTGGGGTCCACGGACTCGATGTCGCGGTCCAGGATCGTGCCGAGGAGCGTCTGCGGGGGCTCGCGCAGCGCGCGCTGGATGTGGACCATGCCCAGGTACTGGCCGGTCGGGGTCTCCTGGGGCGGGCGGGCGATGAAGGCGACGGTCGCGATCGAGGCGGGGATGTCCTCGCGGCGCACGGCAGCGAGCATCTGCGCGACGGTCGCGTTCGGGCCGAAGATGACGGGTTCCGTTGTCATGAGCGAGCCCGCGGTGGACTCCTCATAGGTCATGAGTCGGCGCACGTCCTCGGCCTCGTCGGGCTCCATGAGGGCCAGCAGGGACTGCGCTTTGGCGGCGGGCAGCTCGGCGACGAGGTCAGCCGCGTCGTCGGGCTGCATGACGTCGAGAACGTCGGCGGCTCGGGCGGCCTCCATCGCCGAGACGATGGCGATTCGGTCGTCGTTACCCAGCTCCTCGAGCACGTCGGCGAGGCGCGCGTCGGTGAGCTGCTGGGCGACCGCCATCTTGCGGTCCTGAGGCAGGCTGTGGATGAAGTCCGCCAGGTCGGCGGGGCGCATGTCCTCCGTGTACTGCAACAGGGCGGTGGCCGCCTGGTTGGAGTCGGTCTTCAGCAGGCCGGAGACCTCGGACACGTCCACCGTGAGGGTTTCGCCGCTGCGCGTGAAGCCCAACGAGGAGGTGCGCACGCGCTGGACGTGCAGGGTGGAGATGACCCAGTCCTTGGGGCGGCGCTGGCGCATCGCCACGTCGAGGATGCGCACCTGCCCGGAGCCGTCGTTCATGGTAACGACGCGGTCGAAGAGCTCGGAGAGCACCAGGGTTTCGATGGGGCGCTGCGTGAAAGAGCGGATGTTGAGCAGGCCCGTGGTGATGACGGAGCCGGATTCGATCGAGGTCACGCGGGTGAGCGGCAGGAAGACGCGCTTACGCGGGCCGACCTCGACGACGAATCCGATGACGTTGGCCTCGGATTTCAGCCGAAAGATGACAACGACGTCGTGAATCTTGCCGACCTGGTCGCCCAAAGGGTCGAAAACACCGGTGCCCGCGAGCTTTCCGATGTACACGCGCCGACCCTTGGTGCCTAGCTCAATAGATGCAATGCTCACCTAATCATTTTAGGCTGATGACGTTCGATGAGTCGTGACGGCGAGCCGGTGCCTGCGGGACAATGAGTCCCATGCCACCTGCCCCCGGAGGATTGGAGAGAGAATGCCTGTCGTGATGGAACCGCAGATGCCCACGGGTACTGAGGTCGCCTCCTACCAGACCTACGCGCAGGCGCGCGCGGCGGTTGACTTCCTGTCCGATAGTGGCTTCGACGTATCGTCGATCACCATCGTTGGGACGGACCTGCACATGGTGGAGCGCGTGACGGGCCGTCTGACGATTGCCCGCGCCTCGTTGTCGGGGGCCTCCAGCGGTGCGCTGTGGGGAGCGCTCATGGGCATGTTCATGTCGGCGGGCCAGAATGCCGGCGGGACGGGTCTGTGGGTCGGCGGCGGCATCGTCATCGGCGCGCTGGCAGGAATGGCGCTGTCCGCGCTGATGTTCATCGTGCGCGGGCGCAACCGCGACCTGGTGTCTTCTCAGCAGGTTGTGGCCCTGCGCTACGCGATCCTGGCGTCGGCGGATATTGACCGCGCCTTCACGCTCTTGCAGCGCACCCCCGGCAACACGGCCCGCCCCAAGCGTGCGCGCGCGGAGGCCGAGCGCCCCCGCAAGGATTCCGTGGGTTTCTTCCCCGACGGCCGCCCGCGTTTTGGCGCGGCGACCAAGGATGGGACGGTCCCCGGCGGGGATGCACAGCCCCAGCAGCCCCAGCCCGCTCAGCCCGCGCCCGAAGGACGCGACGACGCCCCGGCCTCGTCCCCTGAGGGAGACCAGACCGAGGCGTCGGATCAGCGTTCCTGAGCGGCGCGCTTCCAGCGAAAAAACCGCGCGGGGCGCTCTTAGCGTCCCTGAATGCGCGCGATCCACTCCTCGACGTCCGCGATCGTGCGCGGGATGTCCTCGGAGATGCGGGTGACGGTGCCGTCGGCGTTCACCACGACGTCGTCCTCGATGCGCACGCCGATCCCGCGGTATTCCTCAGGGATCAGCAGGTCGTCGGCGCGGAAGTACAGGCCCGGTTCGATCGTGAAGACCATGCCGGGTTCGAGTAGCGCGCCCTGGTAGAGCTCGGCGCGGGCCTTGGCGCAGTCGTGCACGTCCAGGCCGAGGTGGTGGCTGGTGCCGTGCGGCATCCAGCGGCGGTGCTGCTGGCCCTCGGGGGACAGCGACTCCTCGGGGGTGACGGGCAGGATGCCCCACTCGTGCAGGCGGGCGGCGATGACCTCCATGGCGGCGTCGTGCACGTCCTTGAAGCGGCAGCCCGGCTGGTTGGCGCGCGCCAGGGCGGCCTCGCAGGCGTCGAGGACGGCCTGGTAGACGCGGGCCTGAACCTCGGTGAAGCGGCCGTTGACGGGCAGCGTGCGCGTAATGTCGGCCGTGTACAGGGAGTCGACTTCGACGCCGGCGTCGACGAGTACCAGGTCACCTTCGCGCACCTCGCCGTCGTTGTCGATCCAGTGCAGCGTGTTCGCGTGGTTGCCGGAGGCCGCGATGGTCTCATATCCCAGGCCGTTGCCTTCCTCGCGGGCGTTGGCCGCGAAGGCGCCTTCGATGACGCGCTCGCCGCGGCGGTGGCCCACGGCGCGCGGCAGGACGCGGATGATGTCTTCGAAGCCGGCCTTGGTGACCTCGACGGCGCGGATCATCTCCTCGAGCTCGAAGGCGTCCTTGATGAGGCGGATCTCGGAGAGGTGTTCCTCGAGGGCCTCGTCTTCCGCGCGCGCGTCGTCGCCAAACGGCAGGCCCGCCTGGATGCGGATCTCGTTGACCATGTCTTCGATCTGGGCGTCCACGCCGCGCACGATGCGCAGGCTCACCTGGCCCGCGTCCTTGGACAGGGCGTCGCGCAGCGTGTCGATGTGGCGGGTCTCCAGGCCGGTCTGCGCGCTCAGCTCCTCGAGCGAGGGGCGCGCGCCCACCCAGAATTCGCCGTAGCGCGGGTTGGCGTAGAACTCCTTGGAGGAGCGCGAGGCGCGGGGCTTGAAGAAGAGCAGGGCCGTGTGCGTGCCGTCTTCGCCCGGTTCGAGGACCAGGACAGTGTCGGGTTCCTTTTCGGCGCCCAGGCCCGATAGGTGCGCGAATGCGGAGTGCGCGCGGAAGCGGTAGTCGCAGTCGTTCGAGCGGACCTTGTAGGGGCCGGCGGGAATGACGAGGCGCTCGCCGGGGAAGGGCGCGCCGGCCTTGAGGGCGCGGTTGCGAAGGAAGTCGGCGACGCGTTCGCGTTCGGGCAGCTGGGTTGGACGCGGTGCCCATCCGGTGCCGATGAACTCGCGGAACGCGGAGGATTGGGGTTGACGGGATCGGCTTTCGCCTCGGTCGGCCATTGACTGGGATTCTTCTTCGCTCATGGGTCCCATTCTACGGCCGCCCGCCCGCTCGGGCGGTCCCGATGGTCATGAGGAACCCCGGCCTCGTTCCTGTGCGTCGCGTGGGCGCGTGGGACGAGGCCGGGGCCGGGTCGGGAGGGAGCGGCTCAGTCCTGGGGGGTGAGTTCTCCCGCGATGGAGCGGTCCATCCAGCGTGTGAAGTCCGCGCCGCGCATGCCCTGGGAGAGGAGGAACACGGTTTTCGCGTAGAGGGCTTCGAGCGTCATGTCGTGCGCGCCGATCGCGCCCAGCTGGGCGAGGGCGTTGCCGGCCTCGTAGTGGCCGAGCATGACTTCTGCCTGGTAGCACTGGGAGGCGACGATGATCGGCACGTCGGCCCGGGCGAGCTCCTCCAGGACCGCGACGAGCCCGGGCTCGGAGGCGGGGATGTTGCCCACGCCGAAGGTGCGCAGGATGAGGGCGTCCGGGTGGGGCGTCGTCATGGCGCGCAGTCGCGCGGCGCTCATGCCGGGGACCACGTCGATGACGGCGACGTCCTGGCGCGTGTAGGGGCTGGGATCCTGCCAGCCGGTGCCCGCGCTCGGCGTGCCGTACCAGCGCCACGGCGCGCCCGTGCGTGCCATGGGGGACACGGAGGGGGACTCGAAGCCGCGGAAGGCCCACGACGAGGTCTTGGTGGCGCGGTTGCCAGCCAGGAGCTTGTGCCCGAAGAAGAGCATGACGCCTTGAGCGTGCGGTGAAATCGCCGCGCGCAGCGCTCCGGTGACGTTCGCCGACGCGTCCGAACCGACGACGCCGAGCGGGTACTGGGAGCCGGTCAGGACGACCGGCTTGCCCAGGTCCGCCAGCGCGTAGGACAGGGCGGCGGCCGAGTAGGCCATCGTGTCCGTGCCATGCAGGACTAAGAAGGCGTCGGCCTGGCCCGCGTGCGCGTTGATGTCGTCGATGATGGCCTGCCAGTCCTGCGGGGTGGCCTCCGAGGAGTCGATGAGCGGGTCCAGCGTCGACATTGTGATGTTCGAGGCCAGCTCGATACCCTCGAGCTGGGAGCCGAACCACCCCTGCAGGTCAGCGCCGGGACGCAGCCCCTCGGGGGAGTCGACCATGCCGATGGTTCCACCGGCATACGTGACGTGAAGACGCACGGTGAGTCCTTTCTTAGTCGCCCGACACCAGGGTCTCGTCGCCCTGGAGCGAGGCGGCGGCCTCGTCGGTCAGGCTGCCGACGCGCCCACGCACGTAGTACCAGCCGGCGACCATGAGGACGACGACCACGCCGAAGAGCGCGAGGGTCCAGCGGCCCGACTCGGAGGTGACGTTGGAGCCGACGACCACCGCGAAGAACACCAGCGCCAGGTAGTTGGTGTAGGGGGCGCCGGGCATGCGGAACTCGGGGCGCGCTTCCTCGCCTCGCTTGACCTTGCGCAGGAACGCCAGGTGCGAGATGAGGATCATCGCCCAGGTGCCGGCGATGCCGATGCCCGCCAGGTCCATGACGATGTTGAAGGCATTCTTCGGGACGAAGGCGTTGAGCAGGACGCCGAGCAGACCCAGCGACGCGGTGATGATGATGCCGCCGTAGGGCACGTGGTGCTTGTTGAGGCGGGACGCGAAGCGCGGGCCTTCGCCCACGAGCGCCATCGAGCGCAGTGTGCGGCCGGTCGCGTACAGGCCCGCATTGAGGGAGGACAGCGCCGCAGTCAGGACGACGACCTGCATGATGTCGCCGGCGTGAGGCACGCCGATGCCGGAGAAGAACGTCGTGAAGGGGGACTCGTTCGAGGAGTAGGCGTTGTAGGGCAGCGCCAGGGCGAAGAGAACGACCGAGCCGACGTAGAAGAAGAAGATACGGATGACCATCGAGTTGATGGCCTTGGGCAGGATCGTGGCGGCGTCCTTGGCCTCACCTGCCGCGACGCCCACCATCTCGGTGCCGCCGAAGGCGAAGACGACGCCCAAGGTCAGGGCGAAGACGGGGGCCAGGCCCTCGGGGAACCAGCCGCCGGACTCGGAGATGTTGTGGACACCCGCGGAGTAATCACCGACGTGCGCCTGCGTGATGATCGCCCAGATGGCGACAGCCATGAAGATGAGGATCGTCGCGACCTTGATCATCGCGAACCAGAATTCGGCCTCGCCGAAGGCCTTGACGCTCAGCATGTTCAGGACGAACACGAGGGCCAGCGCGATGAGGGCGATCACCCACTGCGGGATGGCCTCGAACATTTTCCAGTAGTGCATGTAGAGGGCCACGGCGGTGATGTCAGCCATGACGGTGACGGCCCAGTCCAGGAAGAAGAACCAGCCGGTGATGAACGCGCCTTTCTCGCCCAGGAACTCGCGGGCGTAGGACACGAACGCGCCCGAGGAGGGGCGACGCACCGCGAGCTCTCCGAGGGCGCGGACCATCAGGAACGCGAAGACGCCACACACCGCGTAGGCGAAAGCCAGCGCGGGGCCGCCCTGTGCCAGACGGCCGCCGGCGCCCAGGAACAGGCCGGTGCCGATCGAACCGCCGATCGCGATCATCTGGATGTGTCGGTTTTTCAGAGCCTTGTTGTACCCGGCGTCTCCCGCGTCGGTCGCGGTGGACACCTGGGTCTGATCCTTGTCAGACACGCGTGTACTCCAATCGGTGTTGAGGGAGGCCAAACGGCCACTCTCAGTCAGTTTCCTACAGTGATTGGCGCCTCGCCGGAGGGGGACGGATTCTCCAAAACTGCCTGTGGTCAGCGAAATGACGTGCGCGTGGTCGTGGGTGCGCGCTGCAAAATCAAGGGATTGCGCCAAGGGTGGGCGCGCTCGCGGATCAAGCCTGCACGAAGCGGTGGTGTGATCTGATTAATGCGGTAATCTCAGATGGTGAAGCGAATAGACCCCCATACTCATAGCGCGTACTCGGATGGAACCGACACTCCCGCGCAGCTCCTCGCTATCGCCGCGCAGGCCGGGCTCGACGCTATCGCGCTGACCGACCACGACACGACGGCCGGGTGGGACGAGGCCGCGGCCGCCGTTGCGAATACCGGCGTCAGCCTCATCTGTGGCGCCGAAATGTCGTGCTCCGCCTCGGGTATAACCGTGCACCTGCTGGCCTACCTCTTCGACCCGACCAGCCCCGGCCTCGTCGAGAATTTCCGCCGGATCCGCGAGGACCGTGAAACCCGGGCCCAGCGCATGGTCGCGAACCTCGCGGCCGACTATCCGATTACCTGGGAGGACGTGGTCGCCTTCGCGCCCGAGGGTGGACCCGTGGGGCGCCCGCACATCGCCGACGCGCTTGTGGCCGCCGGGGCTTTCCCCGACCGCAGCGCAGCCTTCGTTGAGGCCCTGCACCCCTCCGGCCCCTACTACGTGCACCACTGGGCACCCGACCCGGTCGAGGCCGTGCGCTGCGTGCGCGAGGCCGGGGGAGTGCCCGTCCTCGCCCACCCCCGGGCCCGCAAGCGCCAGCGCCTGCTGCCCGAGGCCGTCATCGCCGACATGGCGGCGGCGGGCCTCTTCGGCATCGAGCGCGACCACCGTGACCATGGGCCCGAGGATCGTGCCGACGTCGAGCGGATGGCCCGTGAGATGGGCCTGGCGATGTTTGGTTCCTCCGACTACCACGGCACCGGTAAACCCAACCGCATCGGTGAGAACACGACCGACCCCGACGTGATCGCCGAGGTCGTCGCTCAGGGGTGCATCGAGGTGGTGCGTCCGTGAGCCTCTTCGACGTCGCGCTCTTCGCCACGGCCTTCACGACGCTGACGGTCATCATGGACCCGATCGGGACCGTACCGATCTTCCTGGGGCTCACCTCCCGCTACTCTCAGCCCAAGCAGCGACGGGCCGCGGTCCAGGCGACCTCCGTCTCCTTCGGAGTGATCCTGACCTTCGCGATCCTCGGCGGACAGATCCTGCGCCTGCTGCACATTTCGATGGAGGCCCTCCAGCTCTCCGGTGGCGTGCTGCTTTTCCTCGTCGCCATGGAGCTCCTCATGGGCACCGACTCCTCGACTCCCGACACGGGCGACGAGGGCGTGAACGTCGCACTCGTCCCGCTGGGGACGCCGCTTCTCGCCGGCCCTGGATCGATCGTCGCCGTCATGGTGGCCGTCGGCCAGGCCGGATCGAACCTCGGTTCGTGGATCGCCGTCGTGGTGGCCGTCGTGCTGGCGCACGTCGTCATGTGGCTGACCATGCGTTTCTCGCTGATGCTCTCCCGGCTGCTCGGTCCCGGCGGCATCATGCTGTTGACCAAGATCTCAGGTCTGCTGCTGGCGGCGATTGCGACGCAGCTCATTATGGAAGGCATCTTCAAGTTTATCGCGTCAGCGCAGGGGTCCTGACCTGCTGTTATACTCGAAGCTTACCGGGTATTTGATCTCAAATGGCGCTGAATGCCTGGCGACACGGAGTGTGATTTTGAAAAAAGTCTTCTCGATGGTCAGGAAGTGTTGTAGGGTAAGGCTGAACGCCGTGACATGCCGCGACCCGTCTTGGTCAGGGTCACGCATTCATCCCGCATCACATCCGCTCCAGGAGAAACAATGAAGAAGACGACCTCGTCTCTGTTCGCCGCCACCGCGGCCCTCGGCATCATCGCTGCCTCCGCTGGCGTGGCCTTCGCTGCCGAGACGCCCAACGGCGACCCCGTGAAGAACAACCCGAGCATCGGCCAGCCCACGGAGGAGCCCTCCGCTCCCACTCCCGAGGTCCCCGGTGACGTGACCCCCAGCCCTGAGGTCCCCGGCGACGAGACCCCCAGCCCCGAGGTTCCCGGCGACGAGACCCCCGGTGGCGAGACCCCCAGCCCTGAGAACCCCGGTGCCGAGGTTCCCGGCACCGATCAGCCCGGTACCGAGGCGCCCGTTGTTAACCCGGGCGCCGGCGCTGGCGCCGCTTCCGGCACCGTCGGTGGCTCCGGCGTGACCTCGCGCAGCCAGATCTCTACCGGCAATGGCCCTGCCCCCGTGAGTGCGCGCGGCGGCATCCGCGGCGCGAACGCGCCCGCCGAGGCAAACTCCGACGCTCCGGCCTCCGCCTCCAACCCGACCCTGGCGAACACTGGCTCCACCGCGACCATCGCCGCGGGCGCGGGCGTCATCGCCCTGGCCGGTGGCGTGACCCTCGTGATCGCTCGCAAGCGTCACTGAGTCGCTGTCTGCTGACAAACTCCGCGGGCCCGCTCGATGAGAGCGGGCCCGCGTTGTGTCTAGTTTTCGCACGTCGTCGCGCATTTGTGAACGGATGTGCAGTATTGATCCGCAGATTTGCAACGAAAGATACCGCTCTCGCCTTGAAATGAAGTGTGGGTCACATGCACAATAGGGGTACCGAAAGTCACCATGAATTGAGCCCTCATGATGAACCGGTGATGGAAAGTGGCACCGCTCCATCGAGGGGTGCCACTTTCCTGTATATGCGTCCCTGCGGGCAGTGCCCCCGCAGGGACGCACCCTGCGGGGGACAATCTGTCAGCGCTGGCGACGGCGCAGAGCCACAGCTCCGAGGCCTGCCAGGCCCGCCATGATGGCCGCACCGGCCAGCATCGGGGTGTCAGCGCCCGTGCGAGCAAGGTTGTCGCTCGGGGTTGCGGACGGGGCGGGAGCGGGGGTGGTCGGCTCGGGCGTCGGGGAATCCGACGGCGCCGGCGTGGTGGGCTCCTCGGTGGGAACCGTGCACTCGCTGTCCGTGCCGGTCAGCCAGTTGTGCAGGACGATCGGAGCCAGGACCGGGGAGTTCTCGAGGGTCTCGCCGGTCAGGGTGCCGTTGATGTTGAAGGAGAAGGCGGAGTTGGCCGGCATGTGCGCGATCGTGACGGTGATGGTCTTGCCGTCCTCGCTGACCTTGATCTCGCCCAGGCCTTCGACGGAGTTCGTGAAGCCATTCCCCTTGAGCGCGCCGGCGCCGGGGGTCGAAATCGTGTTGATCGTGGAGGCGTCGAACTTCAGGCCCTGGACGGCCTTGATCGTCAGCGTCGCGTTGGTGATGTCCTTGTGGGTCGCGCCGTACAGGCGCAGGGTGCGCGAGTCGCCGGCCTTCGCCTCGCCGCGGGAGGTGAACCAGCCGTCAGCGTTGGCCTCGCCCCACTTGGGCTCCTCCGAACCCCAGGAGCCCGCGTACTTGGAGCGCTCGTTGATGTCGCGCGAGTAGGGGCTCCACACGGTGCGGTCCACGGTCGTGATCTGGCACTGGGTGAGCTCGGGGGTCTTGGGTGTGGGCAGGTCGCCGCACACCTGGCCGTCGGCCGGGAACTGGGCGCCGACCAGGTTAGCGGACGCGGTCGAGGACTCGGCGCCGGTGGGGAAGGTGCCCGTGAACTGGAAGATCGTGCCGGTGTTGGCGTCGAGGCCCTTGTTTAGCGTGATCGTCCAGATGTTCTTCGCTTCATCCGTCAGGGTGGCCGTGAAGTCGCCGTCGTTCCACGTGTACTCGGCTTCGCGCGGGCCCCAGGCCTGCATGAAGGCGTTCAGACCCGCGCGGGTCTCAAGCTTGCCGATGAAGGCAGTGTTGGTCATGTCGTCCGGCAGGTCGACGGTGATCGTCGTGCCGGCGGCCAGCTTGTTCTTCGTGGCAACGGGGAAACGCCAGTTCTGCATGGAGCCGGCGATCCAGTGGTTGGCCTCGAACATGCCCGGGGCCTTGTAGGTCTCGGTGTTGAAGTTGGTCGAGATCTTCGAGGTGTAGCCGTTGTTCGAACCGGTGGCGATCTTGTTGACGGAGCCGTCGGCGTTACGAGTGATGTCGGCAGGGTTCACCAGCTCGGGGTGGTGGGCCAGGATGTCCGTGTCGAGGATAGCGGAGGCGGTCCAGTCAGCGCGGCACGCGGTGGACTTGTCTCCGTTAGCGGTGCCGGGACCCGTGGGTACGTTCTCGTCGGAGGGTGAGGCCATGGCGGGGCCTGCGATCAGGGCGGTGGCGAGCGTGGCGCTCAGAGCTGTCGCGATGGTCAACCTATGCGTCAGTTTCATCGTTCTCCTCGTGTCGATACGGATGTTTTGTCACGAATGCTGTCCTTGTGGCGTGACGAGAGGCCGGACAGCATTGGTTACATGAGAACCTTAGTCGATGAATGCTGACCGTGTCTCAGGGTTGTGAAACATCACCGGGCGATTGTTACCTGCCTTGGTGCAGGTGGGGAAACGGTTGTTGTCCGCAAATGCGTGCCAATCTGGGTCTTTAGTCATGGGGTCGTTCCTGGGGGTGTAGTCGGTCACGTGGGCGGGGGTGGTGAATCTCCCAGAGGGTGGTCACAACAGGGAATTAGCTGCTCAGATCGGTAATCTCTAAGGTGAGGCCCGATCCCTATCCAGGACTCGCCGCTTGGCGGGAGGGCATAGACACAAAAAAGGAAGTCATATGACGCTGGATCTGACGCAGTCGCTGCCCTCGCACGTGCGTGCGACCTCCGGGCGCCCCGTTGAAGACTCGACTCTGATGGAGGTGTGGCAGGGTCTGTCCGCTGCCATCGTTGATCAGATCGCTGACAACTGGGCCGCCACCAACGAGCGTTACGCCAAGGGCCGTCAGGAACACTACTTCTCCGCTGAGTTCCTCATGGGCCGCGCCCTGCTCAACAACCTCTCGAACCTCGGCCTCGTCGAGAAGGCTCGCGAAGCCCTGGCCGCCTACGGCCTCGACCTCGGCCAGGTCCTCGAAGAGGAACCGGACGCCTCCCTCGGTAACGGTGGCCTCGGCCGCCTCGCCGCCTGCTTCCTCGACTCCTGCGCCACCCTGGACCTGCCCGTGCGTGGCTACGGCATCCTCTACCGCTACGGCCTGTTCAAGCAGCTCTTCGACAATGGCTTCCAGACCGAGCATCCGGACCCGTGGATGGAGGAGGGGTACCCCTTCGTCACCCGCCGCGAGGAGCTCGCTCGCATCGTCTCCTACGCCGACCTGACCGTGCGCGCCGTCCCCTACGACATCGCGATCACCGGCTACGGCACCAAGAACGTGGGCACCCTGCGCCTGTGGAAGGCCGAGCCCATCGAAGAGTTCGACTACGACGCCTTCAACTCCCAGCGCTTCACCGACGCAATCATCGACCGTGAGCGCACCATGGACATCTCCCGCGTCCTGTACCCCAACGACACCACGTTCGAGGGCAAGGTCCTGCGCGTGCGCCAGCAGTACTTCTTCTGCTCCGCCTCCCTACAGGAGATCGTCGAGAACTACGTGCGTCACCACGGCGAGGACCTCACCGGCTTCGCCGAGTTCAACGCCGTCCAGCTCAACGACACCCACCCGGTCCTCGCCATTCCCGAGCTCATGCGCATCCTCATGGATGAGCACGGCCTCGGCTGGGAAGAGGCCTGGAAGGTTGTCTCCAAGACCTTCGCCTACACGAACCACACGGTTCTGGCCGAGGCCCTCGAGACCTGGGACATCCACATCTTCGACCGCCTGTTCCCGCGCATCGCCGAGATTGTCCGCGAGATCGACCGCCGCTTCCGCATCGACATGGCCGAGCGCGGCCTCGACCAGGACACCATCGACTACATGGCCCCCGTCTCCGGCAACACCGTGCGCATGGCCTGGATCGCCTGCTACGCGTCCTACTCCATCAACGGCGTCGCCGCCCTCCACACGGAGATCATCAAGCGCGACACCCTCAAGGAGTGGTACGCGATTTGGCCCGAGCGCTTCAACAACAAGACCAACGGCGTGACCCCGCGCCGCTGGCTCAAGCAGTGCAACCCCCGCCTGGCCGCCCTCCTCGACGAGGTCACCGGCTCCGACGCGTGGGTCCGCGACCTCACCGTGCTCTCTGACTTCACCGAGGCCGGCACCGACGACGTGCTCACGCGCCTGGGCGAGATCAAGCATGCCAACAAGGTCGACTTCGCCGCGTGGATCAAGGAGCGCGAGGGCGTCGAGATCGACCCCGACTCGATCTTCGACGTGCAGATCAAGCGTCTGCACGAGTACAAGCGTCAGCTGCTCAACGCCTTCTACGTCCTGGACCTGTACTTCCGCATGAAGGATGACCCGACGCTGGACACCCCCAACCGCGTGTTCATCTTCGGCGCGAAGGCCGCCCCCGGCTACATTCGCGCGAAGGCCATCATCAAGCTCATCAATGCCATTGGCGAGCTGGTGAACAACGACGAGGACATCAACGGCCGCATCAAGGTCGTCTTCGTCCATAACTACAACGTCTCGCCCGCCGAGCACATCATCCCCGCCGCCGACGTCTCTGAGCAGATCTCGATGGCCGGTAAGGAGGCCTCGGGCACGTCCAACATGAAGTTCATGATGAACGGCGCCCTCACCCTGGGTACCCTCGACGGCGCGAACGTCGAGATTCTCGAGGCCGTGGGTGATGAGAACGCCTACATCTTCGGCGCGACCGACGATGAGCTGCCCGAGCTGCGTCGTCACTACGACCCCCGTTGGCACTACGAGAATGTCCCCGGCCTCAAGCGCGTCATCGACGCCCTGACCGACGGCACGCTCGATGACTCCAACTCCGGCTGGTTCCACGACATCCGCCACTCGATCCTCGAGGGTGGCTACGATCCGGCCGACGTGTACTACGTCCTGGGCGACTTCGCCGCGTACCGTGAGACCAAGGATCGCATGGCCGCCGATTACCGCGACCAGAAGGCCTGGAATGCTCGCGTGTGGGCGAACATCTCCCGCTCCGGCCGCTTCTCCTCGGACCGCACGATCTCCGACTACGCTCGCGAGGTCTGGAAGATTGAGGGTGAGCCGATCACCTGACGCGCTCGCGTAGGGGAGGCCCGGAACCGCATGGTTCCGGGCCTCTCTTGTTGTTTGAGGGCTAGTGCTTGTATCGGTCTGTGAGTCAACTGTATTAGTGGGTTGACACAGTTGCGAGACTGTGTCATTGTATTAGTGTATTAATACAGCAAGACAGGAGGGACACATCGATGCGCATCGATGACACCCGCCCCATCTGGATCCAGCTGGCCGACAGCTTCCGCGCCCGCATCACCGACGGCACGTGGAAGCCCGGCCAAAAGATCCCCTCCGTCCGCGACCTCGCCATCGAGGCCGGCACCAACCCCAACACCGTCCAGCGAGCCCTCGCCGCACTCGACGACGAAGGACTCACCGTCCCCAAGCGGACGGCCGGACGATTCGTCGCCACCGACGACAGCGCACTACGCGCCCTCCGCCAGGAGGACGCCCGCGCCGCGGCCGACGCCTTCATCCGCGCCTGCCGAGCCCTCGGCGTCGATGTTGAAGGTGCCCACGGCCTCGTCGATGAGCGCTGGAACGCGGACCTGTAACCCAGGAGGACACACTCTCATGACCACCCAACCCACAGGAGTGAGCGCGGCTGGCCCCGGCCTCGTCGAGGTCGTCGGCCTGACGAAGAGCTACCGAGCGACCCCCGCCCTGCGCGACTACAGCCTGAGCCTGGAGGCCGGGCACATCGTCGGCCTCATGGGCCCCAACGGCTGCGGTAAAACGACGCTGCTCAAGATTCTCGCCGGCGTCCTCTCCGACTACGAGGGCACCGTCACTATCGACGGGCACGCGCCCGGCGTCGCCACCAAGGAGATCGTCTCCTACCTGCCCGACGCCGACTACCTCAACCCTGAGTGGACGGCTGCGGACGCGATCCGCATCTACTCCACCTTCTTTAGCGACTTCGACGCCGACAAAGCCGCCTCGATGGTCGACTTCTTCGGACTGCCCACCGACCGCCGCCTCGGCGAGATGAGCAAGGGCATGGGGGAGAAGCTCCAGATCAGCCTCGTCATGTCCAGGCGCGCCCGCGTGTTCCTCCTCGACGAGCCCATCAGCGGCGTCGACCCTGCCACGCGCGACGTGATCCTCGAGGGCATCCTGCGCGAGTTCGACCCCGCGTCGCTGCTCATCATGTCCACCCACCTCATCTCCGACATCGAACACTTCGTCGACTACGCGCTCTTCATGAAGGACGGGCAGGTCTTCCTGCGCGGCGATGCCGACGACCTGCGCGCCTCCCACGGCGATTCCCTCGACGCCATCTTCCGGAAGGAGTACCGCTGATGTTCACCAAGCTGCTTGCCTACGAGATCCGCTCGCGTTTCCGCACGGACGCTCGCTCCTTCGGGGCGTTCATCGTTGTGATCGCGGTTGCCGCGGGAATCGTCGCCGCGGGGCTGCCGGGGATCAGCGGCTCCACCGCTGTCCTCGCCTACGCCCTGTGTGCGCTCACGCCGGTCGCCTGCGCGATCGCGGCAATGGCCGACTACTGGAAGACCCTCTACGGGCAGCGCGGTTACTTCACGATGAGCCTGCCGATCTCCGGAAAGGTCATCTTCTGGGCGAAGAACACTCGCGTCATGATTGAGTGCCTTCTGGCCCTCGCCCTGGCCGTCGGCGGAATCCTTGCCGTCGCGTCGGCGGCCGCGTGGAGCGACGGCATCAGCCTCGCCGAGTACACGGCCGGACCGCGTTCCGTCGTGGCCGGAATGCCCACCTTCACCGTGGCCCTCATGATCGCCGCGCAGCTCATCCTTGCGATGTCCTGGATCGTACAGGGCTGCGCTGTCATGTCGATTGGCGCCCAGGGGCGTTTCAATCACCTCGGCTTCGGAGCCCCCATTATCGGTTTCGTGCTGGTGTACGTCGTCAACCAGGTGCTTTCCACGGTTGGCACGTTCTTCCTTCCGCTGTCCGTCACGACCGACGGCCACTTCTCCACCGAGATCATGTGGACCTCGTACCTGGCGACGATGGGAACCGACGGCCACCCGAACGTCATCGGCATCGGCTCCTATGTCCTCGTGCCCCTCTTCGCCCTGATCCTGGGCCTGTGGGCCTCCCGCTCGATCGAGAAGCACACGTCCCTGCGCTGACGGCGTGATGCGCTGAGTGGCAGTCGGCGGTGGGATAGGGTTGTTGCATCCGATCCCGCCGCCGACTCGTTGTGTGAGGAGCGCAGATGACAGCCGAGGGACCCCGCTTCGGGGCCACACCCCAGAACCCCGACCTGCTGCGGTGGATCGGCATTCAGGTCCTCCTTCTCGTCATCGCCTGGGTGATCGGCATGGTCGTGCGGCGCCTCCTGGCCTCGCGCATGACGATGTCCACGGCCTCGGCGACCCTCACCGGCCTGGGTGGCCTGTGGGGCGGCCTCCTGGTCGCAGGCTGGATCTTCTCCTCCTCCGACATGTGGCGCCCCGCGATGATCGGCGTGGCCGCGCTCGTGGCCCTCGTCGTGGTCGTCATCGTCTCCCTGATTGTCGCGTACCTGCATCCGCGCCCCGGCCTCGACCCCATCGCCGAGGTCGCCACACGCGGCGAATCCGACTCCCTCGAATTCAAGTCGAGCGCCCGCTGGAACATGCGCGCCGGCAAGCGTGACGACGCCATGGAAACCGTCATCGCCAAGACGGTCGCCGCGTTCATGAACTCCGGCGGCGGCACCCTCCTCATCGGCGTGGACGACGACGGGCTCCTCATCGGGCTGGGCCCCGACTACGCGACCCTCAAGACCCCGGACGCCGACCGCTTCGAGCTGTGGATCCGCGACCTGTGGGGCCAGCGCCTGGGGACCAACGCGGCTGCGCTGCCCCTCCTCGACTTCGCCGAGGCCACGGATCCCCAGGAGGGGTACGAGCGCCAGGAGGTGTGCCGGGTGACGATCCCGCCGTCCACGCGCCCCGTGTACCTGAAGGGCCCCAAGGGCAAGGGCGAGGCCGAGCTGTGGGTGCGCGTCGGCAACTCGACGCGGCGCCTCGACGTGACCGATGCCGTGCAGTACGTGGCGATGCGCTGGCCCGAATCCGTGCGCGTCTCGCCGCTGACCCGCATCCGCCTGTTCCTCACCATGAGCCGCCACCGCGACACCCCCACCCGCCTGCCGCGCGTCGTCGAACGGACGCTCACCGAACGCCTCTTCAGTGAGCGGGCGCGGCACGGTGGTGGGGCGTCTGGCGGGGTGTGAGCCGGAGCGGTTCTGCGCTGCAGGACGGAGCACCAGGCATTTGAGGTTGCCGATGGAACAATGCAGTCGCGCGGGGGCTTGTTGCTCAGTGGCGTAGCGCTGTCGGCTGCGGCTCGGTTGGGGCTCGTTGGAGCAGCAAGAACTAGTGTTTCCTCAATTGGGCTTGTTGTGGGAGGTGGTGCGCCCGATCCGTAGGCATTACACCTCGTGGAGCCTGTCAATTTTTCTGTGTATGGGGGTTAGAGGTAGGGGGTGATTCGGTCGGGGTAGGCGGTGGTGAGTTGGGCGCCACATCCCCAACGGAACCAGTATCGCCAGACACGGTGACTGTGCAGCGTGCTGGTCGTCCAACCGCAGGTGTGATCGCCGGGGGTGAGCAAACCCGGCCATGTAGCACGTGAATTTCTGCGTGGAACCAACGCAATCGAACCGTGCGACCCTCGCCAACTTCATGAGGCCGCGTATTCCTGGGAGCCCGCTGAGAGAATGCCAAACGATAGACAGGGACAGCGGCGTGCAACTGGTTTACGCTGAAAGCAGCCCCAGAAAGGAGCCGCTGATGCCAGCAAAACCCCAGATCATTGCCGATCCTCAGACCAACCGTGGAACCGCCTTCACCATCGACGAGCGCAAGCGCTTCGGGCTGATGGGTCGTCTTCCCGCAGCTGTCGAAACGCTCGAACAACAGGCCGCACGCGCCTACAAGCAGGTGTGTCGACTCGACGACGACCTCGACAAGTACATCTACCTCGAACAGCTGCACGACCGCAACGAGACGCTCTACTACAAGGTCATCATCGACCACATCGCCGAACTCCTACCCGTCATCTACGATCCGACGATCGGCGAGGCCATCAAGAAATGGTCCGCAGACTACCGCCGCTCGCGCGCCATCTACCTGTCCGTCGATCGAGTCGAGGATGTGCGGCCCACGTTTGAAGGCCTCGGCCTCGGCCCCGATGACGTTGATCTTCTGGTCGTCTCCGATGCCGAACAGATTCTCGGCATCGGCGACTGGGGTGTGAACGGCACCGACATCTCCGTCGGCAAGCTCGCCGTCTACACGGCCGCAGCCGGTATTGACCCCTCGCGCGTCATCGCGGTCAACCTCGACGTCGGCACCGACAACGAGGAGCTGCTCAACGACCCCGATTACCTCGGCAACCGCCATGGTCGTGTGCGCGGAGAACGTTACGACGCCCTCGTCAATGAGTACTTGAGTGTTGCATCCGAGCTCTACCCGCACGCGCTCCTGCATTTCGAGGACTTCGGCGCTTCGAACGCGCGCCGCATCCTCGTCAACAACCGGGATAAGTACCGCATCTTCAACGACGACATGCAGGGCACCGGAGCGATCGTCATCTCCGCTGTCATCGCGGGCATGAAGACCAACGGCACGACCTTCGCGGACCAGCGCCTCCTTGTTTACGGCGCGGGGACTGCGGGAACCGGCATGGCCGATCAGATCCATGCGGGCATGGTGCGCGCGGGACTGACCCCCGAGCAGGCGAAGGACCGCATCTGGCTGATCGACCGCGCCGGACTGGTGACCGATGACATGGAGGGGCTGCCCGATTACCAGGCGGCCTACGCGCGCAGCGCCTCCGAGGTCGCCGACTGGGAGCGCAAGGACGGTGCGATCGGGCTACTGGAGACCGTTCGCCGCATCCACCCGACGATCCTGATCGGAACGTCGACGGACCACGGTGCCTTCACGCAGGATGTCATCGAGGCGCTGAGCGACGGGTGTGAGCGGCCCATCGTCCTACCCCTGTCGAATCCGACGGAGAAAATCGAGGCCATGCCACAGGACATCATCGCCTGGTCCAAGGGACGCGCGCTGGTGGCCACGGGCATTCCGATCCTGCCCTTCGACTACGAGGGGACGACCTTCCACATCGGGCAGGGAAACAACTCGTTGCTGTACCCGGGCCTGGGGCTGGGAACGATCGTGTCCGGTGCCCCTCGCGTGACTGATGCGATGATTCTGGCCGCCGCCGAGGCCGTGGCCAGTCAGGTGACATCGCACGAGCTGGGTGCGTCCCTCCTGCCGCCGGTGGACCACTTGCGTGCGTCGTCGGCGACTGTCGCGGTTGCCGTCGTCCGTCAGGCTATCGCAGATGGCCAGTGCGACATGGATCCGGGTGATGTCGTCGAGGCCGTTCGCCGCGCCATGTGGCAGCCGGTCTACCAGGACCTGGAGAGCTGAATTGTGAGAGCAAGGCCGCGCCGGTTCCCGTGGGGCAGCCGGCGCGGCTTCTTGTGAGACGGAACGTATTCGCGGTTGTGCTTGTTGTGGGAGGCGGTGCACCCGATCTGTAGGCATTGCACCCCTTCTGATCGGGTGCATCGCGACGTAACGGGTGTAGCGCCTGTCGTTCGGAGCCGGGCGAGCATGTCGAATCTGTGTCGCAGCGTCCGAGGCGGACGCTTGGGGTCTGCGGGGACGAATTGCCCGCGGTTGGGCTTGTTGCTAAGTGGTGTTACACCACTTAGCGGGGTATTACACCAGCTCGGAGGTGGTGTAATGCTCCCTAACTGGTGTAATGCTCCCTAAATGGTGCAGTGCCTCTCGTGCGGAGCCGGGGCGAGCGTTTCGAGGCTGTGTCCTAGCGTCCTAGGTAGCCGGTTGGGGTCTGTCGGAAGGAAAAGCCCGCAGTTGTGCTTGTTGTGGGAGGCGGTGCACCCGATCCGTAGGCATTACACCCCTTCTGATCGGGTGCATCGCAACGTAACGGGTGCAGCGCGACGTAACGGGTGCAGCGCGACGTAACGGGTGCAACGCTGCGTGAGCTGGGCTTGTAGAACGCGGGCAGGGGATGTGATTGACCGCCAGATCCGCGTTAAAGCTCGTTACCGATGGGGTGTTGCACCCGATCGGGAAGATTCAACCCCTTCTGATTGGGTTGAATCTTCCCTAACGGGTTGAACGTTCCCGATCAGGTTGAATCCTGCGGCCCAAACATGCGAAAAGAGTAGCTGGCCTACAACGAGGCTGACGACACCCGCGTACCTGCGGCCCCGATGTGCCACCAGAGCAGTGCGGTCAGTTGGTGGGCTGCATGTGCGCGGCCAGCAGTGACATTGGTGCTAGTAAAACGCTGCAATCATGCTTCTTCGCTTCGCCCTAAACAGGGGAGGGGCCCAAGCCTCGCGGCGCGGACCCCTCCTCGTGTCGTATCAACGCGGCGCGCTAGCGCCTCACTCGCCGCCCTTGCGGCGGCGGATGCGCTTGCGGGCGCGGGGCGCGCGCTCAGAACCAGCAGCAGAACCGGAGCCAGCCGAACCACCATCACCGGAACCCGAACGCGGCGAGTGCTCGCCGCGGCCACGGCCACGGGTGCCGCGGTCGGAGCGGCCTCCCTTGCCGGCGTTCAGCGTGCGATCGCCGTCCTGGGAGCCGCGACGTGACCCGCGCGAACGCGACCCCTCGGAAGAAGCACCACGCGCGGAGCGCCCACGGCCGCCACGCGACCCCGAACGCGAACCGCCGCGCGACCCGGAACGGCCGCCCCGGCCTCGTCCCTCGGAGCGGGGAGCGGAGCCGCCCAGATCCTCGAGGACCTCGGCGTCCAGGCCAGCGCGCGTGCGCTTCGCGCGCGGCAGACGACCGGTCGTGCCCTCCGGGATGTCCAGGTCGGTGAACAGGTGGGGGGAGGTGTGGTAGGTCTCGAGCGGATCCGGCACGCCCAGGCCCAGCGCCTTGGAGATGAGCGACCAGCGCGGCGTATCGTCCCAGTCGACGAAGGTGACGGCCGTTCCCGAGTTGCCCGCGCGGCCCGTGCGCCCGATGCGGTGAATGTAGATCTTCTCGTCTTCGGGGCACTGGTAGTTGATGACGTGCGTGACGTCGTCGACGTCGATGCCTCGCGCGGCGACGTCGGTGGCGACCAGGACGTCGACCTTGCCGTTACGGAAGGCGCGCAGAGCCTGCTCGCGCGCGCCCTGGCCCAGGTCGCCGTGCAGTGCGCCGACCGCGAAGCCGCGGTCCGTTAGGTCCTCGCCGAGGCGGGCGGCGGTGCGCTTGGTGCGGCAGAAGATGATGGTGCGGCCGCGACCCTCCGCCTGGAGGATGCGGGCGACGACCTCGACCTTGTTCATGGCGTGAACGCGGTAGATGACCTGCTTGACCGTGTTGACGGTCTGGTTCTGGTCGTCGGGGTCCTGCGCGCGGATGTGGGTCGGCTGGACCATGAAGCGGCGGGCGAGGGCCACGACGGGGCCGGGCATGGTCGCGGAGAACAGCATGGTGTGGCGGTTCTCGGGGACGCGGGCCAGCAGCGTCTCAACATCGGGCAGGAAGCCCAGGTCGAGCATCTCGTCGGCCTCGTCGAGGACGACGGTCTCGACGCCCGACAGGTGCAGGTGGCCCTTGCGCAGCAGGTCGATGAGGCGGCCGGGCGTGCCCACGACGATGTCGGCGCCACGCTCGAGAGCCTCGATCTGGGGTTCGAAGGCGACGCCGCCGTAGATTTCGACGATGCGGGTGGACAGGTACTTGGCGGCGTCGCGCAGGTCCTGGGCGACCTGCTTGGTGAGCTCGCGGGTCGGCAGGATGATGAGGGCCTGCGGCTGGTTCGGGTTGAGCAGATCCTCGTAGCCCTCTTCGTCGGGCGCAATGACGTCTTCGAGGACGGGGATGCCGAAGCCGAGGGTCTTGCCGGTGCCGGTCTTGGCCTGGCCGATGATGTCGTGGCGGTCCAGCGCGGGGCCGAGCGTCAGGGCCTGGATCGGGAAGGGGTGCGTGATGCCCTTGTCGTCGAGGGCGTCGACGATGGGGTCGGTGACGCCGAAGTCCGCGAAGGACTTCTGCTCGAGGTTCTCGCCGCCCTTGTCAGTAATGTCAGGGGTGGCTTCTTCGACCTCGGGGGCCGCGGGCTTGATGTTGCCCAGGCGGACGACGCCTGCGGAGTATTCAACGGACGAGGCCTGGGCGGGGGCCTGCGTGGTGGCCTCGCTCTGGGTGGTGGCGTCGTTGTCGTGGGTGGGCTCGATGGCCTCGGTGCTCGTGTTAGTCACGATCTGCCTTGTCTCCCGGGCTATTCCGGGGTTGGGGTCGGTGCCGATCGCGCATTGTCTGGCGCGGGGATTGTCGTCCGCGCGAACGTGTGATGATCCTCAAGAATGCGACCGGGCGTCCGGTGGTCACCTTTCAGTGTAATGGCGTGGGAGCCGACAGCGGTGGAGGCGCTGGTCACAGCGCAGCGGGCGCGGGTGGGGGCAGCGGGTGCGGGTGGTGTTGCACGCGTCGAATGGGGAGCCGTGGAGCTTGTCAGGCACTATGCTGTAGTCATGGCACACGAATTTGATTCCGTCCCCGCCGACGACGCCGAAGTCCTTGGTATTCTCGCCTATTCGTCGCTCGCGTTTATGACGCGATTGGCGAAGGACGGCGAGCAGGCCCCCACGTTCGAGGCGCATGTGGAGCATGCGCGCATGGCGGCGCGCTGTTTCAAGCTCTACCAGCAGCTGGAGGTGTGGAGCGGCCATCGCGGCTTTGATCTGCTGGCGGCAGGGGACGCGTTCTCGGGCGCGTACGACGATTTGGATGCGCGCACGCGTCCCACGACGTTCGCGGAGCGCGCTGTCAAGACGTTCATTACGCGCGGCATGCTGGGTGACATGTTGATTCGCGTCGCGCAGGTGCACGGCCTGTTCGAGGGGATCGAGGACGTGTGGCCTTTCGAGCAGGGGCATTGGGTGCGTGCGCACCTGGGCCCGCAGATTGAGGCGGATCCGCAGCTGGCGGATCGTCTGTCCCTGTGGGGTCGCCGCGTGGCGGGCGAGGCCCTGGGCCTCGTGCGTGCGACGCTGTTCACCTACCCGTCGCTGGCGGTCTCCCCGGAGAACGTCGATGAGATCACGGAGTACGTGATCAAGCGCCACGGGGAGCGCATGAGGGACATTCACCTGAAGGCCTGAGGCCGCAGGGTATAGACGAGGCCGGGGAGCGCGAGCGGTTCAGTTCCGCAGTGCGCTCCCCGGCCTCGTTTGTTTGGGCGCGAATTAGTGGATCGCGAATCCGACGCGGCGCTCGGTCTTGGCGGCGATCTGCACGTAGCCGAGGGCGTGGGCGGGCACGAGGGTGCGCTGGCCCTTGGTGTCGGTGAGGTCGAGGACGCCGTGGGCGGAGGCAAGGGCCTCGTTGACCTTGGCCATGAGCTCGTTTTCGCTCATGTCGACGTCGAGGCCGAGCTGGCGCGTGTTGTCGCGGATGCCGATGAAGATCTCCATGCTGACTCCTTGCTGGTAAATGTCGTCATGGCCATCATATGTGCCGCAGATGTGGGTGGGGTCTGCGAGTATTGCGTTATGAGCGAAATCAAGGTCAGGTTGCGGCGCCGCCCGGAGGGTTGGTGGCGCCTGCCAGAGCTGAATGCTGAGCAGCGCGCGGTTGTGGTGGCGGCGCGCTCGGGCGACGTGATTGTGCGCGGCGCGCCGTCCTCTGGCCGTTCGACGTGCGCCCTGGCGGTGTTCGAGCAGGCGGTGAGTGCGGGCTCTTCGGCGTTGATTCTGGCCCCCGACCGCACGCGCGCGGACGTGTTGACGCCGCGCGCGCAGGCGCTCGGCCCCGCGGTGGTGCGCCCGGTGCGCACGCCCGCGTCTTTCGCCTATCAGGTGGTGGCGACGTGGCGCACTCAGCGGGAGGTGCCGCTGGAGGGCGTCGAGCTGGTGACGGGCGCGGCCCAGGATCAGGCGTTGGCCGAGCTGCTGGCGGGCATGGATGCTCCCTGGCCGGAGGAAATCGGCGAGCAGATGCGCGCGATGCCGGCGTTTCGCGCGGAGCTGCGTAACCTGGTGGCCCGCGCGGGCGAGGCGGGGATGGGCGCGGCTTCCCTGTCCGAGGCCGGGGCGCGTTTCGGGCATCCCGAATGGGTGGGGGCGGGCGCGATTGTCGCGGCCCTGGAGGAGGGGCCCGAGCATTCCCCGGAGTACCCTCAGACGCTGCGGGTGGACCTGTCGCGCATCCAGTCCCTGGCCGCGGAGCTGATCGGGACGTGGCAGGGGCGCGCGGAGGAGCGCGGCGTGCAGGCGCCGTGCCCGGTTCCCGACGTCGTCATCGTGGATGACCTGCAGGATTGCACGCCGTCGACGCTGACCCTCCTGAATGCGTGCCGGGACGCGGGGGCCCGGATCATCGCGTTCTCGGATTCCGACGTGGCGGTGGCAGGGTATCGCGGGGGTGAGCCGCACCTGGACCGTCGTCTGGCCTCGGCGCTGGGCGTTGAGATCGCGGAGCTCGGCCAGGTCTACGACACGTCCCGCGCGGTGCGTGAGCTGGCGCGTCAGGCGTGCGCGCGCATCGCCCAGTCCGGCTCTCCCGCCCGTCGCGGCGCGCAGGTCGCCGATGACGCGCCCGAGGGGGCGCTCGTCACCCATCTGGGGGCCACGCCCTCGCAGATGGGCGCGCTCATCGCCCGCGCTCTGCGTTCCCGGCACCTGCATGACGGCGTCGATTTTTCGGATCAGGTTGTCATCGTGCGCAGTGCCTCCATGGTCGCGGAAACCAGGCGTTACCTGGCTCGCGGCGGTGTCCCCCTGGCCGGGGGCGGCAGGGCTTTCGACTTTGCCTCGCAGCCCACGACCCGCCTTCTCTTGGATCTCGTGACTCTTCCGACGGGGGACAGCGACACCGACGCGGCCCAGCGCCGCGAGCTCGCCGAGCGCCTCTTGCCGTCGGCGCTCGTCGGGGCGGATGCCCTGGCCGTGCACCGGCTGCTGCGTCGCTTGAACGCCGCGCGCGCCCAGGCCGCCGAGGAGGCGGGGGAGGAGGCCGCGCTGATCCCGCTGACGGTGGCAGACCTCGTGGACGAGCCCGACACGTGGCGGTCCACCCTCGAGGCGGGGGCGCAGGCCTCGGGCCGACGCGGGTGGAACGACCGCACCCTCGCGCGCGCGCTTGAGACGGCGGTGCGCATGTGGGAGCTGGGCAGGCAGGGGAACGCCCGCCCGCAGCAACGCTTGTGGGAGCTGTGGGAGGCCGCCGGCGTCGCCGATGACTGGCGCTCGCGTGCCATCGCCTCGGACGAATCCTCCAGCTGGTACGACGATCAGCTGGACGCGGTCGTCGCGCTCATGCGCGTCGCCGACGTGTGGGAGCAACGCAACCCGGCCGGATCCGCGCGTGATTTCGCCTCGGAGCTGTTGGCGGGGTCGGTTCCCATCGACACGATCTCGCGCGTGGGCGTGCGACCCGGCGGCGTCGAGGTCCTCACCCCCGCGCAGGCGATGGGCCGCCGCTGGCAGGTCGTGGTCCTCGCCGGCCTCCAGGACGGGGCGTGGCCGAATCTGCGCCTGCGCGACCGGATCCTGCGCGCCGACCTGCTGGCGGACGTGGGGGCTGGCAGGTTCGCCGTGGGCGAGGACGGGCGTGAGGAGCTCATCGATTCGACGCGGGCCGCGCGCCGGGCCGTCCTGGACGACGAATACCGGCTCTTCGTCGCGGCCATCACGCGCTCGCGGTGTTACGTGCACGCGGGGGCTGTGCGCTCGGAGGATGCCGCGCCCTCCGTGTTTTTCGACATGGTGGCGCGCCTGGCGGGCACGCCCCGCGAGGACGACGTGGTGCCTTTGGACCAGGTGGACGCGCCCCTGTCCCTGCCCGGTCACATCGCGGATCTGCGCGCGCGTGCCGCCTCGGATGATCGGGTGGACGCCGAGCTTGCTGCCACGCTCCTGGCTCTCATGGCCCGCGAGGGCATCGCCTCGGCGCAACCGGAGCGCTGGCTGGGCGCGGGCGGCACGCCCACGACGGCGGAACCCTACGGTGGTGACGTCACGCTCTCGCCGTCGCAGTTCGAGCGGGCGCTTGCCTGCCCGCTGCGGTGGTTCCTCACGACCATCGGCGCGGACGGACCCTCGACTGCGGCGGCCAGCCTGGGCACGCTCGTTCACGCGCTGGCCGAGGAGAACCCGCACGGCAGCGCGCAGGAGCTGACCGAGGCGCTTGAGGCGCGTATCGAGGAGCTGGGTTACAACCTGGACACGTGGGCTGGGCGGCACGCGGATCGGCGCGCGCACGCCATCGTTGACAACTTGGCCTCCTACATGGCGGGTGTTCCCGGCCAGGTGGAGGTCGAGCGATCGGTCGAAGCCCAGGTGGAGGGGGTGACGATCCGCGGGCGCATGGATCGCCTCGAACATGTCGACGAGGGCGTGCGCGTCACGGACCTGAAGACGGGCAAGAGCGGGTACAGCGCGAAGACCGTCCCCGATAATCCGCAGCTGGCGGCCTATCAGATGGCCCTCCTCGCTGCGGGGGAGCGGGTCGCGGGCGCGCGCATCGCCCTGCTCGGGGACAAGAAGCCCCAGTCCTTCGATCAGCGGCCCCTGGAAGGGGAGACGCTGGAGGGGTGGCGCGAGAAGGTGCGCGAGGTCGCTGCCATCGCGCGCGGCCCCTACTTCCCGGCGACGCCCTCGGATAAGGCCTGCATGTATTGTTCTTTTGATCGGCTGTGCCCGGCTCGGGAGCGCGGCCGTAAGGTGGTGGAGTGACGTGGCGGGAGACAGTGCGATGACCCTGAGCGCAACCCAGATTCAGGCGATCGTCGATGCGACGAAGACACCGACCCCGGAGCAGGAGCGCGTCGTGGAGGCTCCGCGCAGGCCGCTCCTCGTCGTCGCGGGCGCGGGCTCGGGTAAGACGGAGACCATGTCGATGCGGGTGCTGTGGCTCCTGGCCAACCACCCGGACTTGACGCCGGCCTCGATCCTGGGACTGACCTTCACGCGCAAGGCGGCGGGCGAGCTCGGCGACCGACTGCGCGAGCGTATCCGCCTGCTGTCGCGCGAATTGCCGCAGCTGAGTGAGCGCTTGGATGAGGACCCGGTGACGCTCACGTACAACTCGTTCGCGGAGCGCATCGTGTCCGAGCATGGGATGCGCATCGGGATCGACCCGGACTTTTCGATGCTCTCCGAGGCCGGCGCCCTCGACATGATGACCCAGATTGTCGAGGCGTGGCCCACGGACTTGGACGATGACCTGAGTCCCGCGGGCGTCGTGGGCAGGGTCCTGCATCTCGCGGGTGAGATCGCCGAGCACGGCTACACGGTGGAGAGTGCGCGCCAGGCATTGGAGGGGTTCGGGCGGGAGCTGGAGATCGTGGGGGACTCGAACAAGGCGGCCCAGAAGCTGCATCAGGCGAACCAGCGCCGCATCGCATTCCTCGGTCCGATCGAGGCCTACCAGAAGCGCAAGCGGGAGATGGGCCTCCTGGATTTCTCGGATCAGCTGGTGCTGGCCACTCGCATCGTGCGCGAGGTTCCCTCCGTGCGCGCCGCGCTGCGCGAGGAGTTCCGCGCGGTGCTCCTCGACGAGTTCCAGGACACCTCCGTCATCCAGATGGAGCTGCTGTCCACTTTGTTTGGCGACCACGCGGTGACTGCGGTGGGCGACCCGAATCAGGCGATTTACGGGTGGAGGGGGGCATCGGCCTCGTCCCTGGAGACGTTCCTGGAGCGCTTCCAGACGGGGGCACCCGAGGAGGGGCAGACTCTCACGCTGTCGACCGCGTGGCGTAACGACGTGTCGATCCTGGACGCGGCGAATCGCGTGGCCGAGCCCCTGCGCGAGGTCGCATCCTACCAGGCGGGCAAGGAGCAGCTGAACGCGCAGTCTCCCGTCCTGGTCCCGCGTCCGGGGGCGGGCCGCGGCGTCGTCGAGATCGCCTACCCGGCCGCCTACGAGGACGCGCTGGCGGCGACGGTCGACTTCGTGCGGCGGGTTCGCGCGCAGCCGGTCACGGACGGCAAGCGGCGCACGGTCGCCGTCCTGAGCAGGCGCCGCAAGGACTTCCCGTTGATCGACGCCGCTCTTCGTGAGGCGGGGATCCCCACGGAGATCGTGGGGCTGGGCGGGTTACTCGACCAGCCGGCCGTGCAGGATGTGCGCGCGGCCCTGGAGTTGGCCTACGATGTGGCGGCGTCCCCGTGGCTGGCGCGCCTCTTGGCGGGCATCGACCTGGGGGCCACCGACCTGATGGCGCTTGGCGACTGGGCGCGTGCCTTGGCGCGTCGGGAGGGGGCCAGTTCCCACCAGGCGGTTCTCCTGGATGCCGTGGATGACCCGCCGGCCCCCGGCTGGGCGGACAAGGGGCGTCCCGCGATCAGCGAGGAGGCGGTGCGCCGCGTGCGCCTGCTGGGCGAGCGCCTGCGCCAGGTCCGCGAGGGCGTGGGCCGCTCGATCACCGAGCAGGTCGAGCGCGCGATCCTCATCATGGGGACACTGGACGACGTGATCGCGGACCCGCTGTCGATGGGCGGGCGCGCGGCGCTGGACGAGTTCATTGCCGTGGCCGCCGCCTATGAGAAGGAGACGCCGGGGGCCTCGCTCGGCTCGTTCCTGGCGTACCTGAGGTTGGCGGATGAGCGTGAGGATGGGCTTGACGCGCCGCTGGGGGAGCCGGATCCGAAGGCCGTTCAGATCCTGACGGTGCACGGCTCGAAGGGCCTGGAGTGGGATGGCGTCGTCGTCTTTGGCCTGTGCGATGGCGTGTTTCCCTCGCATAACAAGAGGACCAGCGTGGAATGGACGGAGGATGTTCCCCCTGCCAACGCGTGGTTGACGGACAGCGGGGCGCTGCCGCATCCGCTGCGAGGGGATTGTGGGGACCTGCCCCCGTTCGTGCCCGTCGTCGAGGGTTCCCGGACTGCTTCCGCGGCATACGACAAGTGGGCGACGCAGGTCTACAAGCCTTCCGTCGGCGTGTATGCGGAGCGTGAGGAGCGGCGCCTGGCCTACGTGGCGATGACCCGTGCGCGCAGCGCGCAGCTGTTGGTGGGGTCGTGGACGTCGGACTTCAACATGAAGGTTGCTCACCCGTCTCGCTACCTCATGGAGGCCAGCGCCCAGCTGTTCGGTCATACTCCGCAGCCCAAGCAGGGAACGGCGGGGGCCGTGGAGGATCGCGGCGTGTGGGGATCAGGTGCCTGGCGCGACCTCGGCGTCGAGCCCGCCGCGGGGGAGGAGGCCTGCCTGATTGCCCCGATTCCGGGTGAGGAGGAGCGCGAGGCGCTGAGCGCGCGGGCGCCCTCGGGGACGTTCCCGACGGCGCCGGGGCCGTCGCGTCAGCGGGTCGCGGCAGCGGCGGCGTCCGTGCGCGTGCAGCTACGTGAGTTCGCGCAGGATAGGGACGTGTTCGAGGCCTTGGCGGAGTTGGGCGATGACCCGGCGGTGAGCGACACGATCGCCCTGATCGAGGAGGATCGGCTGGGCCGGGAGGCGCCTGTCGTGGACCTGTGGGCCGAGCGCGTGCCGGCCACGTCTGTCTCTTCGCTGGTGCAGGATGCGGGTGAGTTCGCGCGCGATATGCGTCGGCCGATGCCGGTCAAGCCCAGTTCTTTCTCCGCGCTGGGCACGGTCTTCCACGCGTGGGCCGAGCGCGAGCTGCACATCGCGGGGGCCGATCCTGCTGCCGAGGCCCAGGATCCATCGGCGGTCGCGCCCGGTGAGGACTCTGCGCTGTCGGGTGGTGGCGACGGGGCGGACGAGGCCTTGCTGACCGCGAAGGAGCGCGAGCTGCTCGAGAGGCTGCGCGCCAACTTCCGCGCCTTTGTTGCGGGCGAGCTGGCGGATTACCGGGCCGTCGCTATCGAGGAGGCCTTCGCCGTGGAGGTGGGCGGCGTGTCTGTACAGGGCCGCATCGACGCTGTTTTTGAGCGCGTGAGCGGGCAGGGGCCGCGATTCCTGGTTGTGGATTGGAAGAGCGGTCAGCCGGTCACGCGCACGACCAAGCCGGAGAAGCTGGCGTATTTCGTGACGCAGCTGCGCCTGTATCGGCGGGCCTGGGCAGAGCGCGTGGGCGTGGATGCCGCCGAGGTTGGCGCGATGGTCGCGTTCCTGGCGGGCCCGTCGCACTACACGCTTGAGGCTCTCGAGCGGATGCTTGGCGGTGGTGCGCAGCCGCTGGACCAGGCCGTGAAGGGGGCGCTGGGGCAGTGAGCGGACAGGGCGGCGGCGCCCTGTCCGCGCGGTAGCGGTACCCCTGTCAACGTCTGATGCGACGACCGGGAGTGTGCGGGCCTGTTGTCTGTGCCCGCACACTCCCGGTGGTTGCTGAGGCGGTGTGCTACAGGGGCGTGCGGCGATCCTTCTTGATGACGGATGCCCAGTGGGAATCTGCTGCCTGCGCGTCACGTGACGTCTGCTCGATCAACTCGGACATATGCTCGCACCAATCGTGCATGGTGCCGCGGCGCCGATTGCCATCTGATTCGAGCTTGCTATAGCCGGAGGTGACGACCAGGAACCCCCAGTTGATGGCGCCCGACGGGAGAGTGATCTCGTCGACGGTTCCACGCAGGGTGTCGTGCCTGCCCTTGAGCCGCGTCATCTCGGCGGGGTCGCAGGCGAAGGATGCTGTCATGACTGGCGTGCCTCCTCGTCATCGGGGCGGAAGTAGAGGTTATTGTCGGCGGCGTACTGGCGTGCGGTGTCCATGAGCTGAGGATCTTGTTCGAAGCACACCACGGGGGTGGGCCAGCGCTTGCCGTGGGCGGGAGGCTCCATGCCGATGAGCGTGAAGGTCCCGACCTTCTCGAGGGTCGCGCTCTCACCCAGCTTCAGTGTCTCATTCAGGTTGGGTGGCGCATTATCCCCCTTGAGCCAATAGACACGAATATCTGCTTGGGGAGTACCGGCAATGACAGTTGCTTTAGCTCCGTTGACGACGAGAAACGGAACGCCGTCAATGACTGGTGTCCAAATCGCGGAGGGAAGATCAATTATTGTTCCGCTGCATTGTTCCATGTTCTGTCCTTCTTCTCTAAGTGTGCACGCGCCGCTGAGGCTCGCGGCTAAGATCGTTGTAATGATGAATGCTATGGTGCGTTTGAGGTTGTCTTTCACCACAGGGACCCAATCGCGACGTCTCCGTAGTACTTCTGGAAATCCTCCCAGGAGATTGTGAACTCTCCGTCGGGCGTTGGGTCTTTGCAATTAGGAATCGAATTGAAGCCGTGTGGATTGACGAGGGTGACACCGGACTGGTCCGCTTTCTTAACCATGTACGAGTGTGAAGCATAAATTTGGATCGTCTGCTTCGTGCCGTCCGCGAGCGTTACATTCACGGGAGCTAAATCGTCCTTATAATTGCCGCTCGACGTAGTACTTGCCACGGTAGGCTGGCCACTGTTGACTGAGTTGATGATGTCCTGTCTTTCGGACTGATCGTAGCCGGCACCCCAACCGAAAATCCAGCCTTGTCCGTCAACGGTGTGCGTGCCCTTGCCGGTAATGTGGGGAAGGGCGTTTTGGGGGAAACCTCCATCGATTCCATCCAATCCGAAGATCCCGCTATCGTTGACGCCGTCGGGGAAGGTCTGGGCGTAGGCTTTCTCATAGAGGGAGATCACGCCGGTATGGCCGGACGAGGAGACGCCGTTTTTGTAGGTGTCCCGTACCAGAACTTCTTGCGAGGGGCCGGAGAACATACCCGGTTTCCGATAGACCGTCACGTAGTAGCCGTCGATGTTTCCCGACGAGTCGTAGTGTGGGCGAATGCCATCCGCGAGCCTCTTCTGTCCATCGCTGGAATTCATGATGGCCATGAGGGAGGCTAGGTAGTAGCAATCGCCGATCCGTCCTTGTCCAACTTGGCGTGGATCGTATTTTCCTGCCCTGAGGTCTTCAAGCTCTTGGTTGATGCATGTGCGATCGCTCGACGTGAGTCGCTGAGTCCTCGAAGGGTCGTCATTAGTTCCGACATGTTTGGAATTCCTCGCTACCGGCTCGATGGCGAGCGCCCCCTTGAGGCTCTGCGCCAGTTCCTCCGCCGACTGCTTGAGTTCCTTGTACTTCGAGTTGTAATCGTCCTGAATGCTCAACGCTTGCTTGCGCAGTTCCCAGAATTTCGACCAGCGGTCCGCCATGGGGGTGGCATCGAATTGTTTGTCGAGGTCTTGCAGGGCCGGGCGCAGGGTTCCGTCCACGTAGGACTTGATGGACCGGAGTTTCCAGTAGTACTTGTCGACGTCGCTGGAGGCGGACGTCAGGCCTGCGCCGAAGTTGTAGAGGCGCCTCGCTGCGCGCTGACTCGACTCACTGTAGTTATCGCGGGCCTGACCGGCCCACCTCGAGATCGAGGACTTAATGGAGATCAGGTCCGTCTCGGCAGAGTTTGCCTTCTCGGCGGCGGCACTGAGTCCGTCTTTGATGCCCGCGATCTGGTCGGCGTTTCCTGGTGGATCTGAGACGTAGGTTGAAAACCATCCCATGTCGTTTTCCTTATCAACTCTGAAACAGTGACCAAATGCTAACCGTCTTGAAAGGTTTTGTCAATGTCCTCGTGCCCCTCACGTCCGATGGGTGAGAGTGATCTCGTCGACGGCTCCACGCAGGGTGTCGTGCCTGCCCTTCAGTCGCGTCATCTCGGCGGGGTCGCAGGCGAAGGATGCTGTCATGACTGGCGTGCCTCCTCGTCATTGGGGCGGAAGTAGAGGTTGTTGTCGGCGGCGTACTGGCGTGCGGTGTCCATGAGCTGAGGATCTTGTTCGAAGCACACGATGGGCGTTGGCCAGCGCTTGCCGTGGGCGGGGGGCTCCATGCCGATGAGCGTGAAGGTCCCGACCTTCTCGAGAGTCGCGCTCTCACCCAGTTTGAGCTGCTGATACAAGCCTTCTGGCACATTGATGCCCGCTGACCAACTTACCGTGATCATGGCTTGCGGCATCCCATCGATGGTGTCGGCGTTCGTTCCCGTGATTCTCAGTGGGCTGAAGCCCTCAATGAGTTGATACCGGATAGCTGGCTCGAGAGCGATAATATCTCCGTCACAGTGTGTCATCTCCTGTCCTTCTTCTCTAAGGGTGCATGCGCCGATCAGGCCCACGGAAAGGGCCGCTGTGCATATGAATGCGATGGCTCGGTGGGTTAGCTTGTGCATCAGAGATCTCTTCGTCGCGTCTTCGTCGTACTTACGCGCACCATACCAGGCGATTGTGAACGCTTGGTCGACCATAGGATCGGAGGCGGGCTGGCCTTGGTACTGTGCCTGCCTGGCTGATCATCGTCTGATGGTCCGTTGTAATGCAGCCGCGGTGCGGGGTGTCCACGCCCTGTCGTGGGCGGCTTCGTTGCGAGTGGCGCGATTGGCGGCGCGAAGCTGCTCGTCGTAGCGTTGAGACTATTAACTAAGCGTTGCTGACCAACTAAAATTCTCCCTAGCCGAGCCGAAGGGGCGCTGGTAGTATTGTGCTGTCAATTTCAATGATGAGTGACGGCACGTCACGCACCGTTTCCCGGTCAGCGCTACAGAGAGGCAGCGCGCCGGTTCAATGGAGCCGCGTGCCCTAACAGGAAGGAGCGCACCATGCGCCCCACTAACTCCAAGTTCCTCGCACTCGGTGCCACGGCCTCGGCGTTCGCGCTCCTCGCTGGTGCCTGCGCCTCGGGAGGCGGATCGGCCAGCGGATCCGGTGGCGACCAGGTCCACCAGATGTACACCTGGGTCTCGACGGAAAACGACCGTGCTCAGTGGCAGTCCTTCGTGGATGCGGCCAAGGAGGCGAATCCGGACTTCACGCTGACCTTCGACGGTCCCTCCTTCAACGACTACTGGACCAAGGTCAAGACTCGGATGGTCGCTGGTGACGCGCCCTGCATCCTGACCACGCAGGCTGCACGCGCGCAGGAGCTGTCCGGCCTCCTCGAGCCCCTCGACTCCTATATGGAGAAAGCCGGCATCAAGGCCTCCGACTACAACGCCGCGATGATGCAGGGCATGACGGTCGACGGTCACGTCCTGGCGCTGCCCTACGACGCCGAGCCCGACGTCTTGTACTACAACCGCGAGCTCTTCGAGAAGGCCGGCCTCGCCGCGCCGACGACCTCGTACACGACCGCGCAGTTCCTCTCCGACGCGAAGGCCCTCACCGGTGACGGACAGTACGGCGTGGCCGTCAAGCCGCTGCTCCTGGGCAACGCGCCCGGCGACTTTGGTATCTCCTTCGGCGGCCAGGTCTCCCAGGATGGTAAGAACACGCTGACGGATCCCAAGTTCGTGGAGGGTGTGCAGTTCGCATTCGACCTGGTGCACAAGGAGCAGGTCGCGGTCGCCCCGAACGCCGCCGATAACGATGGCCCCGCCCAGACCGCCTTCACCTCGGGAACCGCCGCGATGATCATCGACGGCCCGTGGATGTACGGCGCCTTCGACAAAGAGCTCGGCGACAAGCTCGGCGTTGCCGTCATTCCGACGCCGTCGGGCCAGCCCCGCGCGGTCATCCAGGGCTCCGGCTTCGGCATCTCGAAGTCCTGCCCCGACAAGCAGGCCGCCTTCGACGTTCTCAAGCAGCTGGTCACCCCCGAGGTCATTGGCTCGGTGGCAGACAAGCAGGGGACCGTCCCCTCGGTCGAGTCCGCGATGGACAAGTGGGCCGCGAACAAGCCCGCTGACAGCGCCGAGGTGGTGAAGATTCTCCTCGAGAACGGCACCCCGCTCGTGACGACCACGACGTGGAACCAGATCAACACGTCCTTCCAGCAGTACTCGCCCGAGGGCTTCCGCGGCACCAAGACCGCGCAGGATATCCTCTCCGATCTGCAGAACTCCGCCGGCTGAGTCCGGCTCCCCATTGACGAGGCCGGGGTGACCTGCTCGGGTTCCCCGGCCTCGTTGGGTGGGTCCCTTGGCGTTAGCGCGGACGATGATGGTCGGCGCTGCGCGGTGAGCCCACCACGGTCTCTGTGATGGAAAGGTGACACTGCTGATGAGCACTGACACTGTGACACCCGGCCGCGAGGCGCCAGCGGGCGCGGCGGATACGGGTGAGGCGAAGGCCTCGAAGCGCGCGAAGAAGGCGCGCGACGCGGGTAAGCGCGGCGACGGCGTGCGCGCCCTCGTCTACCTGGCTCCGGGCATGACCGGCTTCCTGCTGTTCATCGTCCTGCCGCTGATCGCGTCCCTCGTGATCTCTTTCTTCGACTGGTCGCTCTTCGGGGGTGGCCGTTTCGTCGGAATCGACAACTACAAGCGCATGCTCAGCGGAGCGGACCCCGCGTTCTGGACGGTCATGCGTAACACCGTCGTGTTTGCGGCCTGCTACACGGCGCTCAACCTGGTGATCTCGATCGGCCTGAGCTACTGGCTCCAGCGGGTGCCGGAGTGGCTCAGCCGGATCCTGCGCGTCATTTTCTTCATCCCAGTGGTCACCCCGATGGTCGGTAACGCGCTGATCTGGCGCCTCCTGCTCTCCGACCACGGCGTTGTGAACTCCGCGCTGGGTGTCTTCGGGATCGAGCACATCCCGTTCCTGAATAAGCCCGTTCTGGCGATGGGGTCGCTGCTGGTGATGAGCCTGTGGCAGGGCCTCGGCTACAACATCGTGGTCCTGACGGCGGGGCTCAACGGCCTGAACACCTCAGTGCTCGAGGCCGCCACGATCGACGGCTGCAACGGCGTGCAGCGATTCTTCAAGGTCGTCTTCCCGATGATTTCCCCGACCGTGTTCTTCTGCACGGTCATGACGATCATCGGCGCCTTCAAGGTCTTCGCGCAGCCCTACTTCCTGACGCTGGGCGGCCCGGGAGAGTCGACCAACACGATCGTGTTGTCCCTGTACCGCAACGGCTTTTCTTTCGACAAGCTCGGGTACGCCTCGTCGATGGCGTGGGTTCTCTTCGTGATTGTCATGACGGTGACGGCCCTGCAGTTCGCGGGCCAGAAGAAGTGGGTGAACTACGATGCGTAGCAAAAAACGACTGTCGACCGCCATTTCGGTCGTCCTACTGGGGATTGTTGGGGTCGCGTTCCTGTTCCCCTTCGCGTGGATGGTCGCGACCTCCCTGAAGCCCACGACCGAGGTCTTTACCTTCAGCCCGACGGGCAGCGAGGTGGCGTGGGAGAACTATCCTTCCGCGCTGCGCTCGATTCCCTTCGGTCGGGTCGTGCTCAACTCGTTCATCGTGTCGTTGTCCGGCGCGGCCCTCGTGGTCGTCGTGTCGGTTCTGTCGGCATACGCGTTCGCGCGGCTGCGCTTTAAGGGGCGCGATCACCTGTTCATGCTGTTCCTGGGCACGCTCGTCCTGCCCCAGGAGGTCCTCGTGATCCCGCTGTACATCGGCATGCAGCGCATGGGCCTCGTGAACTCGTATTTCGCGCTCATCGTGCCCTTCGCGTTCGGGGCGTTCGGGGCGTTCCTGATCCGGCAGTTCCTGCTGTCCTTGCCCCTCGAGTTCGAGGAGGCGGCGCGCATCGACGGCTGCAGCGACTGGCAGATCCTCACGAAGATCCTCCTGCCCCTCCTGAAGGCTCCGATCACGGTGGTCGGCGTGTTCGCTTTCATCGACTACTGGTCCTCGTTCCTGTGGCCCCTCATCGTGGTCAACGATTCGACGCTGGCGACGATCCCGCTGGGCCTGCAGATGTTCTCGGGTGAGCGCGGCACCGACTGGGGTCCGCTCATGGCGGCGGTCACGATGACGACCATCCCGTCGATTCTGCTGGTCGTGTTCCTGCAAAAGCAGCTGGAAAAGGGCGTCACCCTGGGTGCCTTCGGGGGACGGTGATGAGCGTGGAACATCGTGAAACACTCGGCGAGTCCGCCCGCTGGGGGGCGTTGGCTCGCCCGACGCCGCAGTGGTTCCAAGACGCGCCGCTGGGAATCTTCGTCCACTGGGGGCCGTACTCGGTGCCCGCGTGGGCGGAGGATCACGGGGAGCTCGGCGTCGAGGACGACTGGGAGGCATGGTTTACCCATAATTCATACGCGGAGTGGTACTTCAACACGATCCGTATCCCGGGTTCTCCGGCGGCGCGACGCCACAAGGACCTGTATGGGGCTGCCCCCTACGACGCGTTCTTGGACGCGTGGGACCCGGATGCGTGGGACCCATCCGAGTGGATGCGTCTCTTCCGCCGTGCGGGCGCCTGCTACGCGGTGCTGACGACGAAGCACCACGACGGCGTGACGCTGTGGGACGCCCCGGAGACGGGCACGCGCAACACGGTTCGCCGGGGTCCGCGCATCGACCTCGTGGCGGGCTTCGCGGATGCCGCGCGGGCGCAGGGACTGCGCGTTGGCCTGTACTACTCCGGTGGCCTGGACTGGCACTATCGGCCCGCGCGGCCCATCCTGTCCGAGGATGACTGCAAGGACCTGTGCCGGCCGAAGGACGCGGATTACGCGCGTTACTGCTTCGTGCACGTGCGCGACCTGATCGACCGCTACGCCCCCGACGTCGTGTGGAACGACATCGATTGGCCCGACGAGGGGAAGAATTTCGGCCCCTTCGGTCTGGGCACGCTCTTCGAGTACTTCTACGCGGCTCGCCCCGAGGGGGTCACGAATGACCGTTACGGCGGCGTTCACGCGGACTACCTGACCAGCGAGTATCAGCACATGGGGGATTTGGAGACCAGCGGGAAGCCCTGGGAGAATTGCCGAGGCGTGGGCCTGTCTTTCGGGTACAACCGCGCCGAGGGGGACCATCAGTACCTGAGCGGGGCGGGTGCCGTCCGTCACCTGGTGGACGTCGTTTCGCGCGGCGGGCGCCTCCTGCTTAACGTGGGCCCGAAGGCTGACGGGACGATTCCTCGCGAGCAGCGCGAGTGCCTGGAGGGCCTGGGGGAGTGGAACGACCTGTATGGGCCGGAGCTTCTGGGTGTGCGTCCGGTGTCGGCAGAGTCGGCGCGGGCTGTGCGCGCGGTGTCGGCTTCGGGCTCGGACGAGGCCTGGGTGCGTCTCCTGGGGCACAGTGACCATGTGGCCGTGGTGGCGGATGCGTCCGTCTCGCAGGTGTCGGGTCTGCCCAGCGGATTCGCATACTCGCGTTCCGCGGTTCTCACGCCGGGCGCGGCGTGCTCGTGGGATGGGCAGAGTCTAACCCTGCAGGCGGGGGAGCAGCCTCCGAGCGATGCTCGCGGGGAGGCACTTCCGCTGGTTATCACAGCTCCTCGAGTGTGAGATGAGGTCGTCGGCGCGGGCGAGGGCCCGCGCCGACACCCTTTACACGAGCACGGGAAGCGCCGTGATCATCGCCGCCCCGATGACCAGGGCTCATGTGTGACGTAGCGTGGGCATCGAACGTTGATGGGGTGACGGTGATCGATCTCCCCGGGTCGAGCACTCACGGATCAGGTGGCACAATACGCCTCCACCCACACCCAACTATGAAGAGGCACCATTCCTCCCCTCATCGAGGACGCAGAGGCCCGCTCACGGAGCCACCAAGCTAGTGGCGGCGTTCCGGTCCGTGGTGGCCGCGCCGTTACTTCCTGCGGCGCAGCGCCACCACCAGAGCACCGGTGCCCACCAGGAGAAGGACGGCGGTGGTGGCGCCGATGCCGATGAGCAGGCCCGTGGAAGAGGACCCGCTGGTCTCGGATCGGTCTCCGGACGCGGTGGCCGATGGGCCGGTGGCAGGGTCGGTCGTGGGCGCGGGGGTGATGGTGAAGGGGTTGACGGGCGGGCTCAGCTCAGTGAAGGGCCCGACCGTGCCCGCGAGTTTGCCGGTGAAGTAGTCCTCGACGTCACCTTCCATGAGCGGCTCATCGGTCGCAGGTATCGTGGCCCCGTCGTCAACATCCCACATACAGATGGACATGTGGGTGATGTTCAACAGCGTGTTGAGATCTTCTTTTGAAGGGCTCGCGTTGCAGTGAGCGTTGTTCATGCCCGTGACGTAAAAGTCAAGGCGCTCGAAATAAACGTTGTCGAACGAGCTGGCGATCAGGTTGAGGTAGGCCATGGGCGGGCGCACCTGCATGTGCCCCGACTCATCCAGGGAATAGAACGCATGGCGCGCCTCACCCATGTAGTACGCTTCGATCTGGCAATCGTTCGACCCTGCTGTTGCCTCCACCACGTAGTCGGGGCCGGTGCCAGACCAGAACGTGGACACCAACTCCTGGCACTCCTGCTCGGTCAGGTTCCACCCGTTATCCCACTCTGAGAACACCAGCGTCAGGTAGGCGGCGGGCTTTGCGCCCTGCCCTAGAACGTTATATTCCCCAAATTGGAAGTTGGCGGTCATGCGGATGGTGCGCCCCGGGAACAGCGGAGTGGAGGGCGGCGCCGTGGGCGGGGTGGAGGGCACCGGGACAGGACCATCCGCGCGAGCGGGCAAGGCCGCCCCCGCCACACAGCACGCGGCTGCAACCGCGCACGCCACCCACCGGGCCACGCGCCGACCCACACCCGTCACTGTCGCCATCATCCTTAGTCCCCTCCCCTTCGTCGTCGATTGGATGCTCTACTCACCGAGCCACCGGGCTAGTACCGGTACCTTTTCAACCTAGCGAGGTTCGCCCCGGAAGGGTGCTTGTCGAACTCGTCAAGGGCGGCCTGTTTGGCCTTCGAGATGTACACCGCTTGAATCTTCGCGGCCTCCGCATCCAACCAGCTCTTAGCAGCGTCCTCATCCTTCTCCAGCATATCCAGCGCTGTTTGAATCTTCTCAGCGAAATCGGTGGCGTGCTTGGCCATCGCATCCAGCGCGTCAGCCTCTTCGGTGAGGTACTGCTTGTGCTTGGTGGCGAAGGCCTGGGGACCTGATTCCGCGCTCCACTTCCCCTCGGTCTGCAGCTCACTATTCGTCCTCAGCAAACCTGCTGCTTGCCGTAGTTTCGGGGCCACCTCTTCGCGGAGGGCCTTCTCCCAGTCCTGCCACTTCTCCTTAGTGACCTGCATCTGAGCGCTCACAACGACTACTCCTCTCTGAGTTGACGCGCCACTGTAACACTGCCAGCCTACCAGATGGCAGGCGGCGCTGGAAAGCCTCACCAACATGCGCACAGGCCCAGCCCGAGGCTCTCGACGACCGCGGATGGAGAAGTCCGCTCACCACCAAGGACCTCAACCCCTACCCGCAACCTCAACCAGCACTCGACCACCCACACTCAACTCGGAAGAGCCTGGTATCCAGACCCGATCGAGGTCGATGAGGACCCTCAGGACTGGCTGTCTTGCTCGTCGCCGGGGAAGGGGAGGCCGTTGTCGGCGGCGTAGGTACGTGCAGTGTCGATGAGCTGGGGGTCCTGCTGGAAGCAGACCACCGGTGTCGACCAGCGCCTCTCCCCGGAGGGTGGGAGCACGTCGACGAGAGTGAAGGTACCGACGTTGTCGAGGGTCGTGCTCTCCCCGACAGTGAGGGCCTGAAACGTGCCCTCCGGCACGTTGACTCCATCGGACCAGCTCACGGTGAGCGTGGCGTGTGGCGCGTCGCCGGCAGCATCGGCCTCGATGCCCGTGAGCCGCAGGGGACTGAACCCTTCGATGAGCTGATACCTGATCGCTGATTCAAGAACGTAGGTCGTGCCATCGCACGCAGGCAGGTCGCGTTCCTCGTTGGGCGACGAACACGCTCCAACGAGCGACGCGGCGAGTCCGAAGGCCACGACTGATACGTGCGGACATGACATGACCCCCTGAGTGATGTTGACGGTTGGGGCGCTCGGGCGAGCGCAGCGGTGAAGCCGGTTACAGGTACTTCTTGAAGGTTGTCTTGATCGCGAGCATGGTGTCGATCATCCAGTTAAAGTGCTCGGTCCACTGGGCCCTGTCGTCGAATGATACGTTCTTATGGACGACGATGCGGCTCGCTTTGCGGTTCGGGAGCTCCCGCCAATCAAAGCTCAGGCCGGCCTCGGCTTCAATCGTCTCCCTCATGGCGTAGAGCGAGCGGAATAGGTCCTTGTCCTGGTTGATATACAGCTCGACACTCAGCTCGCTTCGCTTGTGGACCTGTGATGCTTCGATATGGCACTGAGACGAGTCGATGCCGAAACTCATCCAATACTCCTTCGAGGGCTTGCCACGGTGGAAGCTGCGCGAAAAGCGTGTGTCCTGAAAGGCGTAGTCCTGGAATGCGGCCCAGTAGTCGTAGCGTAGCTGCTGGCCCTCATCCGGTGACGTCGCCTTCTTGACTTCCTTGGTCCAATCGTTGGGTCGTTCGACAACCTCGAATTTCACGGCCGGATCGGAGGAACCGATGCGAAACAGCTTGATTTCGCACAGGAAGAAACCGATGTTCTCATCGGTGTGGTTGTTGAGCCATTCGACCGCGGCGCGATGCTCCTCTCGCGCGCGTTTAACGAGCCACACGATCACATCCGCCGATTTACCAGACGCGTAGGTGATCAGCTTTCCGAGGTGGTCGTGATCGGTGTCTTCCAGCTGGTTCTCGATGATGATTGTTCTGTCCGTGCCGGTCTCCGACGCGAAGATATCGACGTTGAAATCGCCGACGCAGGACTCTATCTCGTCAACCGTCATGTCAATCTCGATGGCGTCAGAGAGGAGGGCCATGTTCTCGTCCTGCGCGAGCCACGGGGTGAAATCGAGTGCCTCGTGGGGCCATACCGTTCGCAAGTCGCGTATCTCTTCGAGCCTGCTCAGAGTGACCATCGTGTGATTCCTTGTCGTGTTATACCTGCGAACCCGTTGCGCGGCCGCTGTTGTTGTTCACGGGAATGGCGCGGCGTATCGGCGCTCCGGAGAGATCAGAGGGAGGTGAGGCGGTCGTCTTTGATGACGTCCGCCCAGGTGGCGTCCGCTTGCTCGGACTCGCGGGAGGTCGCCTCAATGGCCTCGGACATGCGGGTGCACCACTCCTGCATGATCTCGCGGCGATCAGCGCAATCCTCCGCCAGCTCCTTGTACGCGCCGCGCACGACGGAAAAACCCCACGCGGCTCCTTTCGGCGGCACGATGACCCTTTCCAAGTCGGAACGCAGCTCCTCATGCCTGGCGATCAACGCCCTCATTTCGTCCGTGTCGCACGCGAAACCCTTGCTCATGAGTGACTCCCATCGTCGATCGTGTCGGGAAAGAACAGGCCGTTGGCTCCAGCGTATCGGCGCGCCGTGTCCATGAGGCGCGGATCGGGTTCGAAGAGAATGACCGGCCGTGGGAACATATCGCCGTCGAGGGGTGCTTCCATGTCGACCAGGGTAAAGCTCCCGACGTTGCTGAGCGACGCGGACTCCCCCTGGGCCAGTTCTGCGCGCATCCCCGGAGGGGGAGTCCCCGCGCCGGGCTTCCATGTGACCGCGAGCGTGACGCGGGGAATCCCGTCTGTGATCTCCGAGCGAAGAACGCTCATGGCCGGCTCGCCGAATCCGTCGATCAGGCCGCAACGAACGGCGTTACCGGGGATGATCCACCGGCGGTCTTGGTGAGTCATGTTCTGCCTATCGTGTCGGGGTGGAAGTGCTGGGGGAGCAGCGACACCCTCAGGTGAGAAGAGCGCCCTGCGCGCGGTGCCGCGTTATTTGACGGCACCGAGGGTGACGTTTCCGTAGTACTCTCCGAAATCCTCCCAGGAGATGGTGAATTCCCCGTTGGGGGTGGCGGTGCCCGTCTCCGAGACCGTGTTGGTACCGTGCGGATTGACGAGCGTGAGGCCCGACGAATCGGCGTGTGTGACCACGTAGGAGTGTCCTCGGTAGATGTCGATGCGCGTCTCCTGCCCGTTGGGCAGCGTCACATCCACGGGGGCGGTTCGGTTCTCGAACGCGTCGCTGTTCTCCGTGTTGGCGATGGTGGGCTGCCCGCTGTTGGCGGCCTCGATGATCGTCTGTTGTTCGCTGGCGTCGTAGCCGCTTCCAAAGCCGAAGAGGCCGTCCCCGTCAACCGTGGATGTTCCTTGGCCAGTGACGCGTGGAAGAGCCTCACGGGGGTAACCGGCCGCTATCCCGCTTTCAAAGAAGGTTGACCTGTTGACTCCGCCCGGGTGGAGCTGGGAAAACGCCTTTTCGTACAGGGAGATGACGCCCGCAGACCCGCTGGAACGCGCTCCGTTGGCGTAGGTGTCTCGCACCAGGACTTCCGTGGAGGAACCGGAGGAGAAGAAGCCGGGCTTGTCATAGACCGTGACGATGTAGCCGTCGATCGTTCCGTCTTGGCTGTAGTGCGGACGAATACCATCAGCGAGGAGGGCCTGCCCCTCGGGGGAGTTCATGACGGCCATCAGCGATGCCAGGTAGTAGCAGTCACCGATGCTTCCCTGAGCGATTGCGCGCAGGTCGAAGCCGCCCTCGCGCAGGGCCTTGAGTTCGGCGTTGATCCTGTCAATGTCGCGCTCGCTGAGGCGCTCTGTGCGGGAGGGGTCAAAGAATCCACCCGCGAACTTCGACTTTTTCGCGACGGGTTCGATCGACAGAGCCTGTTGCAGGCTGAGGGCGAGGTCCTCGGCCTCTTGCTTGAGCCTGTTGTAGCGCTCCCTGTATTCGCCTTGGAGGGTGCGTGCTTCGGCAAGGAGGGAAAAGTACGCGTCGAGGCGCTGTGCGGCGGGAGTGCGCGTGAATGCGTCGTCGAGCTCTTGCGCGGCGGGACGCAGGGTGTTCTCCACGTAGTTATGCATGGCGCGCACGCTCCACGAGTAGGACTCGACGTCGTTGGCCGCACAGGCCATGCCCTCGTTGAAATGGATCATGCGGCTGCGCGCTCGCTGCTGTGATTCCAGGTAATCGAGGTGAGCGTGGCCCCTCCACGTCGCGATGGACGAGGGAATACGTGACACCGCCTGTTCTATGTTCTCCGCTTGCGCGGCGCTCTCGTGCAGGGTCTGAGCGAGCGATGCGATGGAATCTGCGTTACCGGGGGCCCCAGGGATCATGGATGAAAACCAAGTCATGGCGCGTCCTTTCTCGCCAACCGTGGTGTCCTCGTGACCGACAATAGCTGAAGCAGTGATGTGCGTCAAACATTCCGGGGTGCGGGATGCGTGCGGGAGTCGCGTCCGTGCCGCGTGCGGGACGCGTGCAGGAGGGGGGCCGGGGGTGTCCTCGATGGAGATGGCGGGAAGCACTCCTTTGTGATTGCTTGAGGCTATTCTCCGTCGTCCACAAGTCTACGGCGTGCGCGCCATCCCGTCAACAATTTGTTAGGACAAACTAGCAATTCTTTATCACTGTGCGAAAAGATTGGCCTCGAAGGAGTAGCGCGACGCGCGGTAGATGTGGTCGCCGTACTCGACGACGCGCCCGGAGGGGTCGTATGTCGTGCGCTGCGTCGTCAGCAGGGCGGCTCCCCGGTGCTCGGACAGGAGCTTGGCCTCCTTGGCGGTGGCGGTGCGCGCCCCGATGACCTGGCGCGCCGAGGCCAGGGCGACTCCGCGCTCTCGCATCATGTCGTAGAGGGAGTTGGATTCGAGCTCCTGCATGGTCGGCGCGATGTCCGCGGGAATGAGATTCGTAAGGACGGCGATCGGCTCGCTGTTTGCAAAACGCGTCCGTTCGATGTGGACGACGAGCGTGTCCTCGGCGACCTTGAGGATGTCGGCCTCGGTCTCGGTGGCGGGGCGTGCCTCGTAGCGCTGGATCGTCGTGTGGACCTGGTGTCCGGCCTCGACGAGGTCCTTCATGAGGGAGGTGAGCTCCATGGGGCGGTGCACCTGGCGCGGGGAGACGATGGTGCCGACGCCGCGGCGTCGCGTGAGGAGGCCGCGATCGACGAGGCGCTGCAAAGCCTGGCGGGCGGTGGGGCGTGAGACGTGTAGGCGGGCGGCCATTGACAGCTCATCCTCAAGGCGCGTGTCTGCGGGCAGTGCGCCCGAGTTGATCAGCTCGGCGATTGGCTCGCAGATCTGGAAGTATAAGGGGATGGGGGAGGAGCGATCCAGGGTGATGTCCGGGACGTAGGGCTCGCTGGGGGAAGCCTTGGGGGAGTGGGACATGGTCGACCTTCGTAGGGTGGGACTTTGGCCTTGTGAAAATATACGGTTACATGGTAGCAGTCTTTGTGGGCGGGTGGTGACAACGATGCGCACGCCCTATTGTAAGGACAAATTGCGACGATTGTGTGTCGATGGTTCATCCTAGGCTGGTCAGGTGCGAGAGCCGCCCCAACGGAGAGGAAGGACCTAGCATGTCCCTGGATCGACGCTATGTCGACATTCTGACAATGGGGCGCTCCGGCGTCGACATCTTCCCGCTCCAAGCCGGGGAGCATCTCGAAGATGTCGAAACCGTCGGAAAGTTCCTCGGCGGGCTTAGGCTGGTGTTGTTGACACTTCGTTAAGCGGGTGTGTGTGCCTGCGGCCAGTGAGGTGCCTGTTATGGGAACTCGTCGTCGTTTTACGCCGGAGTATCGTCGTGATGTCGCGTGTCTGGTGTTGGATACGGGGTCTACGATCGCGTCTGTGGCTCGGGATTTAGGGCTGGGTGAATCGGTGGTGGGCCGGTGGGTCACACTCGAGCGCGAGCGACGGCGCGGGGTCGGGTGGTGATGGGCTGTCCGATGGTGGCGCGGCACAGGGCCTGCTGTTTGGGTGCGACGCCCCTTCATGCCCGGACAAGACACGGGGGGAATTGCACCATTAGAGGCGCGACACGCCGGCGACACGCCGATCGCGGGCTTCTAATGGTGCAAAACCCCCCATTGCGCCTGGGGGTGAAGGTGGCTGCGGTGCCCGCGGGCGGCGGGAGGCCGCACGGAAGTCCGGCGGTGGAGTGCTGAGGGGAGGCTAGCGGGCCACGGCCTCGTCGATGATGGAGGAGACATCGCGGGCCACCGACGCCCACGTGAAATGCTCGCGCACGCGCGCCCCCACGGCGGCGGCGCAGGAGGCTCGACGCACCGGATCGGTCACGGCCTCGCGCAGGGCGGGGACGAGCGCGTCCGTGAGCTCGGCGGACGTGCGGCCGTCCACGATCCAGCCGAGGGCGGGGGACGTGATGACCTCCTCCGTGCCGCCGCGAGGCGTCGCGATGATCGCGCAGTCGCCCAGGGCCGCCTCGAGGATCGAGGTGGGCAGCCCCTCCGGGTACATCGACGGGTAGACGAACACGTCGGAGCGGCGGTACAGGCTCATGACGGCCGGGAAATCCAGCTTCCCCAGGAAAGACACGGCGGGGTCGGAGCCGTAGCGCTCGTGCAGTTCGTCCTCGATCGGGCCCGAGCCGGCCACCGCCAGGCGCAGGGGGACACCCGGGAGCTCGGCGCGCAGGCGCGCGAAAGCGTCCAGCAGGGCGACGATGCCCTTCTCGGCGATGAGGCGGCCCGCGTAAGAGATGACGATCTCGCAGTCCTCACGCCCGCGCGGCCACTGACGTTCGTAGCGGTCGTCGGCCACCGCGGTATCTTCGGGGGTCACCGCGTTATACCACACGCCCGCGGCCTCGATCCCGAAGTGACGCAGCCACTTGTTGCAGTTGCGTGACACCCCGTAGTAGGACGTCACGTGCTTCTTGACGAAGTGGGTGAGGCCATGCTCGTAGATGCCGCCGAAGAAATCCAGGACCGGGTTTCCGACGCTCATGTGCGCGGTACCATGCTCGATGAGGGCGACTGGGCGGCCCAGGCGATGCGCCAGGCGCGCGCCGAGCAGGCTGGTCAGGTGGAAGCGCGTGTTGACGATGTAGAAGTCCGCATTTTCAGCCTCGACGGCGGCCATCGTCTCCTTGAAGCGGGCATCGCGCTTGAAAAAGGGGTAACGCTGCTTGAACAGGCCCTTGGTCGGCAGGCGATAGATGCGCAGCCCGTCCTTGTCCTCGAAACGAGGCAGGGACTCGTCGTGCAGGGACGTGACGATGAAGACGTCGTAGCCGAGAAGCCTCAGCTGCTCGCTCAGGCGGTCCTGGTAGCGTTCGATGCCGCCCAGGTAGGGCAGGAAGAACTCCATGAAGATCGCGATCTTGACGGGATGGTGAGCGCGGTCAGTCATTGACGGACTCCGTTTCGGTGGGCGCGTTGCGCACGGGGATGAGCATGAATGCGACGAAGAGCGCCGCGAGGAGGGCCATGGTGGCCGCGTAGGCCAGGGATGCGCCCATCATAGCGAAGGAGCGCACCAGCGGCGCCGCCGCCAGGTAGGCGGTCCCTCCCGCGATCAGGAACGCGACGAGGACCGCGCGCAGGCGGCGCATGGTCGCCAGCGCGTAGTAGAGGATGACGCCGGCCGCGTTGAGGGCGCCACCGAGGACGAGCACCATCAGCTCAGGCACATAGTCGGACACGTCCGTGCCGAACACGAGGGTCAGGAGCGGAGCGCCGATGAAGTAGGTGACGAGCGCGACGAGGACGAAGGCGAGCGCGGTCGTCAGGAGGCCGCGGCGAACGATCGCGAAAAACTCCCCGCGTTTGCCCTCGGCCCAGCGCAGCGCCATGCGGGTGAGGAGTGGACGGAAGACGAACAGGGACAGCATGTTGATGGCGACCGCAGGCATGTAGATGATCGCGAAGACACCCAGCTCCTCGTCCCCGAGGCTCGCGTGGATCGCGAAGCGCGGAGCGTTGGCCAGGTACTGGTTGAGGAACGCGGCGATGAACAGGGGCAGGCATTCCCACAGGATCCCGCCGATGCCTCGTAGATTGAACGAGGGCAGCAGTGAGAACAGGCCACGCGCGGGAATCCCGTAGGCGACGACGAGCACGACGCAGGTGACCGCGAAGGTGACGAGTGTGGCGAGGAGCAGATCCTGGGTGACCCAGTACAGGCCCGACCACAGGAACGTCGTCGTGAAAATGCGGGCGAAACAGGCCTTGCCGGCGATGTCGAGGCGCCCGGAGCGCTGAAACTCCGAGTAGTACACGTCCTCGAAGGCGTCGAAAATGCGCAGCAGCGCCATCGCCGCGATGACCGTGAACGCGGGGTAGGGGTCCTTCGTCGAGGAGTTCCACGAGTGGATCAGGATCAGGCACACCATGACCAGGCAGGTCAACAGCCTCGTGGACAGGTAGGTGCCGAAGTCGAAGCGTCGCCGCACGTCGGTCACGTGGAAGGTGCGCACCTCGTACAGGCCCACCGTCTGGTACTGCTGGCCGATCGCCAGGGCCAGGGTGAACAGGCCGTACTGGGCGCGCGCGAAGGAATCCGTCGCGCCCGAACGCATGATCGCCACGCCCATGATGACCACGGCGAGGCTCGACATGAGGGAGGCGGCCGTGTTCCACAGGTAGTCGCGCCCGAGCTGGCCGCGCGACTCGAGGGCCTCCTCGGTGGTCTCGACGGCCCCTCCCGTGTCCGAGGTCTCGGGCAGGGACGAGGCCGTGGTGTCCTTCTCGCTCACGCGTCGGCTCCGTCCTGCGAGGCGGGGCCCGGGTCATGGGGACCAAACACGATGTGGAATGGCTCGTGGGTCACCCGATCCTGCGGATCTGGGATGCGCATGTAGTCGCCGTAGCCGCGCGTCAGCACGACGTCGTAGGCGGCCGGGATGCGCACGGTGATGTCGTCGAAAGGCACGGAGCGGGCGGGGAAGAGCTCGCCCTCCGAGGCGCTCCAGCGGCGCGGGTCGCGCGTGGAGAAGTCGCCGTAGAGCGTCGTCCCGTCGGGCGCCACCTGCGGGTTGTCGCGCCCCTTGAGCGCGGCGCGCAGCCAGCGGCGGTACAGGGTGGCCTCGTTCACGCGCAGCGCCCGCATCCCCCAGTGAGCGCAGGCCATCGCGGCGGAGGCCAGCTGGCGAGCCGGTGTGGGCAGTCCCGTCGGCGGGTTGGGGATCGAGCGCAGGAACATGAGGCGCGCCCACAGCCACGTGCCGCGCGACTGGGCGCGGAAGCGCGCCGGATCGTCCGCGATCTGGTCCAGGACGAACAGGTCCACGCCGATCGGCATGCGGAAGGCGCGGTCCTTCGCGACCTTCGAGACGAACTCGGAGCCCTTCAGGCCGAGCACGCCGAAGCTGATCGGATAGTTCGGGTGCGTGGCGGGGGAGGCGATAAAGAACTCCTCTCCGAGGAGGGCTGGGGCCTCGGCGATGAAACGCTCGTAGTCCGCGCGCGGCATGCACACGTCCCCGTCGTCGTCCCACGGGATGAAGCCATGGTGGCGCACCGCGCCGATCGCCGTGCCGCCGTAGGCGACGTAGCGCACGCCCAGGAGCGAGCACACGCGGTCGATCTCAGCCAGGCACCGCTTGGTGACGCGCTGAATAGCTGCCAGGGTTGCGGGATCTGCCGCGCTCATGTCTCTCCGATCGCTCGATGGGGCCCGGGGCCTACAGGGAGTCGGCGTAGGGGCCGAAGTCGATGACCGCGGCCTCGTGGTTGTAACGCTGCTCCGGGGGCGGCAGCTGCATATAGTCGCCGTATCCGCGCCGCAGCAGCGCGTCGTACTGGTTCTGAATCATGACCGTGATGTCCTCGAAGGGGACGTCGCGCGTGGGGAAAAATTCCTCCTCGCGCACGATCCAGTTCTGCGGGTCGCGCATCGTGAAGTCCGCGTAGACGCCCGTGCCGGCCCCCTCGTATCGGCGAACCGCCTTCTCCCAGCGCTCCTGCAGGCTGCGAGGCGTCGCACGCGCGGCCTTCAGGCCCAGGTGCGCCACGGTCGTCGCGGAGAAGATCAGCGCCTTCTTCCACGCGGGGGTGTTGATCAGGTGGGGACGAGGCGTCCCCTGCAGGAAGAGGAGGCGACCCCACCACCACGACTGGCGGGACATCTGGCGGAAGGCCTTCTCGTCGGCCGGGATCTCGTCCAGGGGCAGGATGTCCAGGAAAAACGGCATGCGGTACTTCGAGTCCTTGTCGGCCTCGGGAATCAGGAGCGTGCCCGGCATGACCATCTTCGTGAACATGAAGGGGAAGTCCTCGCGCGTGCGCGTGTTATCCAGGCGGAAACGCTCATCCAGCAGCGCGGGCGCCTCGGACAGGAAACGCTCGTAGTCGGCGCGCGTCATCATCACGTCGATGTCGTCATCCCAGGGGATGAAGCCGCCGTGGCGGATCGCGCCAATCGCGGTGCCGCCGTAGATCGCGTAGGACACACCGATCTGCCGACAGACCCGGTCGAGCTCGGCCAGGATCAGCGTCAGGAGCTTCTGGACCTTACGCAGGTCGGTGTCGGGCGTCGTCATAAGTCCTCCGAATACGACTAAGCGGGTGGGCGCGCCTGCGCCCACCCGCCATTGTCTCACGCCTGAGAGGTGCTGACCTTCTCCGAGCGTTTGGGAAGCAGGTCACCCCAGTTCGAGGTGGCCGCCAGGACCGTGCCCACCAGGATGATGACGCAGCACAGGACCTGCATGGGCGTCGGGATCGTTCCCTGCAACACCAGGGCAAAGATGATCGCCCACGCCGAGTAGGAGATGTTCAGGGCCATGCCGCGCGAGGCGCCGATGGCCGACAGGGCCTTGTAGTAGAAGAGGTACGAGGCCGTGCCCGCCAGGCCGGCCAGGGCAACCACGCCCGCGGACAGGTGAGCCAGCGAGTGGAGCGTGAAGCCGAAGATGCCCGCGATGGGAGCAACGATGAAGAGGTAGACCATGGCCGATGTGGTCTCGCGGATCTGGAGGGCCACCTCGTTATCCACGGCCTCGTCGCGCATACCCCACGTGAGGATCACGGCCTCGGAACCCCAGCCGACCACGCAGGCCAGGGCACCGGCGACGCCCAGGATCGCGTTGCCGCCCTCAATCGGCTCCGCCGTCGCCGACCAGCCCGTCGCGACGATCGCGCCAAGCGCGACCAGGAGGGCAATGATCTGACGCGGAGCCATGCGCTCCTTCAAGAGAATGAAGGCCAGCAGGGTGCCCAGCGCCGGGTAGAACGTCGAGATGATCGCGGTCAGGCCGGGGCCGATGTTGTCGATGGCGATGAGGTAACCGCTCATGCCGATCGGGCCGCCCAGGAGCGCCGCAGCGATGACCGACTTGCCGGGGCGCGTGCGCAGCGCCGCCCAGGTGTCCTTCAGGCGGCCTCGGAGAGCCATATACACGACCAGGATGACGGCACACGCGACGTCGTGCAGGACCGCGCCGGCGAGCGCCGACTGGCCGAAGTCGGCGAACGGAATCATGGCTAGCGCGATCGCTAGGACGACCGTGTCCAGGCCCCATAGCGCGCCCGAGAAGAAGCCGTAGCGCTTGCCTCCGTGCTGTGTTTTCATGCCAGTTCACCCTCCTGGGAAACCTGCGCGCCCGAGGTCGAGGTGGCCTCGTACGAAGCGAGCAGGGAATCGATTGTGCGTGTCGCGTGCGAGTAGTAGATGTAGAGCCATTCGCCGACGTCGTCGCCTTCGGCCTCCTTGACCAGCGCCCACAGGTACCAGCACCAGCCGGCAAAGACCTCGTAGGCGAAGAAGTGGCGCGCCTCGCGCTCGGTGGGGGTGTGGCCCAGGTAGTACTCCAGGGCGGCGGCCGCGCGCTCGCGGGTCATCTCCGCCGTGCACACGGTCATCGTGCCGAAGTCGGCAGCCATGTCCGACATGCCCGCGTACTCCCAGTCGATGAGACTGATGTTGCCATCGTTATCCACCAGGAAATTCGGGGGGAAGAAGTCGTTGTGCGAGGGGACCTTATCGAAGCCGTCCGTGTCCGCGAATGCTTTCAGTCGCAGGACCTTGTCGCGCAGCTCGAAGTATCCGGGAACGTCAATCGGGCCGAAAGTCTTCAGGATGCCCTCGTAGCGCAAGCCTTCGGTGACGAAGTCGAAGGAGCGGTCCAGCACGCGACCGGAGGTGTGCAGGGCGCGGTCCATCTCCATGGCCGCTTTCAGTTCTTCGGGGCGGGTCACGTCCAGGTTGCGCACGTCGCGCACGAAACGCGAGAGCTTCCATCCCGCCGCCGGGTCACCCGTGATGAAGGTATCGTCGATGCCGAGTTCGGCGGCCAGGCGCAAGCCGGCGAACTCTGCGCTGCGGTCCACGATCTTTTCCGTGCCGATGCCGGGGTGGCGGTAGACGTACTCGTCGTCTCCGACCGCGAAGTGGCACGACAGGTTCGTGATGCCCTGCTTGAGGGGGTAGAAGTCGCGGATCTCCGACTTTGCGCAGCCCAGAGTCTCGACGATGTGGTCGAATACCTCGGAGTCGACGTTTTCGATGAACAGCGGATCGAAGTCGCGCAGCTCGTCGACTGAATCGAACTCGTGGATGACGCCGTCGGGGTAGCGGCGGATCACCATGTCGAACGACTTGATGTGATCCAGGTAGATGGACTCCCACAGCTTCGAGACTGTCTCGGGCTTGTCGTAGACCTGTTCGAGGATCTCGCGGAACGTTGCGGAGAAGTTGCGGTCGAAGTAGACGTGGCCGAGCATGACCCACGCATCCTCGCCGCCCACGGTCGCGCCCGTGATGCGGTCGCCCGCGCCCACCTTGATGCACCACTCGTCGGTGGGGCCCTCGACGTAGTTGGCCGAGTAGTAGGACTTGTAAACGTAGGATTCGAAGGGGTTGGTCGTGAAGTAGTCGTCCGAGGAGCACACGTAGGTGTTGTCCAGGCGTTCCCGCACGCGCCACAGGGAGCCGTTGTTGTTGCGCGTGGCGTACTCGCGGTTGACGACGATGTCGACGCCGTACTTGTCTGCCAGGTAGAAGAAGTATTCCTTCTTGTAGCCGACGACCAGCGCGATGTTCGTGATGCCAACCTCGTGGAGCTGGCGGATCTGGCGCTCGACCAGGATCTCGCCGCGCACCTTGAGCGTGCCCTTGGGGCGTTCGTAGCTGATCGGGGCGAATCGGGAGGACAGGCCGGCCGCCATGATGACGGCGCCCGTGACGCGATAGGGTTCCAGCGCTGCGCGTCCCGCGTCGGTGATGGCGCGGTCCTCGATGTAGCCGGCGGCCTCACACTCGCGCGTCGCGGTGTTGACGCGGCCCAGGCTCATGTTGGTGGCCACGGACAGCGCGCGCTGCGTGAGTGCGGATCCGGCCCGTGCCAGGGCGGTCAGGACGTTGAATTGGGGTTCGCTCAGGGTGCCAACGTTCGTCGACGACATGCGACCACCTTTCGTTCACTGGTTCAGCTGGGTGAAACATGTTCGAGCGTAGCATCCGTAGCTCAAAAAGTGAACATGAGGGGTGGTCGAATTTAGTGATCTTGTAGTCTCTCGCGGGTCACTCCGCCCCACAGGTATGCGGCCAGCGCGATGGCGACGAATCCGGCGAGCGCGCCGACCACCCACACGGTCATCGGGCCGACGGGAGCGTTCGGCCACCACCACTCGTTGCCGTCGCTCAGGTTGCGCGTCGACAGGTCGATCGGCATCCCATGCGCCGTGTGCCCGAAGGCATAGCGCTCGATCACCAGGTACAGCGCCCGCGCGTTCGTCAGCGCCCACACGGCGGCGACGAGGCCCGTGCCGACGCGCCCCGCGACGCCCTGCGGCACGCGGAAGGGACGGCTACCGAGCGAGCGGCCACCCTCGTCACGGGCGGGGGAGGGGGCCAGGAGCATGAGCATGAAGACCGCGAAGAGCGGCAGCATGTAGCGCGGCTGGTAGGTGAGGACGTTGTTGAAGTGTCCGCGCAGGCCAATCACCACGGGAACGCCCGTGATCGCGCCGGCCACCGTGATCGCAGACAGGACCTTACGCCAGGACAGCGAGCGCAGCGACCACGCGAGGAGAGCGACCACCACGAGGGAGGCGCCAGAAGACACCGTTCCCTGATAGGACACGTCGTTCCAGCCCGGACCGAACAGGTAGCCGACAAAGCCGCGCAGATAGTTGGGCAGCGCAGACACGTTCAGGTACACAATGCGCCACCACGACTCCCCCGAGACGTCACTCCCTGACGCCAGGTGCGAGGCCGCCACGTTCGTGCGCGACATGACCCAGATACCCACGGCGGAGGCGACGCACGACAGGCAAGCCTCGGGCACGATGCGCCTGCTCAGCGGCACAGCAAAGGCCAGGGCGACCGTGATGACGAAGAGGAAGAAGGCGCTGTCGCCGCGCGACGTGCACGCCAGGACCGCCCCCGCCAGCGCGCAGGCAATCAGCCCGGCGCGCCTGCGCCCCTCGGAGCGCGTGGACGCCAGGAGAGCGGAGGCGAACGCAAACGTGCCGGTCATCGCCCACGAGGAGGGGTTCATCCCGGTGATGAAATAGAAGCCCATCGGAAGCCACGCGACCGTCAGGGCGACGCTGATGGCGCGTCGCAGACCCGAGTCGGCCAACGCGATGATCGCGCCAAGCAGGCCGATCGCTAGCAGCGCGTTAAACGCCCGCAGCGCCAGCACCGCGCGATTCGTCGAATGCTGCACGAACAGATGGGCAAACTGGTAGTAGCCCCACGGGTAGTTGCCGTCGTCCCAGCGCAGGGTCGGCGCCAGCTCCTCGTCCGAGGCGTTGAGGGCGCACTGCGCGGAATTATCGTGGTCGAAGGCGTAGCAGGTGACGTACTCTTTGGCCAGCGACTGCGGCACCATGACAGCCTTCTCGCCGTCCTTGGTGGAGATCTGGCAGCCGGTCTCGTCCACGGGCGGTGGACACCACATGGACCCCACGTGAAAATCCTCGTCCGGCGAGGAACCAACGGGGGATGAGACCACCCACGCCAGCGACGCCGCAATGACCGCGACCACGAGGAGGACCGCGAGAAGGTAGCGAGAGCGAGCGGGCGTGCCACGGCCTCGTCCAGGGGCACCGGGGGTGGAGGAGGCCGACTGTGCCTCCTGCGGTCCTCCCTCACCCACGCGCAGTTCCTGCGGTTTCTCGCTCACGCGCCCACCGTCGTCTTAGGCGCGGGCGGCGGCGCGGAACGCCTCGATGTGCACGGAGGCCGCGCGGGCCCACGTGAACTCGTCGGCGCGCGGAATCGCCGCCGCGCCCAGCGCCGCGCGGCGAGCAGGGTCATCCAGCAGCTCGGTGAGAGCGGAAGCAATCGAATCGGGGTCGATATCGCAGTAGGCGACGGCGTCGCCGCCCACCTCCGGCAAAGAAGTCAGGCGCGTCGTCAGCGTTGCGGCGCCGCAGCTCATCGCCTCCAGGACCGGCAGGCCGAAGCCCTCCGCGATCGAGGGGTAGGCCAAGATAACGCAGCCCGAGAGGAAACCGGGCAGGTCCTCCAGCGGCAGGTAGCCGGGGCGCAGGACCGTCAGATGCTTCGGAACCGAGGCCAGGGCCGGGTCGATGTCCTCGTCCCACCCCTTGCCGCCGGCCAGCACGAGGGCCGGCGGATTCGGGCGATCGGCCACGGCCTTCACCCAGCCACGCACCAGATTCGGTACGTTCTTGCGGGGCTCCAGCGTGCCCAGGAAGCCGATGTAGTCGCGGCCCTCCAGGCCCAGAGACGCCTTGACGCGCTCGCGCTCGGCGTCCGAGACCGGGTGGAAGATCGAGCGATCCACGCCGTGGTAGGCCACGTAGAACTGCGAGGGATCCCCGCCCGCGTACTTGATCGTCTCGTCGCGCGTGGCCAGGGAGGGCACCACCAGCGCGTCCGCGCGGCGGATAGCGCGGCGGATAGCGGCCGTGAAGAAACGCTGCTTGAGGGGCGAGTGCGCCTGCGGGTGAGAGAAGAACGTCGCGTCGTGCAGCGTGATCACCACCGGGACGCCCGGGAACTGCGGGCACGTGTAGTGGGGGGAATGCAAGACGTCGGGACGCACCTTGCGGATCAGCTTGGGCAGTCCCGTCTGCTCCCACGCCATGCGCGCCGGACGCGACTCGAAACGCCGCGAAATCGGAATGATGCGAGCCGAGGGAAGGCGGGTCGCGAAGTGCTCGGCGTCGCGCTCCTGGACTGCCATCGTCAGGTCCACGCCCTGGTCCACCAGCTCCGGGACGAGGTCGTCCACGTAACGGCCGACGCCGCCCAGATCCGCGGGGATGGCGGTTCCGTCCAGCAGGACGCGGATCGGATGCGAGTGTGAAACGGTGTAGGCCACGATCAATCCCATCGGTTGGGCAGGAGCAACTGGTCCCCTTATCGTATGCCATTTTGTTCTCCCTCACGTTTTACCGGCATCCATCCGCGGCCCGTGAACTACCCTGGAGTCATGAGCGTCAACGTTGGAATGGTCGTCGAGCAAATGTGGCAGCCCGTGCCCGGCGGGTCCGGCCGGTACATCGTCGAGGTCGCCTCCCGCCTCGCGCACTGCGGGGTCCGTGCCGTCGGCATCAGCGCCCGCCACGGCTCCGGCGCCCCCACGCCCGGCGAGGTCGGCCTGACCATCCCCGTGCGTGCCAGCGCGCTGCCGCGCCGCGCCCTCTACGCCGCCTGGGACCGGCTCGGCGCCCCGGGCGTGGACCGCCTGCTCACCACGGCCTCGTCCGCCCCCGACATCATCCATGCCACCACCTGGGCCATCCCGCCGACCTCGCGCCCCCTGGTCGTCACCGTCCACGACGTCGCTTTCCTGCGCGACCCCGACCACTTCACGGCCCACGGAACCGCCTACTTCCACCGCGCCCTCGAGATCACGCGCAAGCGCGCCGACGCGATCATCGTCCCCTCCCAGGCCACCGCCGACGACTGCGTCGAGGCGGGCCTGGATGCCTCCCTCATCACTGTCATCCCGCACGGCTTGAGCCACACGCCCGTCACCGCCGACCAGATCGAGGACTTCCGCGCCCGTTGGGACCTGACCCGCCCCTACATCCTGTGGGTCGGAACCCGCGAGCCCCGCAAGAACCTGCCGACCCTCCTGGCCGCCTACCGGCAGATGGAGGACGCCGACCTTGATCTGGTCCTCGTCGGTCCCGCCGGATGGGGCTCTGACCCCACCGACGCGCCCCTGGCACCCGACCGCGTCCACGTCCTGGGCCGCCTCGACGACGCCGACCTGGCCTGCGCCTACGCGGGCGCCCGCGTCTTCACGTTCCCGTCCCTGTGGGAGGGCTTCGGCCTGCCCGTCCTTGAGGCGATGGCCCACGGGACCCCCGTCGTCACGAGCGCGGGCACCTGCATGGAAGAGGTCACCGGCGACGCCGGGCTGCTCGTCGAGCCGACCGTCGCGGACGCGCTCGCCGCCGCCCTGCGAACCGCCGCCGGGGACGCCCACGACGACCTGGCTGCGGCCGGCATCGAGCGCGCGCGCCGCTTCACGTGGGAGGCCTCCGCCGCCGCGCACGCCGAGGTCTACCGCCACCTGGCGGGTGCGCGATGAGGACCAGGACCGCCCGCGTTATCCTCGTCAACTGGAAGAACGCGCCGCTGACCCTGCGCGCCGCGCACTCGATCGCGCCGCAGATGGGGGAGGGGGACCACCTCGTCATCGTCGACAACGGATCCGACGACGACTCGCTGAGCGTCCTACGAGATGGCCTCGAGGAGCTTCGAGGGGCCGCCGACCCCGCGCGTGTCTCCCTCGTGAACGCCGGGACCAACGACGGCTTCGGCGCCGGCGTCATGGCCGGAGCGGCCGGCCTGTCGGAGGGGGCCGTCGTCCTGCTCAACAACGACGCGACCGCACGCGACGGCTTCCTCGAGGCCCTCCTGGCGCCCCTGGGGGAGACCGTGGGGGCCACGACCGCCCTCATCCTCCTGACCGGCACGTGGCGGCCCGCCACCGCCTCGGATACGCATGTCCTGGTCGCCCGAGACGGCAGCCGGTGGGCGCGCGTGGGGGAGGAGGAGCCCGCGGGGCGCGTCCTCATCAACTCCACCGGCAACGAGGTCGACCCCGCCGGCAACGGATACGACCGCTCCTGGCTCGACCCCGCCGACTCCCCGCTGCCCGCCCCCGAGGTCTTCGGCCTGTGCGGAGGCGCCTGCGCGATCGCCGCCGAGGCATGGAGGCGCGTCGGGGGAGTGCGCACCGACCTGTTCATGTACTACGAGGACACGGACCTGTCCTACAAGCTGCGCGAGGCCGGCTTCCAGGTGCGCTTCGTCGCGGGCGCCGTCGTCGACCACGAGCACGCGGCCTCCTCGGGCACGTCCTCGCCCATGTTCCTGCGCGTCAACGCCCGCAACCGCATCATCGTGGCCGCCCAGCATGCCCCGTGGGGCGTCGTCGCGCGTGCCGTCGCCCGCTCCCTGGCCCGCGCCCTGCGCTCGGGCGGCCGCGGGCCCGTCGCCCGCGGCGTCTTCCAGGGACTCCTTGCCCTGCCTCGCGCCCTGCGCCACCGCACCGCCTCCCGCTCCTAGGCGTCGGCCTCGTCGACGAGGCCGGGGCGGGTGGGTGCGTCGCGGCACACAACGCGAGGCGGGGCTGCGTAGCGGCCATGCCTTGATAGACTGAGTCACATGGTGAAGACTGTCCTCGTTACCGGAGCCGGCGGCTACATTGGTCGCCACATCGTTCACGCCCTGCTGGAGCGCGGCCTTGACGTCAGCGTCGTCGATTTCCGTCTCGACGGGGTCGACGAGCGGGCCCGCCGCATCGACACCCAGATTTTCAGCGGAGACGCCGATATCTACGACCAGCTCGGACGCCCCGACGTGGTCCTGCACCTGGCGTGGCGCGACGGCTTTGTGCACAACTCGCCGGCGCACATTGAGGATCTGCCTGCCCACTACCGTTTCATCGAGAACCTCCTCGCGGGCGGGTGCACCCACCTGGCCGTCATGGGCTCGATGCACGAGGTCGGCTACTGGGAAGGCCCCATCGACGAGAACTCTCCGTGCAACCCCGCCTCCCTGTACGGCATTTCCAAGAACGCCCTGCGGCAGATCACGCAGCTGCTCACCGCCCAGCACGGCGCGACCATGCAGTGGCTGCGCGGCTACTACATCGTCGGCGACGACGCACACGGCTCCTCGATCTTCTCCAAGCTCCTGGCCGCCGCCCAGGAAGGTAAGAAGACCTTCCCCTTCACCACGGGCAAGAACCTCTACGACTTCATCTCCATTCAGGAACTGGCCTACCAGATCGCGGCCGCCGTCTCCCAGGATGAGGTCGACGGCATCATCAACATTTGCAGCGGCGAGCCCATGAGCCTGGCCGACCGCGTCGAGGCCTACATCCGCGAGAACGACCTGGACATCACCCTCGAGTACGGCGCCTTCCCGGACCGCCCCTACGACTCCCCGGGCGTGTGGGGCGACGCGACGAAGATCCGCCAGATCCTCGCCGCCGTCGACGGTGCGGGGGAGTGACATCGTGAAGCGCGCCGGTATCTTCCTGTTCTTTGATCCCCAGGGCATCGTCGACGACTATGTCGTTGCGTGCCTGACGTCGCTGCGCGAGTACCTGGACGAGATCCTCGTCGTGTCCAACTCCCCTCTGGACGACACCGCGCGCGAGCGCCTCCTGACGGGCGCGACCGAGGTGTTCGAACGGGAAAACACCGGCTTCGACGTGGGCGGCTACCGCGACGGCATCGCCCGCTTCGGATGGGAACGCCTCGGCCAGTTCGACGAGCTGATACTCTTCAACTACACCTTCTTCGCCCCCATCCACCCGTGGAAGAATCTCTTCGACCGTATCGATGCGGCGGGGGCCATCGACTTCTGGGGCATCACCGAACATGACGAGATTCGCCCCCACCCCTTCCTGGCCTCCTCCCGCATGCCCCGCCACATCCAGTCCCACTGGATCGCGGTGCGCAACCCGCTGCTCAGCTCCCCGGACTTCCGCACGTACTGGGACGAGATGCCCCCGATCCGCTCCTACAACGACTCGATTCAATGGCACGAGTCGCGCTTCACGGAGTACTTCAACAAACTTGGCTACACCCACGCCGTGGCGTACCCGCGCGAGGACTACCCCTCGCCCAACCCCGTCTTCGATAACGCGGCCCTACTGCTCGCGGACGGGTGCCCGATCCTCAAGCGCCGCAACCTGTTCCACGACCCGCTGTACCTGGACCGCCACGCGATCATCGGCGCGGACATGCTGGAGCTGGCAGAAAAGGCCGGCTACGACACCGACCTGATCCTCACGAACCTGGCGCGCACCTCGCGTCCTCGTGATCTCGTGACGAACGCGGGCCTGACCACCGTCATCCCGCCGCGCGCCGACCAGGCCACCCTGGACGCGGCAGCCTCCCTCAAGGTCGTCGCCGTCGCCCACATCTTCTACGCCGACATGGCCGACGAGATCCTCGACCGCCTGAGCGTCCTGCCCGCCGGCTACCACCTGGTGGCCACAACCTCGAACGAGGAGAACAAGGCCCTCATCGAAGCGCGCGCCCAGGAACGAGGCGTGGACGCCGACGTGCGCGTCGTCTCCTCCAACCGCGGCCGCGACATCGGCGCCTTCCTGGTGGATTGCAACGACGTCCTGACCTCGGGCGAGTACGACATCGTCGTGAAGATCCACTCGAAGAAGTCCGTCCAGGACGACTACAACGCCGCCCAGCTCTTCAAGGAGCACCTCTACGACAACCTGCTGGCCTCCTCCGACCATGTGGCCGGAATCCTCGCCGAGTTCGCCGCCCACCCGGGCCTGGGCATGGCGATCGCCCCCATGCCGCACATGGGATACCCGACGATGGGCCACGCATGGTTCGCGAACCGCGGCCCCGCCCGCGACTTCGCCAAGAAGGTCGGCATAACCGTCCCCTTCGACGACCACCAGCCGCTGGCCCCCTACGGCTCCATGTTCATCGCGCGCCCGCAGGCCCTGTCCCCGCTGACCGGCGCCGGCCTCGTCCCCGAGGACTTCCCCGAAGAGGGAGGCTACAAGGACGGCTCCCTGGCCCACGTCATCGAGCGCCTCCTGGCTTACGCGGTCCTGTCGCGCGGCTACTACGTGCGTCCCGTCATGACCCCGAAGTGGGCGGGCGTGTACTACGGCTACCTCGAATACAAGCTGGCCGCCGTCTCCTCCATGCTCCCTCCCTTCTCGATTGACCAGGTTCCCTACCTTAAGGCGCGTTCGGGAGGCGTCCCCAACCTGCTTGGCGCCGTCAAGACGAACATCATGGTGCGCAACCCCGGCTTGGGTAACGCGCTCAAACCCGCCTACCGCGTCGTGCGCGGCGCCGTCCATACGATTCGATCGATGAAAGGTAAGCGATGAGTCTGGCCTCCACGATTCGGGCTGCGGCCCCCCACACGCCCCAGTCCGTCGCGCAGGCATTCAACTCGCGGTCTAACTCGATCGGGTTTTTGCGTTGGCTGATGGCTTTCATGGTCATCTTCTCGCACGCCGGACCGATCGCCGGTTTCTACGGCGGCGAGGACCTGGGCGTGCAGATCTCGAAAGAACAGTCCATCGGTGGTGTCGCCGTCGCAGGTTTCTTCTTTTTCTCGGGATTCCTGATCACGCGCTCGCGCATGGGGCGCGCGACGATCTGGCGCTACATGTGGCGCCGCGTCCTGCGCATTTTCCCGGCTTTCTGGGCCGCCCTGCTCTTCACGGTCGGCGTCCTGGCGCCGATCGCCTACTGGCATACCTTCCACAACATCTCCGGCTACCTGCACCCCGCCACCGAGTCCCCGCTCACCTATTTCGTGAACAACATGTTCCTCAACCTGGGGCAGCGCAACATCGCGGGCATGGGCGAGAACCTTCCCTACTTCATCCTGCACGGTGCGCGCGACTGGAACGGCTCGGCGTGGACCCTCATCTATGAGTTCAAGGCATACATCCTGGTCGCGGTCCTCGGCCTCTTCGGTGCGCTCGCAAACCGTAAGGTGGGCGGCGCCTTCGCCCTCGTCCTCATCGCCCTCAACGCCCTGCAGTGGATGGGCGCGGGCCAGGTCGCCAACGTCAACTACCTGCTGCGTGATCCCTTCATGCTCATGTTCATGGGCCCCTTCGCGTTCGGCATGCTCTTCACCCTCTACGGTGACAAGATCCCCATGGATTCGCGCCTGGCGTGGGGCGGTCTGGTTTTCGGCGTCCTGTCCTACGCGTCGGGCGGCTGGAACATCGTCGGTCAGTACGGGTTCCTCTACTTCCTCATGTACCTGGCGATCCGCCTGCCCCTGCAGAACTGGGAGAAGCACGGCGACCTGTCCTACGGCATCTACATCTACGCGTGGCCGATCATGGCCTTCGCCGCATACTTCCACCTGCAGGACCGCGGCTGGCTCGCCTACCACCTGACGGTCGTCATCACCGTGCACATCCTGGCCTACCTGTCGTGGCACCTCATCGAGAAACCCGCCATGAGCCAGAAGAACTACCTGCCCGGCTGGATGGGTGCACTCATCGAGCACTTCCGTCCCACGTACGAGGCCGTGGCCCGCCGCATCGTCACGCCGGCCCTGTCCTCGACCAGGATCGCGACGGTCATGGAGGCCGAGGAAGCCTCCGCCAACGCCGAGGAGGAGACCAAGTGAGCGAGAAGAAGTCGTCCGGTCAGTTCAAGGAATCCGAGTCCGGCCTGCGCGACGTCTCCTACGACGAGGGCGTGCCCACCGGCTCGTGGAAGCACCGCCTCCACTACGTGCCCCTCGCGATTCTCCTTGCGGGCGCATGCGCGGCAACCAGCGTGGGCGTGTGGTACCAGAGCACCCACCCGGCCCCGGCCTCGGCCCCCGCCCCGGCCTCGGCGCCCGTCGGCTTCAACCGGACGACGGCCCAAGCCGTGCCCGAGGCGTGCGCGCCGACCCCGCGCGCCGACGTGGGCCCCTGGACGCCGGGCGTCGCCGGCACCGCCGGATACCTGCCCACCGACGCCGCCGACGCCTCGTTCCAGGCGGGCATGACCGGCGTGAGCACCTACGTCGAGGGGCGCGACGGGTACTTCTTCCTCTCCGACGTCTTCAACGCGAACTTCTCACAGGCGCTGGGTCGCGTGCGCCCCAACGCCGACCAGATCGGCGCGTGGGACCGCTACATGACGGCCATCGAGCAGGCGGGCGACGCCAACGGCGCGACCACCATGTTCCTGCCCGCCCCGGCCACCTGGGACGTCTACTCCGACAAGCTGCCGCAGTGGACCGACCCGCTGCGCGGCACCACCTCCATGGACCTCATGCGTACCGCGCTACCCGCCCACCCGTGGGTGGACGTGCGCCAGGGCCTCGTCGACGCGCGCGCCACGACGGACGCACCCCTGTACTCGGCCGTCAACCCGCACTGGTCACCTTACGCGGCGCACGTGGCCTGGAACCAGACCCTGACGTGCCTGGGGGCACTCAACCCGTCCCTGGCGGGCCTGCCTTCCCTCGCGCCCTCCGGCGTGTCGACATCTGACGCCCCCAACGAGTACGAGGGCCTGGGCGCGCCGAACGCCACCGGCCCGTGGGCGATTCCCACCTACGCACAGGACCCCGGCTCGGTGCGCATGCTTCGGTTGGACTCGCGCGACGAGCTCGCGGACGCCTCCGCGCGCATGGCCGAGGTGGCGGGCGCCCCCGAGGTGTCCCTGGCCACCCCCATCGATTTCGAGAACAAGCCGGCGCTGACGTACAACCCCAACGGACGCGGCACCGCGCTCATCGTGCGCGACTCGCAGGGCAACAACCTCGGTCCCGACGTGGCCGCGACCTTCGAATACACCATTCAGGTTGGCCACGCCCTCGACGCGGAGCATCCCACGGATGTCGCCTCTCTCATCGAGGCATACCGCCCCAGCGTCGTGATCGTAGAGTTCACGCAGCGATACCTCGCGCTCACTCCGGGCTCGCCCGAGTAAGATAGAATTCCTGACCACGACAGAAACGATGGGAGAAGCGGTGTCTGAGACGAAACGGGTCATCGACCTGACGGTGCGCATGGCGCAGCGTTCGATCTCCTCTGAGTTCAAGGGCACCGCGCTGGGGCGCCTGTGGTCCTTCATCAACCCCCTGGCGACCATCGCCGTCTACGCGCTGATCTTCGGCGTCGTCTTTCGCGGCGAGGCCGACAAGGGCGTGAACTCGGGGCTGTCCTCCTTCGCGCTGTGGATCGGCGTGGGCGTCATCGCCTGGAATTTCATGTCGAGCGGCATCCAGCGAGGCATGGACTCCCTTGTCGGCAACTCCGGCCTGCTGACGAAGGTCTACTTCCCGCGCCAGGTCCTCATCTACTCCTCCGTTCTCGCTCTGGCCTACGATTTCGCTTTCGAGCTGGGCGTCATCATCGTCATCATGTGCATCGCGGGTGGTCCCGGCGTGCTGTTGATGATCCCAGCGGTCATCGCCATCACGGCCCTTGCCATGCTCTTCGTGATCGGCATGGGCCTCATCTTGTCCATCGCCTCCGTCTACTTCCGCGATATCTCGCACCTGTGGCAGATTTTCAACCAGATCTGGATGTACGCCTCCGGCGTCGTCTTCTCTCTGTCGATGCTCAACAAGGTGCAGACCGACCTGGCGGCCAAGGGGTGGACGTGGGGCGGTGAACCCCTGCCGATCGTCACGATCTTCCGCCTCAACCCCGCCGAGCTCTTCCTCGAGGCGTACCGCTCCACGCTCTACGGATTCGCGATCCCGTCCTGGCAGGTCTGGCTGGGCTGCACCGCCTGGGCCTTCGGTATCTTCGGCCTCGGCTCGCTCATCTTCCGTCGCTTCTCGGCACGAATCGTGGAGGAACTCTGATGACGAACGCGATCTCCGTTGCGGGCGTGTCCAAGCGTTTCCGCATCTACAAGAACCGTAACCAGTCCCTCAAGGGTGCGTTCCTGCAGCGCTCGCGCGCCCAGTTCGAGGAGTTCTGGGCCCTCGACGACGTCTCCTTCGACATCCCGCAGGGCAAGACCTTCGGGCTGCTCGGACACAACGGTTCCGGCAAGTCGACGCTGCTCAAGTGCATCGCGAAGATCCTTACCCCCGACAAGGGCACGATTTCCTCGACGGGCCGCATGGCCGCCATGCTCGAGGTCGGCTCCGGCTTCCACCCCGAGCTCTCGGGCCGCGAGAACATCTACCTCAACGGCGCGATCCTGGGCATGAGCAAGAAGGAGATCGACTCCAAGCTGGACGCGATCATCGACTTCTCCGGCGTGGAGCGCTTCATCGACCAGCCGGTGAAGAACTACTCCTCCGGCATGTACGTGCGCTTGGGCTTCTCCGTGTCCATCCACGTCGAGCCGGACATCCTCCTCGTCGACGAGGTCCTGGCCGTGGGCGACATGGAATTCCAGAACAAATGCATGGACAAGTTCGCCCAGCTCAAGGACCAGGGCCGCACGGTCGTCGTCGTCTCTCACGGCCTCGAGCAGATGCGCACCTTCTGCGATCAGGCGGCCTGGCTGGACCACGGCACGCTCGTCGATGTGGGTAACGCCGCCGAGGTCATCGACACCTACTCCGACGTCGCTCACCACGCCGTCGAGGTCGAGGGCGGGGGGACGCGCTTCGGCAGCGGCGAGGCCATGATCGAGAAGATTGAGCTCCTGGGCCCCTCCGGTGAGCCCACCTCGCTGGTCAACACGGGGGACGCCGTGCGCCTGCGCCTGCACTACCGGGCGAAAGAGCGCATCACGGCCCCCGTCTTCGGCGTCTCTATCGACACCCGCGAAGGGATCTTCGTGTGGGGCCTGCACGGCGTCGACGCCTGCTACGTGCCCACCTCCATCGAGCCCGGTACCGGCCACCTGGACGTCAATATCCCGCGCCTGGCCCTCAACCCAGGCTCCTACACGATTTCCGCGGCCATCCAAAACCACGACATGACCAGCGTTATCGACGCCCTTCAAAAGGCGCGCCGCTTCGATGTCCTGCCCGGCCCCGGCATGGAATCCGGCGGCATCATCACCCTCGGGGCGTCCTTCTCGGGACTGTCCCCCGAGCGGCCGATGCGTGACATCGCTCGGCGCGGCGCCGCCGACTTCCAGCGTCTGGCCCGCATGCAGGCGCAACAGGCGGACGCGCTCGGCGCCGAGGACTGAGGAACCCAGGCTGATACGGTGGGGCCGGGGCTCATCGAGCCCCGGCCCCCAAACATTTCCGCGGGGAGGGTCACCGTCGGATACTGCCTGTTCCGTTGGGCTGAGCCTGTGCGCATGTTGTTCACGCTTTCCTGCCCCGCCTGCCATCTGGTAGGCTGACCCTGTTACAGTGGCGCATCAACTCAGAGGAGCAGTCATGGTCATGATCAACACCGATGACGGGCAAGCTGTCGCCCCCGACATGCAGGTGCACTACGCGAAGTGGAGGAGCTGGGAACAGGCCCTCCGCGAAGATATTGCCCCGAAACTCGAGGAAGCCGCCCGGCTACTGGATACAAATAGTAAGCTGCAGACCGAGGGGAAGTGGAGCGCCGAATCCGGTCCCAAGGCCTTTGCAGCTAAGTACGAACAGTACCTCACCGAAGAGGTCGCGGCCCTTAAGGCGATGGCCAAAAATGCCAGAGCGTTCGCTGACAAGATCAGCACAGCGATGGATATGCTGGTGAAGAATGAGGGCGATGCTGCGGGCTGGTTGGATAAGGAGGCCGCGAAGATTCCCTCGGTGTATATCTCGGATGACAAACAGGCCGCCCTTGACGAGTTCGCCAAGCACCCTTCCGGGTCGAACCTCGCTAGGTTGAAAAGGTACCGGTACTAGCCCGGTGGTTCCGGGGCGTAGCATCCAATCGACGACGAAGGGGAGGACTCAGGATGATGGCGACAGTGACGGGTGTGTGTCGGCGTGTGGCCCGATGGATGGCAGGCCTGGCTGCGGTGGCGTGCTGTGTGGTGGGGGCGGCCTTGCCCGCTCAGGCCGATGATGGGCCTGTTCCGGTGCCCTCCACTCCGCCCACGGCGCCGCCCACTACCCCGCTGTTCCCGGGTCGCCCCATCCATATGAGGGTCGAATTCCATTTCGGCGAGGATCCCGTTCCGGGGCAGCAGGGCAGCCAGCCCACCGCCTACCTGTTGGTGGTGTTCTCAGATTGGGGTAAGGGGCGGAGTCTGAGCGAGCAGGAGTGCCAGGACCTGGTGTCCACGTTCTGGTCCGGGACTGGCCCTGATTACCAGGTGGAGGCCGCGGTAAAATACGACGATTGTCAGATCGAAGCGTACTACATGGGTGAGGCGCGTCATGCGTTCTATTCCCTGGATGAGGCTGGGCACATGCAGGTGCGCCCGCCCATGGCCTACCTCAACCAGATCGCCACTTCTTTTGACGACCTTCTCTTCGATCGCCTTGACTTTGACGTCACGGGCATGAATAACGCTCACTGCAACGCGAACCCCTCAAATGATAGACTCAACGTTCTCTTGAACATCACCCACATGTCCACCTGTGTGTGGGATGTCGGTGACGGGGTCACGATGCCGACGACCGATGAGCCGCTCATGGAAGGCGACGTCGAAGACTACTTCACCACCTACCTTAATGGCACGGTCGGGCCCTTCACCGAGCTTGTCGTACCCGTCAACCCCTTCACTGTGACCCCGGTACCCACGACCGATCCGGCCGCCGGTGCCTCGTCCGCCGCGTCGGGCGACCAGTCCCAGAGGGGGGAGTCTTCTTCCACGGGCCTGCTCATCGGCATCGGTGCCGCCATCGCCGCCCTCCTCCTGGTGGGCGCCGGGGCCCTGGTGGTGGCCCTGCGCCGCAAGAAGTAACAGCGCGGCCACCACGGACCGGCACGCCGCCACGAGCCCGGCGGTTCCGGGGCGTAGCATCCAATCGACGACGAAGGGGAGGACTCAGGATGATGGCGACAGTGACGGGTGTGTGTCGGCGTGTGGCCCGATGGATGGCAGGCCTGGCTGCGGTGGCGTGCTGTGTGGCGGGGGCGGCCTTGCCCGCTCACGCCGATGATGGGCCTGTTCCGGTGCCCTCCACCCCGCCCACGGCCGCGCCCACTACCCCGATGTTCCCCGGTCGCACCATCCGCATGAGAGCCCGCTTCGAATTCGGTGAGGACATCGTTCCGGGGCAGCAGGGCATCACGCCTACCGCCTACCTGACGCTGGTGTTCTCAGAGTGGGGTAACGGGCGGAACCTGACCGAGCAGGAGTGCCAGGACCTGGTGTCCACGTTCTGGTCTGGCACCGGCCCTGACTACCAGGTGGAGGCCGCTGTAAAATACGACGATTGTCAGATCAAAGCATACTACCTGGGTGAGGCGCGCCATGCGTTCTATTCCCTGGACGAGTCGGGGCACATGCAGGTGCGCCCGCCCATGGCCTACCTCAACCAGATCGCCACCTCTTTTGACAATGTATATTTCAAGCGCCTTGACTTTGACGTCGTGGGCATGAATAACGCTTACTGCAACGCGAACCCCTCAAAAGAAGACCTCAACAACCTTGTTGTTCTTAGCCACGCCTCTTCCTGCGTGTGGGACGTAGACGACGGGGCCACGATCCCCACGACCGATGAGCCGCTCATGGAAGGCGACGTCGAAGACTACTTCACCGGCAAACTCGCTGGCACGGTCGGGCCTTTCACCGACCTTGTCGCACCCGTCAACCCCTTCACCATCACCCCCACGCCCACCACCGACCCGGCCACCGGTGCCTCGTCCGCCGCGTCGGGCGACCAGTCCCAGAGGGGGGAGTCTTCTTCCACGGGCCTGCTCATCGGCATCGGCGCCGCCATCGCCGCCCTCCTCCTGGTCGGCACAGGCGCCCTGGTCATAGCCCTGCGCCGCAAGAAGTAACAGCGCGACCACCACTTGCCCGTGCGCAAACGTCCCACATTCGAGGTAGTCAGTCGGGCGATCGCAGGGCTCTCTATCACGCATCAATCCCGAGATACGCCGAGCAACCACGATGGATCCCCTCCAGGTCGACGAGCAGATACATCGATCTCAACGCTGCCGCGAAGCAGAGCAGCAGGTAGTGGCGAGACACCGCCCCAGGTCCTTTGACGATCGCGGGGGTAGCAGTCCGCTCGTCGTCAAGGTTCTTAACTTCTACCCGCAACCCCCGACCAGCACCAGCTCACCCACACTCAACTCGGAAGATCCCATACACTTGTAGGAGAACTATCCTCCACCGGTAAGGCATCCCATGGCAACGACGCCCACCCGCACGCGCCGCGCATCCCTGCGCGCCCTCACGATGACCCTCGGCCTGTCCCTCGCCCTCATCGCGCTGCCCGCACAGGCGCGCGCCGATGACGGGGGAGAGGCCGCGCCGCAATCCACGCCAGAGGCATCGACCGCAGCCCAGTCCGCCCCGCAGGCCGCGCCGTCCGACCCACCCAGCCCCGCGACCACGGGCGCGCCCGAGGCCACCGCCCCCAGCGCGAGCGACCAGGACCGGGGCGCCCAGGCCTCGTCGGTGGCGAACGAACCCCCGACCGTTGGCGCCGCCGACGAGACGGGACAAGGAGCGTGGCTGCGCGACTCAATCGGCTGGTGGTGGCGCCGCCACGACGGCACCTACCCGGCGGGCAGCTGGGCGCGCATCGCCGGCTCGCGCTACTTCTTCGATCAACGCGGCTACATGGCCACCGGATGGCTGCGCGACGGCGGCCACTGGTACTACCTGGCGCCCACCGGGACCCTCATCGGCGGGTGGTTGAAGGACGGGGGAGCGTGGTATTACCTCGATCCGAACACGGGCGTCATGGCGACCGGCATGGTGGGCGTGGACGGTACCTGGTACTGCATGGACTCCTCGGGTGCGATGCGCACCGGGTGGGCGCGTCTGGCCGACGGCTGGCACTACTTCGCCCCCAGCGGCGCCCAGATCGGCGGGTGGCTGAAGGACGGGGGAGCGTGGTACTACCTCGATCCGAACACGGGCGTCATGGCGACCGGCATGGTGGGCGTGGACGGTACCTGGTACTGCATGGACTCCTCGGGTGCGATGCGTACCGGGTGGGCGCGTCTGGCCGACGGCTGGCACTACTTCGCCCCCAGCGGCGCCCAGATCGGCGGATGGCTGAAGGACGGGGGAGAGTGGTACTACCTTGACCCCGATAGCGGCATCATGCGCACCACCCCGCTCGAACTGGGCGGGCGCCGCTACGAGTTCAACGCCTCGGGCGCGTGGCTCGGGTACGAGGCGCCGGCCGGCTACCTCCAGCCCACCGACCACATCACCGGGCTCGGAGACCAGACCAACACCCTGACATGGGGCATGAACGGCGTCAAGGTCCGCATCGTGCAGCAGCGCCTCGGCCTGTGGCACGCCACCAAGCTCGCCAGCGTCGACGCCGCCTTCGTCTCCGCCGTCACAAACTTCCAGCGACGCGCGGGCCTGAGCCCGACCGGAGTCGTCGACCGCGCCACCTGGGACGCCATGGACACCGGATACCCCTGGACCGTCGACCAGTACCAGGCCAGCCCGCTGCCCCTGACCGCCACACGCTCAGAGCGCATCGAAGCGCTCATCGGATACGCGTGGAACCAGACCGGCTCGTCCTACACGTGGGGAGGCGCCGGCCCCTACGACCTCGGATTCGACTGCTCCGGCCTCGTCCTCCAATCCCTGTACGCCGCGGGTCTCGACCCCCAGCCCATCACCGTCATCAAGCACGGGTGGCCCGACTACCGCACGTCCCAGGAACTCTACGCCTACCCATACTTCCAGCACGTGCCGCTCGCCCAGCGCCAGCGCGGAGACCTCATCTTCTACAGGAGCGGCGGCGTCGTCACGCACGTGTCCATCTACCTGGGCGACGACATGATCGTCCACACCGACTGGATGGGCCGCCCCGCGCGCATGGACCACATCACCGCCAGCTACGGGTGGGCCAACATGACCCCCGACGTCGTGCGTCCCCTCCCGTAGGGACACCACGCAAACGGGTCGGCCCCGAAGCGGGGCCGACCCGGGGACGAGGGAGGCAGGCTCGCGCTCGCGCCCGACGAATACCCTATCCGCGCTTGAAGAGGCGCCGCGCCGCGCGCGTGGGGGCCGTCGCCGCGCTGCGCAGCGACTCCCCGAGCGTCGGCTTATCCTCCAGCTCCTGACGCAGGGCAGCCACCTCCTCACGCAGCTCGTGCACCTCTTGATGCAGGGCCTTCATCGTGTTCAGCAGGTTAACGTGGACCAGGTTCAGCGAGGAATGCATCCCGGAATCCACCCGCAAGAGCTCCTCGCGCGTGCGCCGGTAATACTCCGCGGTGAGCAACGCCTGGCCCAGGTGCGGAGACGACGGATCCTCCGTCGCCAGCATGGCACGCAGGTAACGATCACGGATATGCAGGTTGTCCCACGTGTGCAGATACGCGTCCGTCACGATCGAATTGCCCAGCGACGGATCCAGCGTGTCACGGTGATGCCAGAAGGCCAAAGGCCCCTCATCAATGAAACCGACGGGGGAATCCGCGAGCAGACGCAGGTTGAAATCCCAATCCGCCTGCGTCTGCAGGGAACCATCCCAGTGACCCACGCGATCGGCGACCTCGCGGCGGATCAGCTGAGAGATCGGCGGCGTGTAGTTCTCCACCATCATGTCCACGAGGGAGAGGCCGTACATGTCCGTCGACAGGACCTCGCGCTCGATCTCAGTGCAGGTCCCGTCCGCACGCACGCGCTCGCGGATGATCTCGCAGCGCGTCGCGACGCCCCCGGCGTCGGGATGCTCGTCCAGGTAGGCGACCGTGCGAGCCAGGAATTCCGGGTGCCAGGAATCGTCGTCGTCGTGGACCGCGTAGTAGCGGTTATGCGAAGCCTGCAGGCCGCAGTCGAGGGCAGCCTCGCGGCCCTTCGACACCGCGTTGGTGACCACCTGAATCTTGGCGCGCAGCTCCGCGTCCTGGGCGTCGACCACCGAGGCGACCTCGGCCTCGTCGCCGGCGTCGTTGACGATGACGACCTCGTAGTCCGTGAAGGTCTGCGATCCGATCGAGCCCAGGGCTCGGGTGAGCATCGCCGGGCGATTGCGCGTGCGGACGACGACGGTGACTGTGGCGCTCATTCTGTTTCTTCCTTCTCGCGGACGGCGGTGGTGGCGGGCTCAGGCAGAGGCTCCGCAGGCGGCGCGATGGCCGCGTGGACGGTGGGGGCGTCCGCTTCCTCGGCGTCACGCACCCGCGGGCCGATCAGGTAGGAGCCCGCGATCAGCGCCAGGGTGTATCCGGCCGTCGCGATGATCCACAAGGTCATCGGGGTGATCGGCGCGCCCGCCCACCACCATTGGATGTTGCCGTTCAGGTTGCCCGGCGCAATCCAACCCAGGTGTGGGATGTACAGGAGTCCGCTGACGTAGCGAGCGATCGTCGTGTGCATCGCGACGGCATCGACGACGCTCATGAAGAAGACGAAGATCGTCAGCTGCCCCTTCGTGATCGAGGAGTTCTTACGGCTCGAGGCGAGCCAGATGACCAGCCAGATGCCGAGCAGGGGCAGTGCGTAGCGCGAGTGGTAGCCGCCGAGGTTGGGGAACGTGGGCGGGGTCGCGATCAGGAGGGGGATGCCGGCCATCGCGCCGAAGACCATGAAGGCGGCCAGGGCCTTGCGCCAGCTCATCGCGCGCGCGCCGAAGAAGATCACCGCACCCAGAACGAGGAGCCCGATGATCGTCGTGTAGCCGGGCAGGTGGGTATCGCGCCAGCCGGGTCCCGAGTCCAGGCCAACGAATCCGGCGAAGTACTCGGGCAGGTAGCGGATGTTCATGATCGCGATATCGATGCGCTCGCGCAGGGTCACGGACGCATCAGACTGGGCGATATGTTCGGACTGGCCCGACCCGAGCATGCACCACACGCCGATGATGCTCAGGACGGTCGCGATTCCGATCTCGGGCAGGTGACGGCGCGTGGCCGCCAGAATCAGGATTCCCAGGGAGGCAACGAAGACGTAGAAGGCAGCGTCGCCTCGGGACCCGTAGCACAGCAGCGCCGCGAAGGCGGCCGCGCCGAGGAGAGCCCAGCGTCGCCACCCCTGCGCGTTGAGGGCCGAGTAGAGGGCCGCGCCGTAGCAGAACACGCCGGTGATCGCCCACGACGAGGGGTTGTTGGAGGCAATAAAGTACAGGCCGATCGGCGTCCACGACACCAGGGCTGCTAAGAGCACGCTGAAACGCACGGACCGGCGCGACAGGGCAGCGATCGCCCCCATGAGGATGATGGCGATCCCGGCGTTGATGGCACGCATGACCCACACCGAGTGCTCGACGTTGTGTCCGGTGAAGAGATGGTGGAACTGGTAGAAGCCGTAGGGGTATTGACCGTCGTTGTAGCGGTCTGTCGGAAACATGGTGTCGTCCGAATACTCGTAGATGCAGGCGTGCGACTTGTCAGCCTTGAATGCTTCGCACGGCGCATGCGACGTGGTCACGGGTGCCATGACGTACAGATTGCCGTCGATCGTGGTCGTCGCGCACGAGGAGGTGGCGGGGCGCGGACACCACGAGGAGACCAGGTGGTAGTCGTCGTCGGGGGAAGCACCCGGGGGCGAGGCGAAGACCCATCCCGCGCTGACGGCGAGGACGCCGAGCACGACGATGATGAGGGCGAGCGGTCGGGCCGCCGAGGCGACGAAACGATCCCGCAGGGGAGCAAGGTGGTCGGCGAGCGCGCGTGCCATGGAGTGAACCAATCTGTTTCGGACGGATACCCATAATTTACACGAGTCGCCGCCACTTCGGCCGCCGTGAGGCCGTGGTCGGGTTAGAAGACGACCGGCCAGTGGGGCATGCAGGTCGTCAGGGTTGCGTGGGCGCTCGTGGCCTCGGCGAGGGCCTGCTCGTAGGCGGGGTTCGTCTCCGGCTTCTCGCCGCGCTTGAGGGCCTCCTGGGCGGCGGCCTGGTCGGCGTATTCGGGGATGGCGCCCGAGTCAAGGGCGGCGTTGCGGTCCACGTAGACGTTGAGGGCGGCCAGGGCTTCGCGCGCGGTGTCGTCGGTCGCCGCGGCGCTGAGCTGCGTGGCGTAGTCGTTGCGCAGGGTCGCCGCGAAGGCCTCCCACGCGTGGTGGCGCTCGTCGGCGGTGGTTTCTCCGGCGCGCCGCGACGCGACCGTGGAGTACGCCTGCCCGGTTTCGGAGGAGGCCAGGGCCTCAGTGAAAACGGCGTCCATGGCGGCGCAGCCGGGGGAGGCCGCGCGCAGGGTCGGCATGGAGGAGTTCGCCGGCTGTCCGGGGTCTCCCGGGGATACGGACGTCACGGGCACCGACTGGTCGGACTGGGCGGAGTCGGTGACCTGGCACGAGGCCGTGGCCAGTGCGCACATCGCGAGGAGGAGAGCCGCGGGGGCGAAACGAGTCACGAAGAGTCCTTATTCGTTGGGGATGCGTCCAATGTAGCAGCGCGGTGCGGCAGTAGTGGGACCTCGTGCGTGGCGAATAGTGACGTATCCGACGAGGCTGCGGGGGTCGCGGGTCGGGTTTGCCGTGAATGTGCGGCATAATGGTGGGCAGGAAACCGGTGAAAACCACCCTCGGACGCCCACGGGCGCGCAAAGGAGAATACCCATGAAGATCGTTGTGACCGGCGGCGCCGGCTTCATCGGAGCGAATTTCGTTCACACGCTGCTGGAGGACCATCCGGACGTTGACGTCGTCGTCCTGGACAAGTTCACCTACGCGGGCAACCGCGCCTCCCTGACTGACATCCCCGCCGATCAGGCCGCGCGCCTGAGCGTCGTCGAGGGCGACATCGCGGACGCCGACCTCGTCGACGGCGTCGTCGCCGGCGCGGACGCTGTTGTTCACTTCGCAGCCGAGTCGCATAACGACAACTCGCTGCTGGACCCCTCGCCCTTCATTCAGACGAACCTGGTGGGCACCTTCACCTTGCTGGAGGCCGTGCGCCGCCACAAGGTGCGCTTCCACCACATCTCCACGGACGAGGTCTACGGCGATCTCGAGCTGGACGATCCCGCGAAGTTCACGCCCACCACGCCCTACAACCCTTCCTCGCCCTACTCCTCGTCCAAGGCGGGTTCGGACCTGCTGGTGCGCGCGTGGGTGCGTTCTTTCGGCGTGGAGGCCACGATTTCGAACTGCTCGAACAACTACGGTCCCTACCAGCACATCGAGAAGTTCATCCCCCGCATGATCACGAACCGCCTGCGCGGCGTGCGCCCCCGCCTGTACGGCGACGGCCTGAACGTGCGCGACTGGATCCACGTGCGCGACCACAACACGGCCGTGTGGGATATCCTCATGAAGGGCCGCATCGGCGAGACCTACCTGATCGGCGCGAACGGCGAGACGAACAACCGCGACGTCGTCGCCATCCTCAACGAGCTCATGGGCTACGCCCCCGACGACTTCGATCACGTGACCGACCGCCCGGGCCACGACCTGCGCTACGCGATCGACAACTCGAAGCTGGTCACCGAGCTCGGCTGGGAGCCGCGCTTCACGAACTTCCGTGACGGCCTGGCCGACACCATCGCCTGGTACACCGAGAACGAGGCCTGGTGGGCTCCCCTCAAGGAGGCCGTCGAGGCGAAGTACGCCGCCGAAGGGCACTGAGTCCTTGGGTAGCGTGACCCGAGACGACGGTCAGCCTCGCCCCCGCGTCACCGTCCTCATGGCCACCTACAACGGGATGGCCGAGGGCGGGGCGTGGCTCGACGAACAGGTGGACTCCGTGCTCGCCCAGGTGGGCGTGGACGTGTCCCTCGTCGTCTCCGATGACGCGTCGACGGACGCGACGCGCTCCCACCTGGAAGAGCGCGCCGCGGCCGACCCGCGCATCACCGTGTTGCCTCAGCGCGACGGTGCCCCCGGCGTGACGGGTAACTTCCTGCACCTCTTCACGACGCATCCCTTCGACGGGTCCTTCGTCGCCTTCACCGACCAGGACGACGTCTGGCACGAGGACAAGCTGGCCACCCAGCTCGCCCTCATGGCTGCCACGGGGGCGGATGTCGTCTCCTCCAACGTGACTTCTTTCGAGTCGCTGCCCGGCGGTGGAGTGGGGGAGCGCCGCCTGATCCGCAAGTCGCAGCCGCAGCGCGACTGGGACTTCCTCTTCGAGGCGGCCGGGCCCGGCTCCACATACGTGTTTTCTCCGCAGGCGCACCGCTCGCTCGTCGGCGTGCTCGCGCGGCTCGACTACAGCCAGATCGGCGTGCACGACTGGTACGTGTACGCCCTTGCGCGCGCGATCGGCCTGACCTGGGTGATCGGCGAGGAGCCAACCCTGGAGTACCGCCAGCACGGCGGCAACGTGCAGGGCGCCAATTCGGGTGCGGGCGCTCGCGACGCGCGCATGGAGAAGCTGCGCAACGGCTTCTATCGCGACCAGTTCATCCGCACGGGCCGCGCCGCCCTGGCCGTGGGGACCTTCGACGCGCCGCGCCGCATCGAGCTCGCGGCGATCCTGCGCGAGCTTGAGGCCGACGGGCAGTGGGCCCGCCTGCGCTTTGCCCGTCGCTGGTCGCAGATCAGGCGCGACCGCCTCGAGGGACTCAAGCTCGCGGCCGCGCGCGTCCTGCGCGTCTGGTAGCCGCTAGCGGGCGTAAGTGACCAGCCCCGCGTCCGCGGCCTCCGTCGCCAGGATCTGGGGGAGGCGCTCCGGCGAAACAACGTGGGGGTCGATGAGGACCACGCTGCGCCCTCGCATCCACTGGTCGAGCACTTGCCCTGCCCCGGTGCGTCCCTCCCACAGGAGCGCGACTCGCGACCCGCTGACTCCCTCTGGGGCGCGTAGCCCCGCCAGGGCCTCGTCCCGCGCGCTGGCCAGGAGGTCGGGGGTGTCCACGATGAGGGCGTCGGGTGCCGTGGCGATCTCGGCCAGCGCGTCCACGGCCCCGTCGAGCTGCGCGTCCCAGGCGAAGGACAGGTAGGCGCGGGGCTGGGCGAGCACGTGGGCGCCGGCCGCCAGCGCGTCGCGTGCCTGGGACCCCAGAGAATTTGTCACAAATAGATCGCCGGGCAGGGGCCGTCGCGTGTCGAGGGGCTCCCATCCCATCGCGCGCGCGGCGATCTGCCAGAGCGCGTCCTGCCAGGGTTGAAGGGACGTGTAGATGCGAGTTGGTGCCGGTTCGTCGGAGCCGAAGAGGTCAGCGGCGAGCTCGTTTGTCAGGTAATTGGCGATCTTGGAGAGCCATCTGCTGACCACGGGTCCTCCCAGCTCGACTCGTTCCTGTCCGTACTGGGTGAGGGCGGGTCCTGACCATCCGTTAATCATGCTGACAAGGGTAGTGAGCCTCGTCATATTATTTGTTGCAAAGTCGCTCATAGTCGTGAGTATATCGAAGGTCCCAGGCTTTCCAAGTACCGGGTAACTGTGAAGTCATTACAAAACTGTAAGGATCTACCGGTGGGTCAGGTGCTACTCTAAAGGTCTCAATAACGCGAAACCGCTTGACTTCCTGCAATGACACGCGTGTAATTCTCGTATTGATCGATTCGTTATAAGGAGTCTTCCGCATGTGGAACATCTTCGGTGACGGACCCCTCGAGTGGTCCGAGGACGCCGATGCGGCGCTGTACGCCCGCGTTGACGGCCCCCTTGCGTGGCAGCAGCACGCACTGTGCGCGCAGACGGATCCCGAAGCATTTTTCCCCGAAAAGGGCGGCTCCACTCGCGAGGCCAAGGCTGTTTGTCAGGCATGCCAGGTGCGCGAGGATTGCCTCGAGTACGCGCTCGCCAACGATGAGCGTTTCGGTATCTGGGGTGGCATGTCCGAGCGTGAGAGGCGGCGCCTGCGCCGTATGGCCGGTTGATTCCCACGTCGCGCTCCGTCGGCGCCATCCTCGTCACCCGGGGTGACGCGCCGCTCACCCAGTCCGTTCTTCGGGCCATCGATGCTCAATCGATGGCCCCGGACTCCCTTACCATCATTGACGTCGCCGGGCGCCACGTCACCCCCTTCCCCGCCGACCGCGTCCCCGCCGGAGCCGAGCTCGTGCGCGTGGGCCGCGCGCGCACCCTTGGAGACGCCATTCGCCGCGCGCAGGCCCAGGGTGCTCCCTTCGCCTCCGCCCAGTGGTGGTGGATTCTCCACGACGACTGTGCGCCCGAGCCCGAGTGCCTGAGCGAACTCGTCCAGGCCGCCGCCGTCGGCAAAACAGTCGGCGCGGTCGGAGTTAAACAGCTGAGCTGGGACGGGCAGCGTCTCCTCGAACTCGGCATCTTCGCGACCTCCAGCGCCCGTCGCCTCGAGCGCATCGGCGAGGAGGAAATCGACCAGGGCCAGTACGACGGCACGACCGACGTACTCGGCGTCGGAACCGTCGGCATGCTCCTGCGCGCCGAGGCCTACCGGGACGTCGACGGCTTCGACCCCGCCCTCGGACCCTTCGGCGACGGCCTCGACATGGGACGGCGCCTCCACCTCGCCGGCTACCGCGTCATCGTCGCCCCGCGCGCCCGCGTGCGTCACGCCCGCGCCTCCCTCACCCCCGCGCTCGAGGCCGGCGCCGCCCCGGATACTACCGCGTCGGCCGACCCCGCCGAGGCGGACGCCCTCCGTGAGGCCGAACAGGCCAAGTCCTTCCGTCGGCGCCGCTTCGCGCAGCTATACAACTGGTGCAAGGCCACTCCGGCGCTCGTCCTGCCCTTCCTGGCGGCCTGGCTCCTCGTGTGGACCCCCGCCCGTGCCCTCGGACGCATCGTCACCGGCCGGTCCTCCCTGGCCGTGCCGGAGATCGCCGCGCTGCTCTCGCTGATGGGCGCGACCCCGCGCCTGCTCGCCGGGCGCGCACGGGCCGCCAAGAGCCGCACCGTTCCGCGCTCCGCGCTGCGTTCTCTCGAGGTGACGCCCGCGTCGCTGCGCAAAGAACCAGCCCACGTCGACGAGGATGAACACGGCGAACGCATCGACCCGCTCATCGTCGCCTCGATGCGGCGCTACCGTCTTCGGTCGGCGTCCGCCGCCGTCGGTCTCCTCGTCCTGACCTCTCTTCTCGCGGCCCTCCAGTGGTGGGGGTCGAGCTCCGGACTCGTCGGCGGCGCGTGGGTCTCTGCGCCCGCCTCGTGGACCGAGCTGTGGAACGCCGCGTGGTCCGGATGGATCCCGGGCGGCGACGGCTACGCCGGGGGCGCCGACCCCCTGACGATCCTCCTGGCCCTGCTCAGCGCCCCCGCGGCGCCCCTGGGCATCACGCCCGGCGCGGTCGCGACCTTCCTCCTCGTCGCTTCCTCGCCCTTGGCCGCGATGGTCGCGTGGGTGCCCACCCGCTCCCTGACCTCCTCGCTGCGGGTCCGATTTCTGCTCTCGCTGGCCTGGGCGCTCGCACCCGCCCTCCTCGTGAGCGCGATGCACGGCGTCCTGGCCGGCGTACTCGCACATGTGGCCCTGCCGGTCCTGGCCGCCTACTGCGCGCCCGAGGCCCGCCCCCTGCTCGTGGACGGCGCCTCCGGCGTCACCAGCGCCCCCGTGTGCCCGCGCGGCGTGAACGCCGGCTGCGCGGCCCTGGCGGTTCTCGTTCTCGGATGCTGCGCGCCCATCGCCGTGGCGGCGAGCCTCATCGCGCTCGTGTGGCGTTCGCGTCGGCGCGCCCTCGTCGCGCTTCCCGCCGCGCTCGTGTGCGCCCCCACCTACGTCTCCATCCTCGCCCGCCCCTCGGCGTGGCCTGCCCTCGCCTCCACGACCGGTGGCGTGCACGCCTACACGCGCGCCTCCTCGTGGATGGCCCTTCTCGGCATGCCGGCCGCCCCCCGCAGCGTCCTTGAGGGGACCGTGCTGGGAGCCCTTGGCGCCGGGAGCGTCCTCCTCGCCGTCCTGGCGCTCGCGCGCCACCGGTCGCGCTCCCTCGGCGCCCTCGCGTGCGGCGCGCTCGTGGCCGCGGCAGCCGGGTGGGCGGCCTCGCACGTCGGCGTGGGCCTCGACGGCGCCTGGGTGGCCTCGGCCTGGACGTCCCCGGCCCTGTCCCTGTCCTACGGCCTCCTGCTCCTGTGCGCGGCTCGCGTCGGCGCGCCGGTCACGACCGACGAGGCCGTGGCCGCGTGGGACGGCCCCCGATCCCTCGCGCTGCGCGCCGCCGGGGTCCTCGGCGCGCTCGCCCTCCTCGCGGTGGGCGCCACGCAGTCCGCGGCAGCCTTCGCGGCACGCGGGGACGCCTCCCAGACCCCGACCTACGTGCTCGCCCAGCGCGAGACGGTCTCGCCCGTGGGGACGCCCATCGTCTCCGCCGTCGCCTCCCAGGCCCAGCGTTCGCCTCGCGCCGGACGCATCCTCGTCCTGGACGGAGACCCCGCCAACGGCACCGTCGACGCCTCCCTGTGGCGCGGCGCCGGTCAGTCCCTGACGGATGCCTCGCCCTCCGTGCGCGCCCTCGCCCTCGCCCGGGCCCGCCGCAGTGCGGCCACGGGCACGGTGAGCGACCCGGCCACGGCCTCGCTCGCGCAGGCGGCCTACACGCTCGTCGTCTACCCCGATGACGCCACCGTGGACGCCCTCGCCGCCCACGGCGTCGACACGATCCTGGTTCCCCTTGGCGCCAGCGGCGCCCAGGCCCTCGCCTTCGGCCTCGACCGTGCGGCCGGCCTGGAGAAGGTCGGCGACACCAACTCCGGGACGGTGTGGCGCGTGCGCCCGGACGCGACCACGCCCTCGCGCGTGCGCGTCGAATCCCCCGCGGGCGTCACCAGCCCCGTGGGCGCCTCCCAGCTGCGCGTCGACGGCGACGTCAACGCCATCGGTACCCTCGTCCTGGCCGAACGCGCCGACTCGGGCTGGCGAGCCTTCGTCGACGGAGTCCCCCTCGCGGCCGCCGACCCGGTCGACGGGTGGGCGCAGGCCTTCGACATGCCCGCCGCCGGTCACCTCACCGTCAGCTACGACGCCTGGTGGATCATCCCCTGGCGCATCGCCTCAGGCATCAGCCTGGTCATCGCAGCGGCCAGCGCACTATCCGCGTGGAGGAAGAGATGAACGTGCACCGGATTGCCTCCCTGGGTGCCATCGCGCTCGCCGGGCTCGGGGCCACGGTGCTCGCCTCTGGGTCCCTGTTGATCGACTCCGCTCCCGCGAGTGTCGAGGGCAGTGATCAGAGCGCCCACCCCTCGCAGGTCCAGCTCGCCTGCCCCACCGGCCTCGTCGACCCCTTCAACACGACGAACGTCGCGGCCGCGACCACATGGTCCTCCCTGTCACGCACCCCGATCAGCCCGGCTCCGGCCTCGGTGACCGGCGTCGGCGGCGTCATCCCGACCGCGCTGACCCTCGCGGGGCAGGGCGGCGGTGAACTCGCCGGGCTCAGCGCCGTCGGCTGCGCAGCCCCGCGTACCTCCCAGTGGATCGCCGTGGGCGCCACCACCTCCGGCGCCGACATGGTCCTGATCCTGTCCAACCCCGGCCCCACAGCCTCGGTCGTCAGCGTCGATGGGTACGGAGCGACCGGCCCCATCAACGCCTCCCCGCGTCAGGTGACCGTCGCCGCCGGGACGACCGTGTCCGTGCTGCTGGCCGGATGGTTCCCCGACGAAGGTTCCCTCGCGGTCCACGTGCAGGCCGACGGGGGAGGCGTCGCCGCCTGGGCCCAAGCCTCGCTCATGAACGGCGAGATCCCCCAGGGCACGACGCTCGCCTCGGCGGTCGTCCCGGCGACCACCCAGACGATCCTCGGTGTCGACCCCTCGGGTACCTCCCTGCTGCGCCTTCTCGCCCCCTCGGGCGAGGCGCACGTCGCCGTGTCCGTCGCGGACTCCGACGGCGTTCACCCCCTCGGCGGCGGGCAGGCGACGGTGGCCCAGGGCAGCACCCTCGAGATGCCCCTGGACGGCGCCTCCAAGGACTCCACGCCGATCGCCCTCATCGTTTCCTCCGACCGGGAGATCGTCGCGCAGACGACCACGATCACGCTGGGCGCCCCGTGGGCCGAGCGCGCGAACGCATGGGTCATGCGCTCCAATGCTGCGCCCGCCACCTCGCTCACGCAGGCCGACATCCCCGGTCGGCGCACCCTGGAGTCCATGGCGACGCAGGTGCTGTCCACCTCGCCGATCCGCGACACCTCGGTGGCGACGGACTCCGGGGTGAGCGCGACGCGCGCCAGCCTGCTGCTCTACGCGCCAGCCACCGGTGCCGAGGCCTCCCGGCAGGACGGCGACGAGCAGTCCGGCACACCCGCGCCCACGGCGACCCCGAACATCTGGGCCTCCCCCTCACCCGCGGCCACGAGCGCGCAGTCCGGAGACCGGGGCGCCGCCCAGTCCACCGGCACCAGCCCCTCCACCCCCGGCGCCGTCACGGTGACCGTTGGCGGACGCACCGTGTCGATTGCCCCCGGAGTGCCCACTCTCGTCGAGCTGCCCGAGGAAGCCGCTCAGATCAACGCCGATTCCCCCATCCAGGCCGCCGTCGTCGTCTCCGCCGACACGGCAGTCGGGCGCATGAGCACGACCTGGAACGTGGGCACCGAAGGCATCAGCGCGGTGCACGGATCCATCCGCACCAACAACTGACCAGGTCCGCGCCCCTCCTAGCGAGGCCCGCGCGACGGGGAACCGACGGGGCCACTGGCGAGGCCCGCGGCGCCAGCGCCTCAGCGCATCGCGTCGTCAATCTCGTCGGGCGGCAGCGCCAGGATGTGACTGATCCGCTCCACCAGGACCCGGCGGGTCACCACACCCACCTCCTCGAGCGGACAGCGCAGCGTAATGGGCAGGCGATACACGACGATTCGGTCACGCAAACCCCGGCGTCGATCCGCCGGAAAAATGCGGGCCACGACGACGTTGTGAGACTCCCAGGACGCGGGATTCGACGGGGGAACGTCCTCGACCGCGAACTCGATCGTCGCGACCTGCGGCCAGCGCCCGATCAGCTCCGACACGAGCTCGCCGACCATCAGATCAAAGTCCTCCCGGCGCGTGCGCCAGGCAGGGGTCCCCGGGAAAAAGAGGGGACCGCGAGGACCGCGACCGTGCCGGTCGCGGCTCGAAACATAGCGTCGGCTCGCACACACCCCACCAGCGTAGGACCACGGCGTGCTGGAGCGCGCGATGCGGGCACAGAGTGTCGTACTCTTAGGGGCGTGATTGCCCAACGACACTGCTCGAAGCCCGGCTGCTCCGCCGTCGCCGTCGCCACCCTCACCTACGACTACCGTGACTCCACGGTCGTCGTCGGCCCCCTCGCCACCGTCGCGGACCCCAACTCCTACGACCTGTGCGACGAACATGCCCAGAACCTGAAGGCGCCCCTGGGCTGGCAGGTCGTGCGCCTGGCCACCACCTTCGAGCCCGCCCCGCCCTCGGGCGATGACCTCGCTGCTCTGGTCGATGCCGTCCGAAGGGTCGCCCAAGAAGCCCAGCAGGCCCCGGCCTCGGCCCCAAACGCGCGCACCCCACGCACCGGGCCCTACGCTTCGGCGCGCTCCGTGGGAAACCCCGACACCTCCAGCCCCCTGGATCCCTCCAGCCCGTATGCGCGTCGGCGCGCCCAATTCACCGTCGTCGACGGCGAGGAGGGGGCCGGCCGGGACTGAGCGCTACAGGCCGAAGCGGGGCTTGGTCGCCTCGTGGAAGCGTTGCGCGCCCCGGTGACGCCGCTCGATCTCGCGCCACCACTCCCGATCCCTGCGTGCCACCAGTACGGCGGCAATCACGAGCTCAGGGTGAAGCCCCTCGGGCAGGGGAGTCTGCACGCGCCGGGAGAGGCGATCCGCCAGTGAGGTCGCGACCTGGATCCTCAGCGCCCTGTTCAGGGAGCGGTTCGTGCCCAAGAACGCGCGAGCCTCGGCGACGAGCTCATCATCCAGGGGCAGGATCGTCGCAGTGGCAGCCCACACCTCAAGCCCCGGGGGCATCACGAGCGGCGGATAGAAGACAGCGGAGCCCTGCGAACACACCATCGTCCCGGCGGCCAGGTCACCCAGACGCTTGCCCTTGGAACTCAAAAACTCCGACGCGAGGGCGATGGCTCCGAGGGACAACCAGTTTTCCACGATCCCCACCCCGACACGAACCGCACTGTGGCGCGCCGTGATGGGGCCACCGTCGTCGCGCACGACGCGCAGGTTCATCGCCCACTTGCCCAGCGAACGCCCGCCGGTGGCAACCTCGACCGCGAAGGGGACGAAGAACAAGGTGGAAGAGGTGAGGGCAATGATGAAGATGCGCAGAGCCGATTCTGAGTCGCCCGACCAGGTCTTGGTCGCGATCAAGATGAGGATGAACATGGCGCCCACATACGTCGTCCCGTCGATCGTGGCGGAGGCGATCCTCTCCATCGGAGACGCGGGGGAGACGTCAAGACTCACCGCCTCGCCAGTGCGGACGTAATCATCCTGAAAGTCGCTCGACTCGATGCGTTGCGCGCTCATATGTGACACGCTAGTCCAATGGACATCGATGTGCTGCGGGTAAGCGGAAAAAACCAGTGGAAACGTCTCGATGAGCTCACGCGCGCCCGCGTACTGAGTGGCGAGGACATCGACGAGCTCGACCGCCTCTACCGCAGCGCTACCACGGACCTGGCGCGCGTGCGCACGGTGAGTCCCGACCCCGACGTCATCGCCGAACTCTCGCGCATCCTGTCGGCCGCGCGCGGGCGCCTGGCGGGCACCGGCGGCCTCACGGGCGCCGTCATCGCCCGCTTCTTCGTCGTCTCCCTGCCGCTGGCCCTGTACCGCATCCGCTGGGTGATCCTGGGGGTGATGGCCGTCTTCATCGCGCTGTGCGCGATCCAGGCCCACTACATGATGACAACCCCCGAGGCCATGAACGAGCTGGGCAGCCCCGAGAGGCTACGCACCTACGCGCAGTCCGAGTTCGTCGAGTATTACAGCCAGGACACGCACGCGGAATTCGGCGTGTCCGTGTGGGCGAACAACGCCTGGATCACCCTGATCAGCATCGGAACCGGCATCACCGGCTTCTTCCCCCTCAAAATACTGTGGGACAACGCGGTCTCACTGGGGACCTCCGCCGCGGTCGTCATCACCTATGGGGGCGCGTGGCACTTCTTCCGCTTCATCCTGCCCCACGGCGTGCCCGAGCTGACCGCGGTGTTCATCTCGATCGCGGCCGGGCTGCGGATCTTCTGGGCGTTCCTGGTCCCGGGCCCCGCGTCGCGCTTCCAGGCCGTCGGGCAGGCGGCGCGAGCCGCGATGACCGTGGCGGTGGGGTGCGCGATCCTGCTGGCGGGTAGCGGATTCCTGGAGGGCTTCGTGACGCCCTCCGAGCTGCCCGACGCCCTCAAGATTTCCCTCGGCCTCCTCCTGACGGCGGCGGCCTGGGCCTACATCCTCCTCCTCGGGCACCGCGCCGATCGGGCCGGGCTAAGCTCCGACGTCGGCACCGACGCCGGCTACTATCAGCCGGTCTCCGGCTAGGTCCCCGCTCGCCCGCTAGAGGCGCCCGCTAGAGGCGCCCGCTCTTCTTCAGCTCGATGTAGCGATCAGCCGTGCGGGCGGGCAGCAGGTCGGCGGAGGCCTGGAGCGTGAGGGCGCCGGCGAGGCGCACGTCGGCCGCCCCGGCCTCGTCCGCGCGCTGGGAGAGGGCTGCTGAGGCCGCCAAAAAGACCTCCTCGGCGTCCGCGCGGCCACGGCGCGCGCGCAGCTCGTCCGGGTCCGTCGCCGAGGCCACGAGCACCGTGTGACGCTCGGTCAGGCGCGACAGGGCATCCGTGAACTCTGTCTCCATGCCCGCGGGTGGGATCTTCGTGGCGATAACGACGAAGGCCGAATGGTGCACCGTCTGCTCGACGGTGGCCGCGACCTGCGACCAGTCGGTCACGTCCAGGCGCGCGGAGATGTCCGTGAAGGTGCGAGCGAGCGTCTCGATGATCTTCGGGCCGCGCACTCCGGAAACGCGGGCACGAACGTGTGAGTCCACTGCCAGGACGTGGACCTTGTCGCCCGCGCGGTCGGCGAGCGCAGCGAGGAGGAACGCCGTCTCGATAGAGGAGTCCAGGCGCGGCGCGCAGCCCAGGGCGATGGAATCCACCTCCATGCGCTCGGGGGCGCCCAGCAGCGCCGACGCGGCACGCCCGCAGTCCACGACGATGACGACGTGGCGGTCGCGTTCGGGACGCCACTGGCGCACCATGAGTTCGGGCGCGCGCGCCGAGGCCCTCCAGTCGATGTCGCGGGGGTCGTCGCCCAGGACATAGGCGCGCAGCGAATCGAACTCCGTTCCGGCCCCGCGCAGCGTCGTCGGGGTGGTGCCCTCCAGCTCGTGCAGTCGGGCCAGGCGCGAGGGCAGCAGGACGCGCGCCTTGAACTCGGGCAGGACCGACAGCGTCAGGGGCGCCGCGATGGATACCTGTCGTGCGCCCAGGTGTAGCGGCCCCCAGGAACGGATCGTGACCACGTCGGCGTGACGGGTTCCGCGGCGCGTCGGCGACAGCGTCGTGGAGATCTTCTCGGCGCCTCGCCCACCGATGGACACGCGTCGGCGCGGCGGCGAGGGGCGCAGGGAGGGCGGCCACGCGTCGCGCACGTCCAGGCTCATGCGCCGCTTCGTCGTGTTGGACAGGCGCAGGGTGGCCGTGGTCGTCTGGTCGGCGCGGATCGGGCCGGTCACCTCGCGCCGCAGGCGCAGGGTGCGCGGCGAGGGGGCGCCGAGCGCGTCGAGCACGCAGGTGGCGACGATGATGCCAAACCAGCCCCACGCGAAGGCCCGCGAGGGGGCGAACGCGAGCGGGATGAGCCCGACGAGGACGAGGAGCGCGCTGCGCGCCGAGACGATCATGGAGGCCTCAGCGGGGGACCGGGGTCGCCGCGAGGACGCCCGAGACGACGTCGGTGGCCGTGATGCCCTCGAGGTTGGCCTCGGCACGCAGCCCCAGGCGGTGCGCGAGCGTCACGGGCGCCATCGTCTTGACGTCGTCGGGGGTGACGAAGCCTCGGCCCTGCAGGAACGCCCAGACGCGCGAGGTGCGCAGCAGGGCGGTGGCGCCACGCGGGGAGACCCCGAGGCGCACGGCGGGGGAGGTGCGCGTCGCGCGGCACACGTCGACCAGGTAGGCCATGACGGCGGGCGCGATCTCGACGCGAGAGGCGGCCACGGCGGCGGCGTGGATGTCGGCGGCACCCGCGACCGGGCGGATGCCGGCCTCGGCCAGGGACATGGGGTTAAAACCCGCCTGATGGCGTGCGACGATGTCGATCTCCGCCTCACGCGAAGGAAGGGGCAGCTCGAGCTTGACGAGGAAGCGGTCCAGCTGGGCTTCGGGCAGCGGGTAGGTGCCCTCGTATTCGACGGGGTTCTGAGTCGCGATCACCATGAAGGGGTCAGGCAGCGCGCGGGTCGCGCCGTCGATGGAGACGGTGTGTTCCTCCATGGACTCCAGGAGCGCGGACTGCGTCTTGGGGGGCGTGCGGTTGATTTCGTCGGCGAGGAGGAGATTCGTGAAGACGGGACCTTCGCGGAAGACGAACTCGGAGCGCCCCGCGTCCCACACCATCGAGCCGGTGATGTCGGCGGGCATCAGGTCGGGGGTGAACTGGATGCGCGCCATCTCGACGTCGAGGGCTCGCGCGAGGGTGCGCACCAGGAGGGTCTTGGCGACGCCCGGGACGCCCTCCAGCAGGGCATGCCCGCCCGCGACGAGGGCCACGATGAGGCCGGTGGTCGCCCCGTCCTGGCCGACAACGGCCTTGCCGATTTCGGCCTTGAGCGCCAGGAGCGCCCCCTGCGTGTTCTTCTCGGCTTCGCTCAGGGAACGGCCCGACCATCCTTCGCCCGTGGGGGCAGTGAACGAGGCCGGGGCCCCCTGGGCGGGCGCGGCCAGGTTGGCGCCGCCGCGGGGCGCGTACCCGCCGGGAGGGACTGCGCCGGCCCCGGTGGGACCGTACTGCGGGGTGGGCATGGGGCTAGTCATGGCGTATCTCCTTCTCGAGGGCGTCGAGGTCGTTGGCGAGTTGGACGAGGTCCGCTTCGGAGGTCGGGGGAGGTCCCCACAGCAGCGTCTCGTAGCGGGAGGGGGGCAGGCCTCGCGCTTCGATGGCGCGAACCAGCGCCTCGCGGTCGGCGCTGTGTGCGACGCCGAGCGTGGATGCGATGCGCGAGGCCGTGGCGGAGCGCAGGGCCGTGGCGGCGTGCGCGTAGGAGCGCTGGGATCGCATGAGTCGCGCCTTACCAACGAGGGTTTCCGCCGCCGGAACCTCGATGGGCAGGCGCTCCGGTGTTAGGGGGCCCAGGCGCTTGCCGCGCGCCAGGGAGGCCAGCAGAACAGCTCCGATGACCATGAGGAAGGCGGGGGCCAGGTAGGGCGACTCAGTGAGGACGGGGTCTTCCTGCGACATGGAATCGTCGGAGGTGACGACGTACCAGGCGACCTTGTCGGTGCGGCCGATCGCGTTGAGGGCGAGCGCGGCGTTGCCCTCATCCAGGATCGCGCGGTTGCGCACGCGCAGCGAATCGGGGATGACGGCGCGGAACCTGCCGGGCTCGGAACGCTCCGCGTAGGCGTATTCCTGTCCGTCGGCGGTGAAGCACAGCTGCCAACCGGAGCCGCCGTTCGAGACCGTGTAGTTGGAAGACGTCAGGGAACGGGCGCGGTTGGCCGCCTCGGAGGAACACCCCGGCGAGGTTCGTTCGGGTGCCTTCCATGCGCGCGAGGACGTGAGGCCGTCCAGGTAGGAGGGCGAGGACCCGTATTCCTGCTCGAGCCCGATGTAGACGACGTTGGCTCGCGTCGAGATCCCGGCGCGCACGGAGGGTGACATGCGGGAGGGGAAGACGACGACGAGGGTCGTGTGCTCGTCCACCGTCGTCGCCTCACGCGCACCGACCTCGCGCACCGAGACCCCGTGGCGCTCCAGCACCTGCGCCAGGGCGCGCGCACCGTCCCCCAGGGGGTTGCGTATGCCGACGGGCGTGGAGTCAAAGCCCGCGCGGGGAAGAAAAGCAATCCCGATGCACACGAGGAGGAGGAAAACGACAATCATGATCGCCGGACGCGCCGCGCTCACGCGCTCGCGGGCCGTGGGGCTCACGATCTGGACCTGCGTGGCTTTCATGCGTTCTCCTGGGCCCGCTGGCAGGCGTGCACAACGAGAGGCGCGAGTTCGCGCAGCGCGTCCACGTCTTCACGCGACACGGAGGAATGACCGTAGCGGACGCGGTCGAAGGTGCGGGCGTGGTGCCCGAGCTGTTGACCGTACTCGGTGGCGAGTCGCGTCGCCGCATCCGCGGCTTCTTTCGCCGTCAGGCCGGGCGTGGAGGAGACGACATCGGCCGTGTCCAGTCCCAGGACCAGCAGGCGGTAGGACCACACGTAGGCCAGGTTCCAGTCCCCGGCCGCCACGGCCTCGTCCAGGGACGCGCGCACGTCCTCCGCGGTGGTCTCCTCCTCGAAGACGGAGTGCGAGGCCCGCGACCGCAGGCGAATCGGGTTGAGAATCAGTGCGATGATGATGGCCGCGAGCGCGATGATGCCCAGGATGATGAGGACCAGCGAGATCGGAGGTGCGCCGGTGCCGCTCCAGGAGGTGGCCTTCGAGAGGCCATCGAGGAAGGACTGGATGAAGCGCGCGATGGGATTCGAGTCGGCGTTGTATTCCGCGCGCGACAGTTCCTCGCTCAGCCAGGACTGAGCCTCGTCGTTGTCGGGCGTCAGGGGAGCGCCGCACGCGAGCACGTGAGTCACCCCCGACCCTGGCTTGCCTGCGCGAGGACGATGGCGAAGTTTTCCTTGCGGATCTTCTGGTCCACGTACATGAGCGTCTGATACGCCGACATGATCGGTAACACGAGGCTGTAGACAAGGGTCTGCAGGGCGCTCGTGATGATGAGGAGCACGACAAAACTCCACGCAGTGTTGGGGTCGTCAAAGGACGCGGAGCTGAGGAACGCGAAGCCGGCACCCATGACGATGACGCTGATCAGCGTGCTGATGATATTGATGATCACGCCGCACACAACGCCGATGAGGAGCACGCGGCCGAGCGTCATCCAGAAGGCGCCGGAGGTCAGGGTCCACGAGCGCTTGAGGGACTGAATGGGGCCCTTGTGTTCGAGGACCGCGCAGATCGGCGCGTACAGGAAACGCACGCTCAGCGAGTACAAGGCGAGCAAGAGAGGCAGTCCGATCAAGAACATCACGCCGGCGAGCGAATACGCGATATCGGATTCGATGCCTTGGATCAGCATGGCCAGGAAGCCTACGGCCCACAGGATCATGGGGATGGCGATGATGAGGAAGAGGAGGAAGGACGCCCCGATCATTGGCAGGAGGCGGCCCCTGACCATGGACCATGCCTGGCCGAAGGTGATCTTCGTGCCGATCACCATCTGCGAGACCGTTACCGACAAGACTCCGTTGATGAGCGCTGCTCCGAGGAAGGTCGCCAGGAAGAGGACCACGTAGCCCAGGAGCATGGAGATGAGGGACAGGGAGGACGATGCGAGGACGTCGCTGTACGAGGCCTGCGGGTCAGACGTGGACTCGCTCAGTGACATGAGCGAGTAGAAAGGTATGAAAACGGCCAGGCCGTTCACGAGGGCCACGATCGCCATGATGAGGATCGTGTAGCCGAAGAGAACCTTGGGGTTGCGGCGCAGCGCGGCGAAGGAGCCGCTCATCAGATCCGAGAGGGTCAGCGGGCGCAGCGCGATGATGCCGGGTTTGGCGGCCCACGCCCAGGAGGTCGATTGGCTGTAGCCGGAGGCGCCGGGTCCCGCATCGGGCCGCGGCTGCCCGTTCTGAGGGGAGGGGAGGGGGGAAACGGGCTGGGTGCCGGGTGCGACGAAGCCGGGCTGGCCGGGCTGGGTGGGCTGGGTGCCGGGTGCGACGAAGCCGGGCTGGGCGCCGGGTGCGACGAAGCCGGGCTGGGCGCTCGACTGCTTGGAGCGCTCCCGGGCGGAGTCGGTCGGATCGGGGGACATCCACGGCGAACTCATCATTGCCTCCAGCATCTCGGTGTTGTACTAGTCTCAATCCTGCCATAGCAACGGATGGGGTGACACCTCTTGTCGGTAAAAAAATGCGGCGGCGCCGGTCGAATCTCCTGCATCCGTGACGAATTCGTGACACTATCGTGACATGAGTTCGCGCATCCTCGTCGTCGACGACGACGTCGCCCTGGCCGAGATGATCGGCATCGTCCTCGAGAATGAGGGCTTTCGCGTCGCCTTTTGTGCCGACGGTTCACAGGCGCTGACTCGGTTTCAGGAGAACAACCCGGACCTGGTCCTCCTCGACGTTATGCTCCCCGGCATGGACGGCTTCGACGTGTGCCGGGCAATCCGTCGCGTCTCTGACGTGCCGATCGTTATGTTGACCGCCCGCTCTGATACGTCCGACGTCGTCACCGGGCTCGAAGCTGGCGCGGACGACTACGTCCCCAAGCCCTTCAAACCCAAGGAACTCGTCGCCCGCGTGCGCGCGCGACTGCGCGGCCGCGAGGACGCGCAGGCCGACGAGGGCCTGACCCTGCAGGACCTGTCAATCGACGTCGCCGGCCACATCGTCAAACGTGGGGCCCGCGTCATCGCGCTGACCCCCCTCGAATTCGACCTGCTCGCCACGCTGGCGCGCTCCCCCTGGAAGGTCTTTTCCCGCGAGGAGCTCCTCGAGCAGGTGTGGGGATACCGCCACGCCGCCGACACCAGGCTCGTGAACGTCCACGTGCAGCGCCTGCGCTCCAAGATCGAACGCGACCCGGAAAAACCCGAACTGGTCGTCACCGTCCGCGGAGTGGGCTACCGTGCCGGCGCGGGAGCGTAACCACCCCCTGCGTCTCCTCACCGGGGCCGTGGCCTCGTCGAGGCCGTGGACGTTCCTGCGTTCCTCGCAGATCGTTCACCGCATCCGCCATTCCCTCTCGGCCAAGCTCGCCGTCGCGATCACGCTCGCGGCCCTCGTGCTCCTCCTCGTCTTCGGCATTATCGTCGCCTCCCAGCTGCGCTCCTCGATGTTCGAAACCCGCAAGGATGCGATCCTGGCGGACGCGTCGCTGCGCTTCTCCTCGGCCCAATCCGTCTTCTCCTCCTCGACCGCCACGTCCCCCGACCAGGTCCAGGAATCCGCGCGCGGCGCCCTGGCCTCGCTCAAGGCGTCGGCCGCCGGCGCCGGCGCGACCAACGTCGCCCTCCTGCGCTCGGAGGGCTCCACACCCTCGTTACGCATCAACCAGATCGAGGACGAACAGATGCGCGGGCTGATCACGCCCCAGATGCGCGAGGCCGTGGCTCAGGGAGGCGCCCAGTGGCAGTCCGTGGGCATCAGGGCCTCCGACTCCGACAAGGTCTCTCCCGGCATCCTCGTGGGCACACAGGTTCAGCTGCCCCGCGCGGGCACCCACGAGCTCTACATCCTCTACTCCCTGGCTGCCGACCAGCGCCAGGTCGACGTCGTCCTGCGCGTCCTCGTCCTGTCCGCCCTGCCGATCATCGTCACCCTGCCCATCGGCGTATTCGCCCTGCTGCACCGCCTCCTCCTGCCCGTGCGCCTGACCGTCTCGGCCGCCACGAAGGCCGCGGAGGGGGACCTGGACGTGCGCGTCGAGGTCCACGGCGCCGACGAAATGGCGGCCCTGGGGCGCGCCTTCAACGCGATGACCTCCTCCCTGCAGGACACAATCTCGCGCTACGACGAACTGGCCAAGCTCCAGCAGCGCTTCGTCTCCGACGTCTCCCACGAGCTACGCACTCCGCTGACCACCATCCGCATGGCCGAGGACATCGTGTGGGACAACCGCGAGGACCTGCCCGCGCACGCGCGCCGCTCCGCCGAGCTCCTACACGATCAGACCGAACGCATGGAACAGATGCTCGCGGACCTGCTCGAAATCTCGCGCTACGACGCCGCCAGCGCGCTCCTGGACGCGGAGGAACGCGACCTGCGCCCGATCGTCACCCGCGTCGTCGAGGCCTGCGCCGAGCTCGCGCAACGCCAGGGCGTCCCGGTCGAGGTCGTGGCCCCCGCCCGGGCCGCAGCCGAGATCGACGAGCGGCGCATCGAGCGCGTCATCCGCAACCTCGTCGTCAACGCCATCGAGCACGCGGACGGGACCCGGGTGACCATCACGGTGGCCACTAGCGCCACTGACGTGGCCTGCCGCGTGCGCGACCGAGGCGTGGGCATGACCCAGGAGGTCGCCGACCACGTCTTCGACCGTTTCTACCGGGCCGACACGGCGCGCGCTCGCACGACGGGCGGCACTGGCCTGGGGCTAGCCATCGCGACGGAGGACGTGGCGATCCACGGAGGCCGCCTCCAAGCCTACGGCGAGCCGGGCAAGGGAGCCTCGTTCCTGATGACCCTGCCCAAGCACGCCGGAGACGAGATCGCCAGCCGGCCGCTTGCCCTGTGGGAGGACGAATGAGGAGACATCTCGCCCTGATCGCGTGCGCCGCGCTGGCGCTCGCGGGCTGCGCGTCGCTGCCCACGTCCTCGCCGCCCGCGCCCTTCGACGTGTCCGCGCGCGACGGCAGCGGCGTCCAGTTTTCGGCGGAGGGCCCCTCGGACGGGTCGGATGCCGCGACCCTCGTGTCGGACTTCCTGCTGGCGTGCGCCGCGGGACCCCAGGACGACTACGCGACCGCGCGCCTGTTCCTGACGGCGGCCTCGGCGCGCTCCTGGCAGCCCGAAACCGAGATCCTCGTCTACGACACGGACACGGCGCCCGCCGTCAGCGCGACCTCGGAGAATGCCTCGCGCTCCGAGGTGACGGTGTCCGTCCTGGGGGTGGCGAGCATCGACCAGGCGGGCGTGCTGACGCGCTCGAACGGGGCGACAGTTACGCGCACCTTCACTCTCGTCCGCGAGGATGGGCAGTGGCGCATTGACGCTCCCGAGAACATGATTCTCATCAGCCGGGCTGGCCTGACGGCCTCGTACTCGCTCGCGAACCTGTATTTCCCGAGCACTGATGGCACGGAACTGGTCGCGGATCCGCGCTGGTACCCCTCCCGGCGCCTGGCCTCCCACCTGCTGGCGGGCCTCGTCAACGGGCCGCGAGCCGACCTCGATTCCGTGGTCGCGAACGCGATCCCGGCGGGGGCGACGCTGCCCTCCCACGGCGTGGAGGTCAACGACGGGGTCGCTCGCGTCGAGCTGAACGCCTCCATGCCGCCGGGCGAGTCCGCGCGAGAGAGCCTGCAGTGGGAGCTGACGCGCACGCTCACCCAGGCCGCCGACGTGTCGCAGGTGAGCGTGTCCCTGACGGGCGAGGTCATGGAGGTGGCTGCCCTGCCGACGCCGCCCTCGTACTCTCTCGATACGCTGGTGGGCGCGGGGAGCTCGGGCGTGGGTATCATCTCCTCCTCGGGCGTGGCGCCCCGCGCCTCGGCCACCGACGCGTTGAACCCGACCGCGTCGCCGGTCGATTCGTCCCTGGTTGCCTGGAGTGGCGCCGACGGCGTCTACGCGGAGCGGGCCGGGACCGCGGTGGCTTTTCTGCCGGGCCAGGCCCCGCTGGGGCCCTCGATCGATCGCTACGGCTGGGTGTGGGGGCCGGCCACGTCCGCGTCGACGCTGAGCGTGGGCGGGGGAGCCGATGGCGCCTTTGATGTCGCCATCGAGTCGGAGAGTGCGGGGGAGATCCGCGCGGTTCGTGTCTCGCCCGATGGCTCGCGCGCCCTGGTGGTTCGCGGGTCGACGCCGAGCGCGTGGGTGGGCGTCATCGAGCGCGGCCCGGGCGGGCGGCCGCAGGCGGTGCGATCCTTGGAGCAGGTGTTTCTCGACGGCGCGGTCATCGACGCCTCGTGGACGACGTCGACGGGCCTCGCAGTCGCTGTGCGCGGGGGGAGCGGTGAGGACGATCAGCTTGTCACGATGACGCTGGGTGGACTGCCCTCGAGCCTGCCGCTGCCGATCCGCGTGTCGTCGATGAGCGCGGGGGCCTCCTCCGCGTCGGTCGTCATCGTGGGGACGGACGACGCGGGAAAGAAGCAGGTGCTGGTGCGCTCGGGTGCCCTGTGGCAAAACGTCGTCGTCGACGTGTCGTCCGCGCGATACGCGGGGTGAGGATCGTGGTTGGCTCGCGCCCTGTGGGTGCCCTCGTCGAGGGTTTCCTCGGCGCGGTCCTGCCCGTTCAGTGCGTGGGGTGCGGCGCCTGGGACGAGGTGTTGTGCCCGTCGTGCCGCTCGTGGGCGTGCGCGCAGCCGCTGCCTACGAGCCTGGAGGGCGCGCGCGGGGCGATTCCCGGACTGGTCCTGGGGGAGTATTCTGGAGCGCTGCGCAGGATCATCCTGGGCGCCAAGCACGCGGCGCGCACGGATGTCAGCGATTTCCTCGACGAGGCCGGGGCTACCCTCGGCGCGTCCCTGTGGCGGGTGGTGGGCGGCGCCAGCTCGCCCGCGTGGGTGCCGGGCTCGGGTCGTGGGAGGGATCGCCGGGGTGGGGCAGCGGCGCAGGTGTGGGTTGTGCCGGCGCCCTCGTCGTGGGGTAGGCGCCTGCGGGGCCGCCAGGTGGCGCTTCCTCTCGCACGCGGGGTTGCTCGGGGGCTGGCGCTGGGCTCTCCGCCGGGTGTGCGCGTGCGCGTCGTGGACGCGGTGGCCTTGCGCGCGGGCGCGGGTTCGCAGTCGGGCAAGGCGGGGGCGGCGCGCACGGTGGGGCGGATGGGGTCGATGCGAGCCCGCGTCGTGGCGCCCGCGGGCGCACTCGTGATTGCGGTGGATGACGTCGTGACGACGGGGGCGACGATTCGGGAGATGGAGCGTGTGCTCGGTCGCCTGGATGGGATCGCGGCGTTGGCCCGACCGGGGCTTATCTCATGACGCAGGTCACCGGTCTGGGGTATGCTGTAGGCACGGACTTTCGATAGCGCGATGGGCACAGACGCCTGTCACGTCAGTGCGGGAGGTGATAGCTCAGACCACGGTTCGGGCAGTGAGCACCGAACAATCCCCACCCGCGGGCAACGATGCCCGCCGCACACCATGGAGGAAACACATGGACATCACCGTCGTCGCACGTAATGCCGAGATTCACCCGAATTTCCGGGCATACGTGGAGGAGAAGGTTTCGAAGATCACCCAGTTCTACCCGCGCGCGCAGCGCGTGGACGTTGAGCTGACTCACGAACGTAACCCCCGCCAGGCCGACACCGCTGAGCGTATCGAGCTGACCGTCTACGGCAAGGGCCCGATCATCCGCGCGGAGGCTCAGTCTGCGGATCGCTACGCGGCCGTCGACATCGCCGCCGGGAAGCTCTACGAGCGCCTGCGCCGCCTGCGCGATCGCGTCAAGGACCACCGCCGTCGCTACCCGCGCGACCTGGTCGAAGCCGAAATCCTCGAAGTCGCTCCTGTCGTCGAAGAAGTCGCCGAGCCCGAGCCTGAGGCCCCCAAGCCGCTGCGCAGCGCGGAGGATCTAAAGGTCGGCGAGGCCCGTGAGGAGCAGTGGGGCGACACGCCCATCATCGTGCGCCAGAAGGTACACGAGGCGCCGCCGATGAGCGTGGACGAGGCCCTCGATCAGATGATGATGGTCGGCCACCCCTTCTTCCTCTTCGTCGACAAGGAAACGAACCAGCCGTGCGTCGTCTACCACCGTCACGGGTGGACGTACGGCGTGCTTCGCTTGAACACGACGATCTGACGGTTCACTGATGCGGCTGTGCCCCGGGCCTTGGGCCCGGGGCACAGCCGCATGTTCGCTCTGAGACGTTAAATTCGTCCATGTTTGCGCGGGCGTTTCCACTTTGGGCAGTTAGTTCGTAAACTAATGGGTGGATTTGACTGTTCGCTCTACAAGGGGGCGGGCTATAGACGTCAGGAGCTATTCGTGTCGATTATTGACAAGATCCTTCGCGCGGGCGAAGGCCGGATGCTGCGCAGGCTGGATCGTCTCGCGTCGCAGGTGGATGCCTTGCAGGAGGACTTCGAGGCGCTGACGGACGAGGAGCTGCAGGCCAAGACCCAGGAGTTCAAGGACCGCCTCGAGGAGGGCGAGACCCTGGACGACATCCTGGTCGAGGCGTTCGCGACGGTCCGCGAGGCCGCGTGGCGTATCCTGCGCATGCGTCCCTTCCATGTCCAGGTTATGGGCGGCATCGCCCTGCACCAGGGCAAGATCGCGGAAATGAAGACTGGTGAGGGCAAGACCCTGGTTGCCACGATGCCCTCCTACCTGCGTGCGCTGACCGGCAAGGGCGTGCACGTCGTGACGGTCAACGACTACCTGGCGAAGTACCAGTCGGATCTGATGAGCCGCGTGTATAACTTCCTGGGCATGACGTGCGGCTGTATCCTCGTGGGCCAGACGCCGGCCGAGCGCCGCGAGATGTACGCCTGCGACATCACCTATGGCACGAACAACGAGTTCGGCTTCGACTACCTGCGTGACAACATGGCGCAGGTTCCCGAGGACGTGGTCCAGCGCGGCCACGCCTTCGTCATCGTCGATGAGGTCGACTCGATCCTCATCGACGAGGCACGTACCCCCCTCATCATCTCGGGTCCCGCGGACGGTGACCTGAACCGCTGGTACGTGGAGTTCGCCCGCATCGCGCGCCTGCTCACGCGCGACGAGGACTACGAGGTCGACGAGAAGAAGAAGACCGTCGGCATCCTGGAGCCGGGCATCGATAAGGTCGAGGATCAGCTGGGCGTGGAGAACCTCTACGAGGCGGCGAACACCCCGCTGATCGGCTTCCTGAACAATGCGATCCGCGCCAAGGAGCTGTTCTTTAAGGACCGCGACTACATTGTGGACGGTGGGGAGGTCCTCATCGTCGACGAGCACACGGGCCGCGTCCTGCCGGGTCGGCGCTACAACGATGGCATGCACCAGGCGATCGAGGCCAAGGAAGGCGTGGAGATCAAGGCCGAGAACCAGACGCTGGCCACGATCACGCTGCAGAACTACTTCCGCCTCTACCCCGAGGGCTCGCGCTCGGGCATGACCGGTACGGCCGAGACGGAGGCCGCGGAGTTCGCGTCGACCTACAAGATTGACGTCGTCCCGATCCCCACGAATAAGCCGATGATCCGCAAGGACCAGCCCGACCTCGTCTATCCGACGGAGAAGGGCAAGCTCAACGCGATCATCGAGGACGTGGTGGAGCGCCACGAGGCCGGCCAGCCGGTCCTCATCGGTACTGCGTCGGTCGAAAAGTCTGAGCTGCTCTCCCAGATGCTCACGAAGAAGCACATCCCGCACCAGGTGCTCAACGCCAAGCAGCATGCCCGCGAGGCCGCCGTCGTCGCGATGGCGGGTCGCAAGGGCGCGGTGACGGTTGCTACGAACATGGCCGGCCGCGGTACCGACATCATGCTGGGCGGTAACTCGGAGTTCATCGCCCAGGCGAACCTGGCCGCCGAGGGGCTCGATCCCAAGGAGAACCCGGAGGAGTACCGCGAGGCGTGGCCCAAGGCCCTGGAGGCCGCCGAGGAGGCCGTGGAGGCCGAGCGTGACGAGGTGCGCGAGCTGGGCGGCTTGTACGTGCTCGGTTCGGAGCGCCACGAGTCGCGTCGTATCGACAACCAGCTGCGTGGTCGAAGTGGCCGTCAGGGTGACCCGGGCGAGTCGCGCTTCTACCTGTCGATGGAAGACGACCTGATGCGCCTGTTCAACTCGGGCATGGCCCAGCGCATCATGGCGTCCGGCGCCTACCCGGAGGACATGCCGCTGGAGAATCGTCTGGTGTCGCGTTCGATTGCGTCGGCCCAGCACCAGGTGGAGGCTCGCAACTTCGAGATCCGCAAGAACGTCCTGAAGTACGACGACGTCATGACGGGTCAGCGTGAGACGATTTACGCCGAGCGCCGCAAGGTGCTTGAGGGCGAGGACATGGGGCCGCAGCTGCGTTCCTTCGCGGAGTCGCTCGTAACGGGCCTGGTCGACGAGGTGATCGCCGACAAGCCGGTGGATGAGTGGGATCTGTCCTCCTTGTGGGAGAACCTGCGTGGCTACTACCCGCCGTCGGTCACGATCGAAGAGGTCGAGGAGGAGCACGGCGGCAGGAATTCCCTGGTCCGCGACGACCTCGTGACTGAGCTCGTGGGTGACATCCACGCAGTGTATGAGGACACGGAGGAGCGCCTCGACGAGAATCCGCTGGCGCAGGCGCAGCTGGGCGATGAGCCCATGCGCACGCTCGAGCGCCGCGTCGTCATCTCCGTGGTGGATCGCCTCTGGCGCGAGCACCTCTACGAGATGGACTACCTGAAGGAGGGCATCGGCCTGCGCGCGATGGGTCAGCGCGACCCGCTCGTCGAGTACAAGGACGAGGGCGCCCAGATGTTCCAGGCGATGGTCGAGCGCATCCGCGAGGAGTCCGTCCAGCAGGTGTTCAGCTTCGCCAAGCAGTTCGAGCGCGCCTTGGCCTCGGCGGAGGAGCAGGCGGGTGGCGCGATTACGCGCGCGACCGTGGCTCCGGCAGACATGGGGGAGGCGGGCGAGCCTCGTCGCGAGGCTGACGCCGAGCCGAGCGTCGAAGAGGTGGCTTCCGCCGAGTCCGCGGCCTCCGAGGCCGCTCGCGAGGCCGTGGCGCACGCCCGCTCGGTCATGGGCACCGTGGGCCGCGAGAAGGCGCCGAGCCGCGTGAGCTACAGCTCCGCGGAGGGTGCGTCGGCCCCATCCGCAGCCGGCGGTAACCGCGCGGAGCGTCGCGCGGCGGCCAAGAAGCGTCGCCGCCGCTGACGCGCGTCGTCTCAGTGGGCGAGGGGGTTCCTGCGGGAGCCCCCTCGCTCCTTTACGGGGGTGGGGTCAGGCGAGCTCGAGGGCGGTCGTCATCCACCGTCCCCGGTACTCTTCGAGGCGCAGGGCGAGCGCGTAGGTGCGCGTCGCCGTGGCGACGATGACGGCCACCTCCGTGTGTTTCTCGTCGATTGCGCAGGTGCGCACGTGGATGGGGGTGGTGCCGCGGGCGCAGGGGGAGAGGTGGACGCCGACGAGGGCAGCGTAGAGGTCGGGGAGGAGCCACCTGCGTAGCTGGGGTGCCTGGCGGGCTCCGGTGACGACCTCGACGATGGCGCGGGCGAGGAGGGCGGCCCAGGGGCCCGGATCCGGCAGGTCGGTGCGCAGGACGTCATGTTCGGGCATCGGTCTGAGGGCTGGCCTGGGGGAGCGCGCGAGCTGGCGAGGGGTGGACCATCGGAAAGGGGCTGCGGGCGCGGGGCGTGAGGGGGTAGGCCCGGTGTGGGGGCGAGCGGGCTGCTGCGTGCGTTGATGAGTCCGGGGGTGGATGGGGGTGCTCATGGCAGGTCCTGGGGGATGGATAGTTGCTGTCCGGGGTAGATCAAGTGCGGGGTGGCGATGGCTTGGGCGTTCGCGACGTGGATGGCTTGCCAGACGCGGGTGATGTGGGCGTCGTCGGAGCCTGGCCGCAGGGAGGCGGCGATGGACCAGAGGGAGTCGCCGGGGGCGACGGTGACGGTGTCGGGCAGGTCGGCCTGGCCGAGGGGTGGCGGATCCTGGGATGTGCCTTCCCGCGGGGCCGAGGCCGGGGTCGCCTCCGTTGCGCCCGTTTGCTGCGGCGTGGGGGCGCCGGGTGCGTCCGCCCACGTGAGTGACACGCCTGGGGAAGCGGTGTCCTGCGGGGCAGCCTGGGCGGCGCCGAGGGGCGCGGAGGTGATGAGCGCGGACCCGATGAGGGCACCCGCGCCCGCCCGGGAGAGCAGGGATCTCGACAGTCGCGTGCCGTAGCGTGAGACGAGGGCGTGGGCGCCCCGGCGCAGCGTCGGTGGCGCCAGGCGCAGCGTGGCCAGGTGGGCGACGGCTGAACACAGGAGGTTCCAGAACAGGAGCGCGAGGGCGAGGATCGCGAGGATCCACACGACCAGCGTCTCGGGAGCGTTGGGCGCCAGCGTGGGCGCCGCGTAGGCGAGGTAGAGGGCGTCGAGGGCGGCCGCCGGCGCGCCGACAAGCCACAGGAGTGCGTCGGTCAGGGGCGCCTGACCGCGTAATGAACGTGAATCGTGTGTCATGGCGAACTCTTCATTGAGGAGACGGATTCGATGGATAAACTATCCGCTTCATGCAAGCAGATGTCAATCCGTATCAGTTAATACGATTAAAGTGTGATGTGCAGCGCTCCAGCCGTCGTGTGTGGCATGGTAGGTCCATGGATATGCATGCCTTCATGGACGAGCTAGAAGCGCGCTTCGACGAGGAGAGGGGGCGTGAGATCGACGAGCTCATCGATGAGCTCACCGACGCCGAAAGAGCCTCCATCACGCTGTCCGCACGGCTCGCGGGCGCCGACGGGAGCGTGAGCCTCGCGCTGCGCGGGGGGAGCGTCGTCGTGGGCGAGGTGCTCGACGCGACCCGCTCGTGGGTGCTCCTGCGAGAGGGCGCCGGAGATAGCCTCGTCATGCTGCCCGCCGTCGTCGGCGCGTGGCCGCTCGGCCGCAGCGTCGCGCGCGAATCGTCGATTCGTGGCGGCGTCGGCGTCGGACACGTCCTGCGCGAGCTGTGCGCCCGCGCGGTCAGCGTCGCCATTGACTCGGACTGTGGTGACCACCGGGGAGTCATCGACGCGGTCTACGCGGACCACGTCGATGTCACCCTCAGCGGAGCGGCCCTCGGCTATGACGGCCGCGATGAACAGGAGGGGCAGACCGTCTCGCTGGCGCTCGCGGGGCTTCGTCGACTCCGCGTGCTCGGCCAGCGCTGGTCGCCTGCCTACTGAGCGTGCTCCGCCTTCTGACGCTCGCGCGTCGCGGCGTACTGGTCCTGGATGAACTGCTCCAGGACGGACTCTTCGACCCGCCAGACGTGCTTGCCGCCCACCTGGATGGCCGGAAGCTCGCCGGAGGAAACGAGGGCGCGGGTGGCTGACATCGTGAGATTCAGGGTCTCGGCGACGTCAGCGAGAGTGAGGAATCGTGTTGCCATGGCAACATGGTATCAGTTGAGATCGTTTCGTTTGAATGGTTTGAGTCGACAATTTTTCGCTTGTGAATCCGTCGATCTGATCGGTTGGTGACGATAGATAGTCGACAACCTACCGCTTTTCGGCGGAAGCGTGCATCATGGAAGGGTGAAACGCGTCTCAGCTTCAGTGTCGATTCCGGCGCGCGCCCCCGGCTTAATGGACCGGCGACTCCTCCTCGGCGTCGTCCTCATCATCGCGTCCGTGATCGCTTTCAGCTTCCTCGGCGGCTTCCTGCGGGGAGGAAACCGCGTCTACACCGTCACGACCAGCATCGCCCCGGGAGAGGCGATCACGGCCGACAACGTCCGTGAGGTCGTCGTCCACGTCGACCCGACCGTCTACGCTCCGACCACCGAAACTCCCCTGGGCACGCGCGCGACACGCCTCCTCACCCCCGGTCAACTCGTCATGCGCACCGACCTGGCCACCGGCTCCCAGGCGGGCGCACGCGACCCCGACGGCATGTACCGCGTCGCAATCACCGTCACCGCGGGACTGCCCGACGGTGTCGCCGACGGTACGCCGATACGTCTGTGGACCGTGCCCACCCGCTCCGCCTCACCCACAGAGACGAGCGCGCGCGAAATCGAGGGCACCTTCACCTTCGTGCGCACGGTCGACACCTCGGGTTCCCAGGCGCGCAGGGGAACACGCATCGAAATCATGGCGAACGCGGCTGCCCTGCCCACGCTCCTGGCCTCCCAGACCTCGACCGACGAGCTCGCCGCCGTCCCCGTGGGGGCGCCGTGAGCGCCGTTCACGGGGTCGTCATCCTGGCCGATCAACGATACGAGGCCCCGATCATCCAGGCGATCCAGTCGCGCGCAGACGCGCTGGCCATCGTGCGACGCTGCGCTGACCTCGCCGAGGTCATCGCCGCCGCGCGTGCCGGCGTCGCAGACCTGGCCGTCATTGACGGAGCCGACCCGGACCTGACGGCCGAGGCCGTGGGCGCCCTGCGCGAGGCCGGCATGGAGGTCGTCGCACTGGCTCAGCACACCGAGCGCTTGCGCCTGTCAGCCCTCGGCGTCGCCTCAGTCGCCGCGCCCGCCAGCCCCGAACAGGTCGTCAACTCGCTCATCGCCGCGACCCGCACGCGACGCTCCCAACCGGCCACGGCCTCGTCCCCGCCACCGCCTCCCCCCACCAGCGCGGGCTCCGTTCTGGCCGTGTGGGGGACATCGGGGGCGCCGGGGCGCACAACCCTGGCCGCGGGCATCGCGACGATGCTCGCCGCGCGCGCCCCCACGATCCTCATCGACGCCGACACCTCCAACCCGACCCTCTCGCACCTGCTCGGGCTGCCCGTCTACGCCTCCGGCCTCTCCGTCCTCGCGCGCGCCGCCTCACGAGGGGCCCTGACCCCCGAGGACCTAGTCGGCGCGTGCACGAGACGCTCCGAGGGGCTGCGCATCGTCACCGGCCTGGTCACCCCCCACCGGTGGCGCGAGGTCAGCCGCACCAGCATCGAGGCGATCATCGCGCAGGCCCGTCTGTGTGCGCGCTACAGCGTCATCGACCTGGCGGCAACCTCCCTCGAGAAGGCCTCTCGCGGCGCGAACCGGGACGATGTCGCCCTCGGCGTCCTCGCACGGGCCGACCGCCTCGTCGTCGTGGCGCGCGGGGACATCGTCGGCGTCAACCGGCTCTCCTTCCTGGCGCGCTGGTGGGAGGAACACGGGCGCGACATCCCCGTCGACATCATCGTCAACCGCGTCACCTCAGACGCGATCGGGCCCCGCCCCGTCGCCGCGCTGCAGGCCGCCATCGGCGCGTTCATGCCCGGGCACATCTTCCACACCGTGAGCGAGGACGGCGGGGTGGGACGGGCGTCCCTGCGCGCCAAGGCGCTGGGAGAAAGAGGCACGGGTTGCCTCGCCGCCGACGAGTTGGAAGCAATCGTGGCCCAGTGGGTGCCTACACTGTGAGCATGCGCGTCTACATTCCCGCCCTCTTGTCCGACCTGTCCGTCCCGCTGCCGCCCGTGCGCGGCGGCGTGCTGTGCGTGCCCGACGGCGCGATGAGCGGCGAGGACGTCGAGGTTCTCGAAGACGACGCGATCACCGAGGCCGCCCTGTCCTGCCTGGAGCTGGCCCGCGAGAGTGCGGGGGCCGCGCCCGCGCGCCTCGTCCTGGCCGTCGACACGCCCACCTCGACGACGCTGACCCCCGGCGATCAGATCGAGCCCCACATTGTCGCCGCCCCCGCCTTCGAATACACGTGGTCGGACGTCGCCGCGATCCTCGCCGACCTGCCCGACGCCGCTCCGGCCGTGTCGGCCGTGCTGGAGGCTTCCACCCAGGAGGAGGCCGACGAGGCCGTGGCAGCCCTGTGGGAATCCTCCCTGGCGTGGTTCGACCGCTCCGAGCGGCCCGCCGTCCTGGCCATGCACAGGGGCTGAGATCTAGGCGCGCACGCGCAGGGTCGATCCTCCCTCCGCCAGTGGCCGCACCTGGATCTGGTCGGCGATCTGGGTCGCCATCTCTTCGACGTGCGAGATGACGCCCACCGTGCGCCCGGCGCAGCGCAGAGCCTGGAGCTGCTCCATGACGAGCGCGAGGGTGTGCGAGTCCAGCGAGCCGAAGCCCTCGTCGATAAACATCGTGCGCAGCTCGACCCCTCCCGCCTCGGCCGTCACGACGTCCGCCAGGCCCAGGGCCAGGGCCAGGGACGTGTAGAAGGTTTCCCCGCCCGAGAGCGTGCGGGGGCTGCGCACGGCATCCGTGTCGTGGTCGACGATCGCCAGGCCCAGGCCCGACTTACGCGAGGAGGTGCCGTCGTCGGAGACCGCCACGAGCTGGTAGCGGCCCGACGAGATGCGCTCCAGGCGCGGGTTTGCGGCCGCGAGCACGTCCTCCAGGCGGGTGATGAGCACCCACGCGGCCAGGGGAGTGGACGCCAGGTTCTCCGGGCCTGAGGCCGCCGCGATGTCCGCGAGGCGGCGGATGGGACCGGCCTGCTCCCTGGCGCGGGCGAGGGCGTCGAGCGCCTGCTCGAGGGACGTGCGGGCCGCGTCGAGCTGCGCGCAGTACTGCTCGAGGATGCCCGATGCCCGGGCGGCCGAAGCGGCGTCCTCATCGGCCCGGCGCGACGCCTCAGTGAGGGCCTCGACGTGGGGAGTGGGCGCCGATGCGGCGCGGGTCAGCCGCTCGGAGGCGAGGGCCTCGCGCGCCGCGAAGAGCGCCTTCTCGTGCTCGGCCACGCGCGTTTCGAGTGCCTCGAGACGGGGCAGGGGAAGCAGGAAGGAGCTCCAGGAGTCGGCCTGAAGCCCCTGTTCCTCAAGCGCGTGCGCCAGGGAGCGTTGCGCCTGCGCGTGCGCGGCGCGGGCGTTGTCCCAATCGGCGCAGGCCCCGGCCAGTGCCGCCGCCCGGTGTGCGTGCTCATCCAGGGCTGCAGCGCGCTCGGTGAGGGACGCGAATCCGGAGCGTTCGGCTTCCACGCGGGCGAGCGCGCCGCTCAGCGCTGATTCTCGTTCCTGGAGGGTGGAGGCCAGGGACGCGGCCTCCTCGCGGGCGCGAGTGAGAGCATCCGTGAGACCGTCGAGGCGTGAGCGCTCTTGCGCAAGGGCCGCCTCGATCTGGGTGATCTGCGGGGAGAGGGCCTCCAGCGTCGCCACGAGCTCGGCGGCACGATCGCGCTCGGTCTCGAGCGTCGGTGTGGGCGCGCCCGCCACCTCGTTGAGCTGGGCGATACGCCGCACGAGGTCCTGGTGGCGCGCCTGGGCGTCGCGCAGCGCGGCCTCCGCGCGGTCGCGCGCCTGGTCTAGTGCGGCGACCTGCTCGCGCGTGATCTCCCCGTCCGCGGTCGGCGCGGGGGTGGGATGGGTGGTCGAGCCGCACACGGGGCAGGGTGTGTCTTCTTCGAGTTCGCGGGCGAGGGCCGAGGCGCTCTGGGCGATCCACAGGTCGTGGCCGTCCGCGGCCGCCGCGTTCGCGAGCTTCGCCGCCGCCGTGGCCTCGCGCAGCTCGTCCGACGCGCCGAGCAGGGCGGCGCGCAGCAAGTCGGCCTGCATGGAGGCGTCCAGGCGCTCGTTGATGGCTCGCAGCGCGGACGCCGCCTCAGGCAGCGTGTCTGCGTCCGCCCGCATGAGGCGCAGGGCCTGGGCCCCCTGCTCGATGCGCTGGGGCAGTTCCTCGCGCTCTGCCTCGATGGAGGCGATGCGCGCCGACGCCTGCTCGCGCTCGGCACGCAGCGACTCGATGCCTGCGCGTGCCTCGGGCAGCGAGCGCTCGAGGGCCAGGGCCTCCTGAAGAGAGCCGCGCGTGCGCGTCGCCTCGTCGCGCATCTCCTGCGCCCGCTCGCCGAGATCGGTCACGGCCTGGGGCGTCAGGCAGGCCGGGTCGATGGAGAGCTGGTCCCCGAGGGCGGGGGACAGGGCCGCGACCTGGTCTCCGGCGGCCTCCAGGCGAGCCGAGGCCTCGGCCTCGGCCGCGTCGAGGGGCGCCACGGCCAGGGCCCGGCGGGCCTGGCGCGCGAGCTCCCGGTCGGACGCAATCGACTCCTGCGCAGTGGTCAGCTCAGTGAGCGTCGCGCTCACACGCGCGTGCTCCGCCTGCGCCTCTGCCAGGGCGCGGCCCTGTGCCAGGGCGCCCGCGGCCTCGCGAGCGGATGCCGTCGCGGCCTCGGCGAGGCGCACTGTCTGCGCGTGCGCCTCGTGTGCACGCTCGCACGCGCGGCGCGTCCACGAAGTCACGGCGCTGGAATCCTCCGCGCCCGCGTCCAGCCCGGCCTCCTCCTCGGCGGCGGCAGCCACGCCGTCGGCCTCATCCGTGGCTGCGTCATCGCCAAAGGCCGCGTCCAGCGAGCGCACCCGCTCGAAGGCGCCGAGCGCTCTCGTGCGCCGCTCCTCGATGCCACGCTTCGACGAGGCGGCCGCATCGGTCAGCGCCTTGGTGAAGTCGGAGTAGATCTGCGTGTCGAAAATGTCGCGCAGGATCTGCTCGCGCGCATCCGAGGTGGCAGTGAGGAATTGGGAGAACTTTCCCTGCGGCAGCACGATGGTCTGGAGGAACTGGTCCTTGTCCAGGCCCACGATCACGGGGATCTCGTAGCCCACGTCGCGTGGCCCCGACGCGACCGCCTCGATGGTGCGCCAGCCGTCCGGAGCGTCCGGATCTTCCACGACCCGCGCGAGCGTCGACTTCGAGTTACGCTGCGACTTCTTACCCGCCGGCGTGTACGCGGGTGTGCGCGTCACCCGGTAGATGCCCGTGGCGACCTCGAACACGAGATCCACTTCGGAGGGGTCTGAATCCGAGATGTGGTTGGAGCGCAGGCGGTCCTTCGACGCGTCCTTTGTGCGCGCCACGTCCCCGTACAGGGCGAAGGTAATCGCGTCGATGAGCGTGGACTTGCCCGCGCCCGTGGGCCCTTCCAGTAGGAAGAGCCCAGAGTCCTCAAACGACGAGAAATCGACCGTGTGTGCACCGGCGAAGGGGCCGATGCCCACAATACGTAGCCACCGAATCTTCACTGCATGTCCTTTCCTCGAAGCCCGGCCCACACATCCTGGGCGAGCTCGCGCTCCCGCTCCGACAGGGGCCGCCCGCCCACGGCCTCGTAAAACTCCTCCGTGACCTCGCGCGGATCCCTCGAGGGGCGCACCGCCCGCGTGGGCTGAAGCGAGGGGGCCCGGGCGGGGCGGTGCACGACGACCAGGGCGTGCGGGTAGGCCTCCCGGATGCGCGCCACCATACGCTCTGGGCGCGCGTCGTCCGTGACCGTGATCGACACGTACGAGGCCGTGGTGGCCTGGTCGGGATCGGTGAGCAGCTCATCCATGGTCCCCTCGAGCACCGCGATGCCCCGAAGCGTCGGGATGGGCACCACCTCGATGCCGGTCACCGAGGTGGCGTCCGTGGTCACGAGGGTGACGGACTTGGTGGCCCCGGCCTCGGAGAACGAGTACGCGATGGGGGAGCCCGCGTAGCGGATCGGGACGCACGCCCCTGACACATCCTGTGGGCGGTGCAGGTGCCCGGCCGCCACGTAGTCCAGGCCGTGGGTCAGGGGGGCGGCGCCCCCGAGCGTGTCGAACAGGTCGGCTGACACGGAGGGGACGCCGCCCACCTGGATGTCGCGTTCGGAGTCCGAGGGCTGCGCGCCCGTGATGAAGGCGTGCGGCATCGCGATGGCCGGGCGCTGGTCGCCCGCGCCGCGCCGCGCCTCCAGGTCCTGACGCAGCCTGCGCAAGGCGGCCGCCAGGACCGCCTGATGGGAACGGGGCAGGGGAGCGGGCAGAGCGGATTCCCCCTGCGCAGGCAGGTCCGACAGCGCCTGACGCACGAGGTCGGGCTCCAGGTAGGGCATCGGATACACGAGGGCGCCCCCGGCCTCGACGGGCGTGCCGATCGCCTCCGGATCCGTCACCACGTGCAGAGAAGGAGCCAGCATGTCGGCGAAAAGCCCCAGGCGCGCCGCCCCATCGTGGTTCCCCGACGTCAGGATGACCGTCGTGAGCGCGGTCAGCTCGCGCAGGGCGCGGCGCATCCGCGCGAGCGCATCAACGGGCGGAACCGCGCGGTCGAACACGTCGCCCGAGATGAGCACGGCATCCACGCCGCGCTCACGCACCAGGGCGACCAGCCACTCGATGAACGCGTCCGCGCTGTCGCCCAAAGACGCGCCGTGCAGCGTGCGCCCCAGGTGCCAGTCGGAAGTGTGCAGAATCAACATGCTCCCAGTGTGGCAGAGGGCGCCCACATCTGCGTCCGTCACACACGCTTAGAGGGCGGACACCTTCTGCATGCGCGCAGGTAATCGATAGCATGGAGCCATGACCAAGCCCTTCCTCATGCTGACCTCCCGCGACGACGGCCCGGTCCTGGCCGCGGAGAGCGCCGACCTGCCACGCTTCTCGGGACTGAGCCCCGACCAGGTGCGACAGGTGCGCATGGAGAGGGAGCTGCCCGACCTGGACCTGTCCGAGTACTCGGGCGCCTTCGTGTGCGGGTCGCCGTGGGACGCGAACGCCGACGACCACCTGAAGGACGAACGTCAGGTGCGCGCCGAGGCCTGGCTGCGTTCCTTCTACGACCGGGCGCTGGGCGAATCCTTCCCGATCCTGGGCCTGTGCTACGGGCTGGGCACCCTCACCCTGCACCTGGGCGGCGTCATTGACACCCACCACGGCGAGGAAATCAGCGGCATCGCTCTGACAAAGACTGACGCGGGTCGCGACGACCCGCTCCTGGAGGGCACTCCCGACCGCTTCCACTCCTACGTCGGCCACCACGAGGCCGTGCGCGAGCTAGCCCCCGGCATGCAGGTTCTCCTGGCAGGCGATGACACCCCGATCCAGATGGTGCGCGTGGGCGAGGCCGCGTGGGCGACCCAGTTCCACCCCGAGATGGACTTGGGCGGCGTCAACGTGCGCATCGACCAGTACGCGGGACGCTACTACCCGGCCGACAAGGCCGAGGCCATCCGCGCCCAGGTCGCGACCGTGGACACGGATCACTCGCGCGTCATCCTGCGCAACTTCGTGCGCCGCTTCCAGCGCTGAGCGCCCGCGCGCCTGACGCGCGGGCGACCGGCCCATGCCCGGCTCTAGCGGGCTGGTGGCATCTGTCCGCGGCGGCGCGCCTTCTCCTTGGAGACCAGGAGAATCGTAAAGAAACAGACGGTGGCAAGCTCAGCGCCCACGGCAACGTTCCGCGGCATGTTGTAGGGGTCGGGGCGGACTCCGTGGTCCGTGATGTCACCGACGATGACCGCCGCGGTGGACACGAGCGCGGCACCCATCACCACCCACTCGCAGGCCCGAAGGGCCCGTCGTGCGCCAGGGATTTGACGCGAATAGCCAGGGGCCATGGAAGCGAGGAGCAACGCGCTCTCGGCGACCGTGTAATCAATCAGGCGGTTGTCCCTCCCGACAAAGGTGCCGCCAATCGAATAGACGACCGCGCCGATCAACAGCGCGAAGAAGAAGTAGCGAAGGACCTTGTCGACCCGCGAAAGCCCCGCGGTGTTGCCGATAAGGTTCTGCTCAATGGTGGACATAGCGGTCACGACCTCTTGAATCAAAATAGCGACCATCGCTATTCCTCAATTATCCGCGCAGGGGGGGCTCTGTCAAGGACTTTCGACACGCACTATTCTCAGCGGGCGGCCTTGCTGGCGGCCTCCGCTGTCGCCACGGCCTCCAGCAGCCTGCGCACCGACGCCACGCGGGAGGCACGCTCGGAGCGCACCCGATCCGCATTGCCGTCCCCGGCCTCGTCAATCGCGAAGGGCCCGGTCGCGCGCGCGTAAGTGTCAAGCGCGCACGAGGGCTCCTCCTCGCCGTGCGAACACAGCGGCAGGCACCAGGCGGCGGCCTCCGCGATGTCTGGGAAGACCCCGAGCACGTCGGCGACGCTCACGTGCCCCAGGCCGAAGGATCGCACGCCGGGAGTATCCACGATCCAGCCGCCCTCATCCAGCTCGAAGGCCTCCGAGGACGTGGAGGTGTGGCGTCCGCGCCCCGTCACCTCGTTGACGTGCCCCGTCGCCCGGCCCGCGCCCGGCACCAGCAGGTTGATGAGCGTGGACTTTCCGACCCCCGAATGCCCGACCAGCACCGACCAGTGGCCGGCCAGGAGGGCCCGCAGTTCGGCGACTCCTGGGTCGGCCTCCCCGGCCTCGGCGCTGGTGAGCACGACGCGCACGTCGAAGTCCTGGTAGGCGGCGATCAGCTGGTCCGCGCTGGCCAGGTCCGCCTTGGTCAGTACCAGGACAGGATCGAGGCCCGCCTCGTAGGCGGCGACCAGGCAGCGGTCGATCATGCCGGTGCGCGGGGGCGGATCCGCCAGCGCCACGACGATGCACATCATGTCCGCGTTCGCGACGATCGCCTTCTCGCCGCGCTGATCCGGCGCGTCCTCGAGGGAGCGGCGCAGCACCGAGGAGTGTTCCTCGACGGCGACGATGCGCGCGAGCGTGTCGGGGCGCCCGGACAGGTCGCCGGTGAGGCGCACGCGGTCGCCCATGATGACGGAGCCGCGCCCCAGCTCGCGCGCACGGACTGCCACGACGCGGGTGCCGTTTTCCTCCAGGCTCACCTGGTAGCGGCCGCGGTCGATGCCGATGATGCGGCCCAGCGGCTTGGAGGACCAGTCCGGCCGGTCCTTCGTGCGCGGGCGCGAGCCCTTGCCGGCGCGCACGCGCACGCGCGGGTCGTCGGTTCCGGTGTCGCGCCGGGCCATCACTGCTCCTCCTCGATCGGCGAGGCCGGGGTGGCCAACGTGGTCCTGTGATCATCGGCGTGTGCCTGGCCCTCGGAGCTTCCCCCAGCGTCAATGCTTCCCTGGCCGTCATCGCCCACGAGCGAGGCCCACATGGCCTCGAAGGTGGGCAGCGTCTTGGAGGTGCACGCGATGTCGTCAACCGTGATTGCGGGGGTGACGAGGCCCAGGATCGCGCCGAAGGTCGCCATGCGGTGATCCGCGTAGGAGCAGATCTGCGCGGCGTGGAGCGGGCGCGGCGTGATGATCAGGCCGTCCTCGGTCTCCTCGGCCTGCCCGCCTGCGCGGTTGAGCTCTGCGGCCAGGGCCGCCAGGCGGTCCGTCTCGTGTCCGCGCAGGTGCGCGATCCCGCTCAGGTGCGACGGGCTCGAGGCGTAGGCGCAGATCGCGGCCAGGGTGGGGGTGAGCTCGCCGACCTCGGCCATGGTCGCCTTGATGCCCGGGTAGTTGCCGGCGCCCGGACCGGAGAGGGTTAGGCCCTCCTCGTCCAGGGTGATGGTCGCGCCCATGTGTCCCAGCAGCGCCCGCCAGGCATCTCCCGCCTGCGTCGTCGCCCCCGGCCACGCCGGAATCCGCACGCGCCCGCCCGTCACCATCGCGGCGGCCAGGAAGGGGCCGGCGTTGGACAGGTCCGGCTCGACGGTGATGTCGCCGCCGCGGGGACGCGACGGGAAGACGTGCCAGGTCGAGAGATCCGCGCGGCCCTCGTCCACGACCTCCAGGTCGATGCCAGCACCCGCCAGGGACTCGAGCGTCATCTCCACATGCGGCATCGACGGGACGGCGCCCGGAGCCGACACGAAGAGGGGATCGCCCACGAGGGGAGAGACGAGCAGCAACGCGGAGAGGAACTGCGAGGAGGACGAGGAGTCCACCCACGCCTGCGCGCCCAGCGGCGTGCGGATCGGGCCTCGGATCGTGAAAGGCAGGTGCCCGCGCTCACCGTGATAGGTGACGGTCGCGCCCATGCGCACCAGCGCGTCCAGGAGCGGGCCGAGCGGGCGCGCGTAGGCCTGCTCGTCCCCGTCGAAGAGGGTCTCCTCGGGGGACAGTGCCGCCAGGGGCGGCAGGAAACGCATGACGGTGCCGGCCAGGCCGCACTCGATGCGACCGCCACGCGGCGGAAGTTCCATCGGGGTGACGCGCAGGATGCCCGCGCCCCCGTCTTCGATGCGCGCGCCCATCACCTCCAGGGCGGCCGCAAAGAGTCGCGTATCGCGCGCGTCCAGGGCACCGCGAATAACGGAAGGGGAATCGGCGACGGCCGCCAGGTACAGGGCGCGCGCCGTGATCGACTTCGAGCCCGGCACCTCGACCGTGGCATCCACGGGGGAAGCGGCCAGGGGCGCGGGCCAGGGGGCGCTCACGAAGCGGCGCCGGTCAAACGCTCCGCGACGGCGGCCTCGGCCGCAGCGATCGCGCGGCGCTGATCGCGGCGCATTGCGCGAGCCACGAGAGCCGACGGCTGGCCGACGCGGTCCGTCGACGCGAGGAGGACGCCGGCAGCCAGGCCTACCTTGTTGAGCGTGCGGTAGCGGCGGCGCTTGATCTGCTCCTTGGACAGGCCGTCCGTCGTGCCCGGCAGGGGAGCGCTGACGAGCGCCATGGGCGCGCCGATCGCGGCCAGGGTCAGGGCTGCGACGCGGGGCCTGCGGCCCAGCGCGAAACGCAGGCCTGCGACGACGCTCACCGCGCCGGTCACGCGGGTCGCCAGGGCCAGCTGCTCATCCGTCAGCGGCTCCAGGCCAACAGCGTCGGTCGCCTTATCGATGAGGGGACGAACCCCCGCGGCGCGCTCCACGTGGACACGCGGATGCGTGAGGGCATCCACCCCATCGGCGATGAACGGGGCGGCGAGCAGGGGACGGGCAACAACGCGCAGCAGATTCATACCCCTATTGTTCGATACCTTTGCCCCCGGGGGAAGCCGAACTGCCCCGTCCCTCCCAAACAACGGGCCAAAAGTGGTGCAACGCACACTTATTGTGGTTGTGGAATAAAGTGGCGTGTGAGGCGTTGCCCTCAGTATGAGTGTTCGTCCGTCCCATCTTTTCGCGCTGCCCCCGCGCGCGACTACCCTGGGATGCGATGGACACGACAACCCCCCAACCGGCGGCGCAGGCGCCCGAGCCTGCCCCGGCCTCGTCGACCCCGGCCTCGTCGACCCCAGACGACGCTGCGCTGCAGGCGCGCTTCATGGACGAAGCGATGCCCCTCATGAACCAGTTGTTCGGCGCGGCCCTGGGCATGACCCGCAACCGAGCCGACGCGGAAGACCTGGTCCAGGAGACCTACCTCAAGGCCTACCAGAAGTTCCACCAGTACAAGCCCGGCACCAACATCAAAGCCTGGCTCTACCGGATCCTCACCAACACCTACATCACCAGCTACCGCAAGGCGCAGCGATCCCCCAAGCGTGCCTCCACCGACACCATCGAGGATTGGCAACTTGCCGACGCCGCCTCCCACGCGGAGGTTGGCCTGAAATCCGCCGAAGTCGAAGCCCTCGAGTCGCTGCCCTCCACGCAGCTACGCGAGGCCCTCGATTCGCTCTCAGAGGAACACCGGATGGTTGTCCTCATGGCTGACGTTGAGGGAATGAGCTACAAGGAAATCGCCGAAGAACTAGGAGTTCCCATGGGGACCGTCATGAGCCGACTGAACCGGGCGCGCAAGAACCTGCGCTCCGCGCTGGCCGACGTCGCCGCGGAATACGGGATCGGAGGAACCAAGTGAACACGCGCGTCACCTGCCAGGACGTCCTGGACGCCCTGTACGAACTGATCGACTGCGAGGAGTGTGACCGCCGCAGCGGCCTCATCGACGCCGGGTCCGTGCCCGGGCCGAACGCCCGCGCCCGAGCCCTCATGATCCAGCACGTCGCCACCTGCCCGCACTGCGCCGACGCCCTCGACGCCGAACGCCACGTCCGTGCCCTCATGCGCGGCTGCTACGAGTCCGAGCAAGCCTCGGATGCGCTGCGCGCTCGCGTCGCTGCCTCCATCATGAGTGTGTCGCTCACCTGGCGCTGATCGCGGCCTCGCGCGTGTTCGCTCCCTGCGCTCGTCGCCGAGGCCGGGGGACGCCTCCCGTTTTTCGGTGACCTTCGTCGCCGCGGTGGCGTTGTGCCTTGGTGGTTTGGGTCAATGTGTGCAAAAATGCTTCAGTCTAGACAACAAACCCAAGGAGAATGACATGTCGAAGCGGGGTCGTAAGCGTCGCGATCGTCGTAAGAACGGCGCGAACCACGGCAAGCGTCCTAACGCCTGAGCCGATTTCGTTGCGCGCCCGGACCGAGCGGTCCGGGCGCGTTTTGTATCCGCTGGTGGCAGCAACCAGCCGCAGCGGTGCGGGGTGCACGCCTGGTGTGTGGGATTCTGCCGGGGTGTCGGGTGAATACTTGCGGGGCAGTGGAGACGTCGAGGGGAATCCCGGGCATCGGACGGTGAGCGTTTCCACGAGGGGCGCTACATCTGGCTGATGTGTGCCCACCCGCGGGCCCAAGTCGTGAAGTGCGTGACGGGCCGAGGTGGGGTTTCATTGCGCTGCATCTGCATAGGAACGGCGCATCCGGATAGGAACGGCGCATCCGGATAGGTTATTAACCTATCCGCGTGTTCGTATCCTATCCGGATGTTGCTTACCTATCCGCGTGTTCGTAACCTATCCGGATGTTGCTTACCTATCCGCGTGTTCGTAACCTATCCGGATGTTGGTTACCTATCCGCGTGATAGCGTCCGATGGGTGTGATCCGTGAGAAGACGTGAGGTCAGTTGATTTTCCGCATGCGAGACGGCGTGAGCCTGGCGGTTGGTGGACTCGTGGCCTCGCATCTGGATAGGAACGGCGCATCCGGATAGGTTATTAACCTATCCGCGTGTTCGTAACCTATCCGGATGTTGCTTACCTATCCGCGTGTTCGTAACCTATCCGGATGTTGGTTACCTATCCGCGTGATAGCGTCCGATGGGTGTGATCCGTGAGAAGACGTGAGGTCAGTTGATTTTCCGCATGCGAGACGGCGTGAGCCTGGCGGTTGGTAGACTCGTGGCTGGGCGTGTTTAATTGTCTGTGTATCCGTCTTTTGTTTGAAAGGATTGATGCATGATGAATGATGATGATGTTGTTGTGGCTCGCGCTAGTGGGCGTGAGACGGTGGAGGAGCTTCGTCGCTCGGGGGCGTTGGATGCGTTGTTTGAGCGTCTTGATGCTGGCGAGGTCGAGATGACGGGTAGCGAGGGCTTGTTGCCGGCGTTGCTTAAGGAGGCGTTGGAGCGCGGGTTGGCCGCGGAGCTGACCGAGCACTTGGGGTATGAGAAGGGCCAGGCCAGTGGGCAGGCTCGCTCGAACACGAGGAACGGCACGACGAAGAAGACCGTGATGTCGGAGGTGGGTGCCTTCGAGATCGAGGTTCCCCGGGACCGGGCGGGCTCGTTCACCCCGCGCCTGGTGCGTAAAGGACAGCGGCGCCTTGATGGTTTGGATTCGATGATTATCAGCTTGTATGCCGGGGGGATGACGGTACGCGATATCCGCCATCACCTGGCCTCCACCCTGGGCGTGGAGGTCAGCGCTGGGACGATTTCTACGATCACTGACGCGGTGTGCGAGGCCGTCTTGGAGTGGCAGCACCGCCCCTTAGAAGCGTTCTACCCGGTGATCTACCTGGATGCGATCCGCATCAAAGTCCGATGCGATCACAGGGTGGAGAACCGGGCCGCTCACCTGGCGGTCGGAGTGGACATGGAGGGGGTCAAGCACGTGCTGGGCATCTGGGTCCAAGCCGATGAAGGCGCCTCCTTTTGGGCCCACGTGTGCGCCGAGCTGGCCAACCGAGGCCTACGCGATGTCCTGATCGTGTGCTGCGACGGACTTACTGGCCTGCCTGAAGCCATCGAAGCGACCTGGCCCCAGTCCATGGTCCAAACCTGCGTCGTTCACTTAATCCGCGCCTCCATGCGTTTCGTGTCCTACAAGGACCGCAAGAGCGTCGCCGCGGCTCTCAAGGCCGTGTACAGCGCGCCCAACGAGGAAACCGCCCGAGGGGCGCTGGAGGACTTCGCGGCCAGCGACCTGGGAGCGCGCTACCCCCAAACGGTTGCCACCTGGCAGCGCGCCTGGCAGCGCTTCACGCCGTTCTTGGCGTTCCCGCCCATGCTGCGCCGCGTCGTGTACACCACCAACGCTATCGAGTCCTTGAACTACCAGCTACGCAAAATCACCAAGAACCGCGGGCATTTCCCCAGCGAAGAAGCCGCCGTCAAACTCTTGTGGCTCGCCATCTGCAACATCGAAGACAAAAGAGCCGCCCAGCGCCTCACAGACGCTGGCAAACCCCCCAACAAACGAACAGGACACACCCGCCTCATCGAAGGACACACCACCACCAACTGGAAACAAGCCCTCGCCCAACTCACCACCGCCTACCCCGACCGAATCACCCCCTACCTCTAACCCCCATACACAGAAAAATTGACAGGCTCTCGTGGCTTCGCATCTGGATAGGAACAGCGCATCCGGATAGGAACGGCGCATCTGGATAGGAACGGCGCATCTGGATAGGAACAGCGCATCCGGATAGGAACGGCGCATCTGGATAGGAACGGCGCATCTGGATAGGAACGGCGCATCCGGATAGGTTATTAACCTATCCGCGTGTTCGTAACCTATCCGGATGTTGGTTACCTACCCGCGTGGTGGTGTCCTATGCGTCGGGTCCATGAGTAGAAGCGCCGCAGAGGGCCATCGCAACGTTGTGTAGGTAGCTTCCACAGGAGACGGCATTCTGGCGTGGGGTTGATCGGTCCCAGGGTTCGGCTCAACCTGATACGCAGCTGTTCCCAATCATCGTAGTCCGGCCAGCTGACTCGAAGAACCCTCCATCCCGCATCTCGCAGGTTCTCATCGCGCAATACCCAGTCGCGCTTGGCTTGTTCGAGCTCGGCGCGAGTTTCTCCGAGTTTTGCAACTCCATCGAATTCAATGATGAGGTGCAGGTCTTCAATGAGGATATCGATGTAGTAGTGGTGGCCGCGTACCCCAATATGCACCTGCGTTTTGGCTGCGAAGGGGCAGATGGATCGTACCAGCCAGAGAAGCGCAGCTTCAGCAGGGTTGGTGCAGCCTGGATCGATGGCTTTGAGGATCGCGCGAGCACGTCGGTAGCCGCGAACGTGGCCAGCTCGGTCGAGGCGAGCAAGCAGCTCGGCGCGGATCTGTTCAGCTCGCTGGCGGCCCTCATCCTGATGGAACATTGAGAATTGACTCCATGCGTTGAGTGCCATGCACCCAAGGACGAAGGACTCTAACGGCTCCTCATGAAGCGCGCATTGGACGAGAGCATCGTAGGGATGTTCCGTGATCAGGCCGTCGATCCTGCTCCGTTCTTGCGACAGAGGAGGAAATTGAGAGCATGAAACAGACGTAGGCGGAACCGTCGTGGAGCCGACGCTACACGAAGGCAGAGAAGAGGTACACCTCCGGTGTTCGCGGTAGATGGTGACAGGAGGGTTTTGGGACCACCCGTGGATCCCCAGGAGTCTCAAGCAGCTTTGCCCGACAAAGATCGGGGAGTGCTCGTGGGAATTGTTGACGGCATGCATGCGCGCGCGGGTAACGGCATCCCATACCTCCCAGGGGTCGGCATTGGTTGAATCGAGGGGTAAAACTGCGCAGACGCCACGCATGATGTGAACCGTTGTTGATGTCGACTGATTGCGAGGTAGGTCTGCTGGAGGGGCGATGATGATGGAAGTCTGTGTCATAGACGAAGTTTCCTACCATCAGCAGCGGCTAGGAAAGTGCTAGGCGAAGGCCTGTGGACACGTCCGACACGGGATATTGCCCTGTGGATAACTGTGCTTGAGGATGTGGATCGGAACTGCCCTTGTGGATAGGGGCCGCGCAACCGGATGTTGGTTACCTATCCGCGTTATAGCCCCGGTGGGTGGGATCCGTGAGAAGACGTGAGGCCAGTTGATTTTCTGCATGCGAGACGGCGTGAGCCTGGCGGTTGGTGGACTCGTGGCCTCGCATCTGGATAGGAACGGCGCATCCGGATAGGAACGGCGCATCTGGATAGGTTATTAACCTATCCGCGTGTTCGTAACCTATCCGGATGTTCGTTACCTATCCGGATGTTGGGACGGGGTGTGGCCCGTGGTGTTGCATCTGGATAGGTTCGGCGTATCTGGATAGGAACCGCGTATCCGGATAGGTTATTAAGCTATCCGGATGCTGGTTACCTATCCGCGTGATGGCCGAATCTGCTGGGTCTGGGAACAGTATGGACGCCAGTGGATTCTCTGCTCGGGAGGCGACGCGGCTGCCGGCGGGAAAGGTGAATGCGTCCTATCCTGGTGTGTGCTGGCGCGCCGGTGCGTCCCGCGCGCAGACACTGGTTCGTCGAGACGAAAGAGGCCGTCATGTCCCTTCAGATGCGCCTTGTGCACGTTGGCTTGGGGCTGCTCCCTCCGCTGCTGCATAGCGAGGAAGTGACGGAGCAGATGGCACGTCATGCGCCGCAGCCGAGCCCCATGCCCGCGCGCATGCGCTCCCGATTCACAGCGACCATCGACGCAGGAGTGACCCGCGTGTTCCCGAAGCGGGGCCAGCGCGCGGGCGGCGCGCTCATCTATCTGCACGGCGGAGCCTACGTGTACCCGATGGTCGCCGGGCAGTGGGGCGTCGTCGAGGGCCTCATCGACCGAACCGGCCTGCCCGTCATCATCCCTGACTACCCGATTGCTCCCGCGCACACTGCGACCGACGCGTTCGACGTCGTCCAGCCCATCATCGACGAGGCCCAGGCTGAGTTCGGCCGCATCATCCTCTTCGGCGACTCGGCGGGAGGCGGACTGGCCCTCTCCCTCGCGATGCAGCGACGCGACGCGGGTGTGCGGCAGGTGGACGGCCTCGTCCTGTACGCCCCGTGGGTGGACGTGACCATGACGAATCCGCGCATCGAGGAGGTGCAGCGCCGCGACCGGGTTCTGCGCGTGCCCGGGGTGGCGTGGGCGGGCCGCGCGTGGGCCGCAGACCTGGATCCGACGGATCCGCGCGTCAGCCCCCTGTACGGAGATCCGGCGGGCCTGCCGCCGATACGCGTCTTCCAGGGCGACGCGGACATACTCGGCCCCGACGCGATCGAGTTCGCCCACAAGGCCGATCGCGCCGGGGTGGACGTGCGTCTACGCGTGGAGCCGGGCGGTTTTCACGTGTATGTCCTCGGTGTTCCCACCATTCCCGAGGCCGAGGCCGCCCTCGACCGCAGCGCTCGCTTCATCTCGTGGATCCTCACCCAGGGCTGATCTGTGTTTCACGCGGCGTTTCACGACCTCGCCGATGAAGGACGAGGCCTGCGCGGGGCAGCGCCCGCCAGCGCGGGGCGAGTGTCGGTCAGTGTGCGGGGGCAGCGCCCGCCAGTACGCCCACACGGGGACAGCGCCCGCCAGCGCGGGGGAGTGTCGGTCAGTGTGCGGGGGAAGGTCCGCCAGCACGCCCGCGCACCTCAGGACAGTCGCACGTCCTCCAAGACCATGCTGTGCATGTACACGTCGATGGTGAGGGGAGTCTTGTCCGGGTTGAGGACGCACGCCTGGTAGAGCGGCTGCATGATTCCTGACAGCCGGGAAATGTCTCGGCTTTGCGTCCTGATGGAGAAGGTGTGGCGGGTGCCGTCCTCGAAACGCATGTGGAAGTGATTGTTGAAACTGGTGTCGTCGCGCGGAATCCGGGACCTGCTCACGATGTCTTGGTCATAGCTGCAGGAGGTGACCGTGCGCGTCTGCGACCCATCGAACAGGTCCCAGGCGGCGGGAACCAGGTAAAAGAAAGTGGGCGCCGCGATCATGAGAACGCCGACCGTGGCCCAGCCCATGGAGTCTCGTTTTTTACTGTAGGCGCGGCGGTCGCCGGATTGTTTCGCGGTGCGCAGGTCTCCCAGGGACGCGACGATCGCGACGATCCCGCCGACCACGATGACGAGCCCGACACAGCACAGGAGGATGATGCTTGTGAGCATGCCGGTGCCGTAGGCGTCCATGTTGGACATGATGACGTAGATGGCGGCGAACGCCGCCGGGATCGCAATAAAGGAGTACGAGGCGAGACGCCGGAGGGCACCGCGCTTGGGAGCCCCCGAGGGCGCCCCCGGAACCGAACTGGCGCCCGGCAGGGAACCGGCGCCCGGCAGGGAACCGGCGCCCGGCACCGAACCGGCGCCCGGCACCGAACCGGCACCCGGCACCGAACCGGCGCCCGGCACCGAACCGGCGCCCGGCAGGGAACCGGCACCCGGCAGGGAACCGGCGCCCGGCAGGGAACCGGCGCCCGACAGGGAACCGGCGCCCGACACAGAACCGGCCCCCGGCACCGAACCGCCAGGCGGGCCGGGGATGGGAGGCTGGGAGGGAACGTTGCGGTAGGGATACTGGGAACTCATGCGGATCCTTTGACGGGGTACAGTCGTGTTGGCGGGCGCGTCGTCAGTCGAGGCGCGCGGTCAGGATGGTCCAGGAGTGGGGCATGATCTCCAGCGTCATGCCGGTGGTGCCGGGGTTGGTCACGCAGGCCTCGTAGAGCACGTCGTAGACTGCCTGGCTGCTAGCAGTTTCGTTGTCCCGGGGGTGCAGGCGCATGTCCTGCACGCGGGTGGAGCCGTCGGCGAGCTGCATCGTGATCTCGTAGACCTCGTAGTTGATGACGCGGCTCCGTCCGCGGCTGCCGGTGCGCTGCTGCCTCTGGGCGACCGTGTTCGTGCAGCTGGTGACGGTCACGTTGCGTGAGCCGTCGGTGGCGTCGCGCACGAGGGGAGTGAGGTAGGCGATGCTGGACGCTCCGAAGGCGAGGCTGATGGCGACGCGGCCCGCCACCTTCCACAGGCGACGGCGCGGGATGGCTTTGTCGACCCCGCGTTCTCGGGCCTCGCGCGCGTCGCGGATCATGACGGGGATCGCCAGGGGGACGGTCAGGCAGGTGGCGAGGACACCGACGTTCATGGCGACGCCCGTCAGAAAGTGGAGCGGCCCGTAGTCCGCGTCCATGTACATGGAGACGGCGACGATGATGAGCGGAAAGAACGTGAAGGCCCGGATCAGGTAGTGGTGCTCGATGAGATCCCGGTAATCCTCCTTCGTGGGCGGGTAGGAGGGTTCCTTGTCGGGCTGGGGAACGCTTTCGGGCTGGGGAACGCTCGTGTTAGTCACCGGTGTGTCCTTCGGGCGTGGTATCGACGAGGCGATGGCCGGCTCGCGCGGGCACGCGGGCTCGCGTCGGCCTGGTCGCCGTGTGCCTTGCCAGGATAGACCCGTGTGCCCACGGGGTAGTCACCGTGTCCACGCACTGGCGGCCCGGTGTTGACGGGGCGTCGGTGTCGCGTGACAAACCTCCGTGCGGCGTTGCGGGCGGGGCTTGGCGGCGCCTAGTTGTTGAGCCGGGCATCCGCGATGACCCAGGTGTGAGTGTAGTAATCCACGGTCATGGACGCGGTTCCCGACCGCAGATGACACGCACGATAGAGGACACCGACCGCGCCGCCCTCATGCTCGATATCCTCTGCGCTGTCCATCTCGATGGTCGTCGTGTGGACGGTCCCGTCGTCGAAGGTCATGGTGAATTCGTTTTCGTACACGGTTGTGCTCCCGCTGCGGTAGCCCGATTTCTCCATCGAGTACTGGTCGAAGGTGCACGACGTCACCGTGAATGGCTGTGGCCCGTCGGCGAGGTCGAGGGCGGCGGACACCCCGTTGGACAGAGCGAAGTACCCGAGCAGCAGCCCCACAATGCCAACCACGACGAGTCCGGGCCGTCGTGAGACGGCGTCAGTCTCGTTGCCCTGCGCCCTGGATGCGCGCATGCGGCGCAGCACGATGACCGCGAGGGCGATGCACCCGAGCACAGCGATGAGAAGCACGCCGCTCTTGATGAGCGTCCACTGCAGCACTTCCGGGCCGACGGTGAAGGACTCGCCGATCATGTACACGAACGTGGCGATGAGGATGCCCAGCGTCGCCAGGATGCCCCACAGCCAGAAGTGTCCCTTGGGCTCTTTCTTCGGCTCGCGCGGCGCGCCGGTCGGGGATGCGCCCGGGTAGGAGCTTGCCATCGTCGAGGCCTGGGTGCGGCGCGCTTGCCCGTTGGGGCCTCCCTGCCCGCCCGCGCTCGGGGCGGTTGGGTCTGCCTCCCATGCGCCCCGGTTGCTCGTGATCGGTGGTTGGGGGACGCCGCTGGAGGGCGCGTCCTCGCGCGGAGACCACGGGTCGGGCGCCTGGGCGGGGGAGCGGCGTGCGGAGGCAGACCGGTCGAAGGCAGACGGATACGGGTTCTGGTTGCTCATGGTGGACCTGAGGGGAGGGGGAACGAGGCTGGGGCGAGTTCGTTCGTGTGTCAGTTCAGGCGGGCGTCGACGATGATCCAGCTGTGCTCGTAGACGTCCAGGGTCATGGACGCGTTGCCCGATTGCACTTTGCAGGCTTGGTAGAGCACCTCGTAGGTGCCGCCCATGGTCTGGATGGTCGTGGGCTGGTTTGTCTCGATGGTTGTCGTATGCAGCGTCCCGTCGGCGAGGATCATCGTGAAGTAGTTGTCGTACACGGTGCGCCCGCCTCCGCGTCGACGTGACTTTCGATGTGAGCCCTGCTCGTAGGTGCACGAGGTGACGGTGACGGTGTGGTGGCCTTCGACGAGGTCTTGGGCAGCCGGGACGCCGTAGGTGACGGAGAAGTAGCCGCTGAGGGGGAGGATGATGATGGCGAAGAACAGGGCGCGAACGCGCATGCGGCTGGTTGCGATGTCGCCGGCGGCCTTGGCTCGCCGCAATTCGCGGAAGGAGCGGGGGATGCTGACCAGGCACCCGATGGCGACGATGAGCCCGAGCCCGCTGGCCGCGGCCGTCCAGGTGAGTCGTTCCGTGCCGAAGTCGTATGAGCCTCCCACCACGGCGTAGATGACGATGGCCAGGACGGCCAGGACCGTGAGGATGGTCGTCGCGAGGGAACGCTTCTTCTGTTGGGTGGGGGCAGTGGCCTCTTCGTCGGGCGAGGGTTCGGGTTGGGCGTACCCGTAGGAGGCGTCGCCCGCGGGCGTCTGGTTCTGCGGGTACTGGTAGCCGGCGTGCGGGTTGTGCTGGCCCTGATACGCGCCGCCGTAGCCGTCGGGTGACGCGGCGCCGGGTGCCTGGTAGGGCTGCCCGTACTGCGGGTACTGGTATCCGGGGGCCTGCTGGGAGTCGGCGCCCTGGTTGGAGGGGTAGTTGTACTGGGAGGGACCGACGGGGGGAATCTGTCCGGGGCCGGAGGGGTTCTGCGGGGAGTTGAACTGGTTGGGGTTGCTCATGTGGGGACCTATGCTGTGAGGGGTGTGTGGCGAGGCTTGGGCTAGGAGGGTGCGCCCGCCGTGGTGGGCAGGCGCGCGGTGAGTGTCCAGCTGGCAGCCTGGGTGTCTGTGTCTACACTACCGCCCACGCTCGTCGCGAGGGCGCGGATCTCACCCATGTGTCGCGCGCCCAGGACGGGGGCGCGATCTGTGAGCGCGCTGATGGTGAGGGTGAGGGCTTCCTCCGTCGCCGAGCCGGTGACGGTGAGCGAGGCGTTCTTGTCGAGTTCGGCGATGTGGGAGAAAGCCAGGTAGAGGATTTCCGCGCCGATGGCGTCCCTGTATACGCTCAACGGCGCGTACTCGTTGAAGAGGTTGATGATGGTGAAACCGGATTGCTGAGCGTAGGTGATGGCTCCGTCGATGCTCGCGAAGTCGCTGGGCGGCTGGGGGTGGGTGGGAGGCATGGCTGTGGTGGCCCGGGGGAGTGTGGGTGTTGCGGGTGGCGTGGCGAGGTGGGCGGGTACCTCCGGGGAGGGGCGCCCGGCTGCGTGCCGCGGCGGGGTCTTCCAATCCCTGTACAGGAATCGGATGCCGGCAAAAGTAGCGACCACGATGAAGACAATCAGATAGGAGGCCGCTGCGGTGACGACGCTCGGCGACCATGAGCCAGGTGAGAAGAAAGAGCCTAGGACGATATTGAGGGACAAGAACGCGATGATGAGTGCAAAGACGAGGAGCTGCTCGCGCGCGGTGGCTTTCTGCTTGTTCATGTGCCGCTCATTCCACTCGCGTCGACGAGGACCCGGCTGTGGCGATAGACGTCCACGCTGAGGGGCGCGGAGCCGGATCGCCTCTCGCACGCGGGAATGAGTCCCACCGACAAGGCGATGCGCGTTTTCGTGCGCCCGCGAGGGGACGTTTTCTGGGGTTGGGTGGTCATGATCTCCTGTTGCGGGTGTTCGGGCGGAGGTGGGCGAGGCCTGGGCTAGGAGGGCGCACCCGCCGCGGTGGGCAGACGCGCGGTGAGTGTCCAAGTGCCGACTTGTGCGTCGGCGTCCACACTACCGCCCAGGCTCGCTGCGAGCGCCTGAATCTCATCGATGGGACGTGCCTCAAGGACGGGGGCATATGCGGTGAGCGCGCTGATGCTGAGCGAGCATTCCGATGGAGTGGATGATCCGGAGACGGTGATGGATGCGGTCTCGTCCAGCGCGCTGATGTGGGAGAGGACCGCCTCAACGATGCGTGCTCCGAGCGCTTCAATGTCGTCGGGCAGTGCGACATCGGGGATGAACAGGTTGATGACGAGGCAACCGGACCGCTGGGCGCGCGTGATGGCGCCCGCGATGGTCGCCTCGTCGCTGGTGCGCGTTGGCGTGCCCGTGAGGCGGCTGCGAGCCTGGCCCAGCCAGGAGGCCGCGCCTTCCTGAGAGGAGGGGTGCTGCGCGGAGCCCTCCCCGGCCTCGTGCTCGGAGTTCTCGGGTGGGCGCTCTGGGCGTTCCCCGGCGGACGGGGGAGTAGGGGTGGCGGAGCGTTCCTGAGCGCCGTTGTCGGACGTTGAGGAGACGTGGCGTGCCGCGTAGTACGTGGCGATGAGGATGATGCCTGTGGGGGCGAACCTGATGAGGGTGGGGATGGGCCCGGGGATGTCCAGGTCGGACACGAGGGATATGACGACGAAGCAAAGGAGGAAGAGCCCTCCCATGATTCCCAGGGTCCTCATCTGCTGGGGGCTCAGGCCGCCCGGATCGTTGTTGCTCATCTCGTCGCCTCCTCCGTCACGCGGTGTCTAGTCGACCCACATGTCGACGATGATCCAGCGGTGCTCGTAGACCTCCGGCGTCATCTCGAAGTCGTTGTCGACGTGACGGAGAATTCTATCAGTGATGTTCCGCGACGAGGAGTCACGAACGACGCGCGCGCCGGCGATGCGCACAGGGCAGGCGCGGCGTGCTCACATGTCCGTGGGGGTCGCGCCCGTCCACTCGTACCAGCCCTGATGCTGGACGATCCACGCCATGAGGGCGTAGCCGGCCTGGCCTGGCAGGGTTTGCCCGTCCGCGCCGCGCGCCATGGAGGCCGCCATGTCCTCGAACCACTGGTCGTGGGCGACCAGCGGCGTGTAGCAGTCGACGAAGGGGATGCCTCGGCGCGCGCACACTTCGGAGCACGAGGAGGCCAGCGCCTTCAGGGACCCGGAGTCGACGCCGGCCAGGGGCGGGGGACCCACCACGAAGCTGGGGATGCCCAGCGACGTGGCCCGGTCCGTGATGTTGGCGAGGTTCAGGCGCGAGCGAGCCGTCGAAATGCCCGCTGCGACGTCGCCGGGGCCCACGCCGATGACGAGGCCGTGGGGCTCTCCGTCGGCCAGGCGCGGCAGGACCTCCGCCTCCCATCGCGCGGCCATCTGCTTCGTTGTCTCCGAGGGGACGGCGAGGGTGAGGAACGTGGCGGGCAGATCGAACGTGGAGTGGGCGTTGACGCGGCCCACCCAGCCCAGGCCTCGGGGGTCGCCGACGCCGGCGACGAGGTCGTCGCCGATAAAGCAGATGCGCATGGTGGTCCTTTCCGGATGTGCCTGCGCGCGCCCGGATCGCGGGCGCGCGCAGGGAGCTCGCTAGCCTTCGAAGGCCTGCGCAATAAGAGTAGCTGCCTGCTCCTTGTGGAGCGACGCGCGTCCAGCTGCCGTCGTGGCCGACTCGGGGCGCGAGACGAGACGCACGGGGCGTCCCAGCGAGGGGAACAGGTTGAGCGCCAGGTACGGCCAGGCACCCTGGTTGCGCGGCTCGTCCTGCGCCCACGTCACCGACGCGTTCGGGTACTGGGCCAGGGCCTGGGCCACCTCGGCCTCGGGCAGGGGGTAGAGCTGTTCCAGGCGGATGATCGCCGTCGACGTGTCGCCTCGGCGCTCGCGCTCCTTGGCGAGGTCGTAGTACAGGCGTCCCGAGCACAAAACGACGCGGGTGACGGAGGCGGGATCGAGCCCAGCGGTGTCACCGATGACGGGCTGAAAGCCGCCGGAGGTGAACTCGTCGAGGTGTGAGGACGCCGCCGACAGACGCAGCAGCTGCTTGGGCGTGAAGGCGACGAGCGGCTTACGCGGGCGCTTGTAGGCCTGGGTGCGCAGCAGGTGGAAGTAGTTCGCCGGCGTGGAGGGCTGAACGATCCACATGTTGTCCTGGGCGGCCAGCTGGAGGTAGCGTTCGATGCGTGCGCTCGAGTGGTCGGGTCCCTGGCCCTCGTAGCCGTGGGGCAGGAGCATGACGAGCGAGGAACGCTGGCCCCACTTCTGCTCCGCGGAGCACACGAACTCGTCGATGACGGTCTGCGCGCCGTTCGCGAAGTCGCCGAACTGGGCCTCCCAGATGGTGAGCGTCTCGGGGCTCTCCAGCGAGTAGCCGTAGTCGAAGGCCAGCACGCCGTACTCGCTGAGCGGGGAGTTCCACACGTCAAAACGAGCCTGGTTTTCCGTCAGGAAACGCAGCGGCGTGAACTCGCGCCCGTCGTCGGCGTCGTGCAGGACCGCGTGACGCTGGACGAAGGTCGCGCGCGCCACGTCCTCGCCGGACAGTCGCACGCCGGTGCCCTCCATGAGAAGCGTGCCGAAGGCCAGGAGCTCCGCGAAACCCCAGTCGATCGGCTTGTTGCCGAGCGCCATCTCGAGGCGACGCTCGCACAGCTGACGGAGCTTGGGGTGGGGAGCGAAGCCCTCGGGGAAGCGCGTGTGCGCGCGGCCGATGCGGCGCAGCTGCTCGGCGGGGGCAGCCGACGTCCAGCCGATCATCATGCCGATGCCGGGCATCTGGGACTCCGGCATGGTCCATTCCTCGTCGGGGGACTCGCCGGCCTCGCCGACCCCGACGGTCAGGGCCGGATCGTGCGTGCGGCTGCCCGGGTTGATCTCGGACACGGAGGACGCGCCTCCCGCGCGGGTCTCCTCGAGGATGCGCCCGAGCTCCGCCTCATACTGGGTGATCGACTGGCGGGCCTCGTCCTCGGTGAGCTGACCGCGACCCACCAGGCCACGGATGTACACCGCGCGGGTGGAGGGGATGCGGTCGATGAGGGAATACATGACCGGCTGGGTCATCGACGGGTCGTCGCCCTCGTTGTGGCCGCGGCGGCGGTAGCACACCATGTCGATGATGACGTCCTTGTGGAAGGCGTTGCGGTACTCGAAGGCGAGGTGCGCGCAGCGGATGACGGCCTCGGGGTCGTCCGCGTTCACGTGCAAGATCGGGATCTGTAGGCCCTTGGCCAGGTCGGTGGCGTAGCCGGTTGAACGCCCCTGCGTCGGGCCGGTCGTAAAACCGATCTGGTTGTTGACGATGATGTGGATCGTGCCGCCGGTCTTGTAGCCCTCCAGCTGGGAGAGGTTGAAGGTCTCCTGGACGACGCCCTGGCCGATGAAGGCCGCGTCGCCGTGGATGAGGATCGGGATGATCGGCAGGTCCGGGTCGCCCAGAGCATCCTGCTTGGCGCGCACGATGCCCTCCAGGACGCCGTCGGCGGCCTCCAGGTGCGAGGGGTTGGCGCCCATGTAGACCTTCGTGGCCAGCCCGTCGTCCAGGGAGTACACGCCCCACGTTCCCAGGTGGTACTTGACGTCGCCGGACCCCTGGACGGAGTTAGGCATGTAGTTGCCCTCGAACTCGTCGAAGATCTGCGCATACGACTTGCCGGCGATGTTGGCCAGCACGTTGAGGCGGCCGCGGTGGGCCATGCCGATGGCGACCTCGTGGATGCCGCTGCGCGCCGAGTCGGCGAGGATGTGGTCGAGCAGCGGGATCAGGGACTCGCCGCCCTCGAGGGAGAAGCGCTTTTGGCCCATGAACTTCGTTTGGAGGAACTCCTCGAAGGCCTCCGCGCGGATGAGGGTGCCCAGGATGTGGTGCTGGGCGTCGGGGGAGAGGGCCTCGTAGGGGCGTTCGATGCGGCGCTGGACCCAGGCGCGCTGTTCGGGGTCCTGGATGTGCATGTATTCGATGCCGACGGTGCGCGTGTACGTGTCGTGCAGCTGCGTGAGGATGTCGCGCAGCAGCATCTGGTCCGAGCCGCCGAATCCGCCGGTGGGGAAGGGACGGTCCAGGTCCCACACGCTCAGGCCGTAGGAGGCGATGTCCAGGTCGGGGTGGCGGCGCACGCGGTAGGCGAGCGGGTCCGTGTCGGCCGCCAGGTGTCCGCGCGAGCGGTAGGCGTGGACGAGTTCCGCGATGCGCGCGGGCTTGCCTTTTTCACGGTTCGGGTCGTACTCGTAGTCGGCCTCCCACGAGTAGGGGCGTGTGGGCACGTGCAGGGACGTGAAGACGCGCTCGTAGAAGCCGTCGCGGCCCGACAGCTTCGCGTCGACCAGGCCCAGGAGGCGGCCCGACGCCGCTCCTTGGATGATGCGGTGGTCGTAGGTGGAGGAGAAGTACATCGTCTTGCCGATGCCGAGGGATGCCAGCCGCTTGGGGGAGACGCCGCGGAATTCGGCCGGGTAGTCGGTGGCGCCCACGCCGACGATGAGGCCCTGACCGACCATGAGGCGCGGCACGGAGGTGGTGGTGCCCAGCGTTCCCGGGTTCGTCAGGGTGACAGAGGCGCCCTGGAAGTCCACGGTCGTCAGCGTTGCGTTGCGGGCGCGCGCAACCAGGTCCTGGTAAGCGTCGACGAACTCGGAGAAGGTCAGGGTGTCGGCGTCGTGGATGACGGGGACCTTGAGGGAGTGATTGCCCTGCGCGTCTGCCACGTCGATCGCCAGGCCGAAGCCGATGTGCGCGAGCTGTTCGACGGCGGGCTTGCCGCCCTCGAGGGTGTAGCGCACGTTGAGGTCGGGCATCTCGCACAGCGCCTCCACCAGCGCGTAGCCGATGAGGTGGGTGAAGGAGACCTTGCCGCCGACGGTGCGCGCCAGGTGGGCGTTGATGAGGGCCCGGTTTTCGATGAGGAGCTTGGCGGGGATCTGGCGCTGGGAGGTGGCCGTGGGGATGGACAGCGAGGCCTCCATGTGCTTGGCGGTCGCGCGGGCGGCGGACTTTAAGACGCGGAGCTCGTCCTGGGTGGGGGCTGCGTGTGAGCGGGTGAAGGCGGCTCGTCCGTGCTGCTGGCGCGTGTAGGGGCTGGTGGCCTCGGCGAGCGCGGCGGGCGGGGCGGGGGGCAGGTCGGAGCGCGTGACGGAGACGACGTGTGTGGGTTCCTCCGGGGCGTGCTGAGCGTCCTCCTCGATGTCGAGGGTCGGCGGCGTGACCGATGCGGGGATCGCGTGATCAGCGGGGGCCGAGGCCTCGGCATGCTCGATGGACGAGGCCGACTCGGGCGTCGCGGGAGCGCCCTCGGGGATGTGGGGACGCTTGGCGCGCAGCTGCGGGGGAGCGGACTCGGTGGAGAAATAGGCGCGCCAGGAGGGATCCAGGAGCTGGGGATCACGGTCGTAGAGGTCTCGCATCTTCGCGATGTACCACTGCGGATCGGGCTGGGAAGCGGTGGGAGTGGGCACGTATTCCTCCGTAAGTGTCGCGCCGCGCGCGTGGGCCAATTCCCGCGCGGCCATACCTCAGCGATTCTACCGCCGCGTGATCGTCTTCACGAAACCTGGTACAACTTTGGTGTGTTTTTCAAGGGCCTTTGGTCCGTCATAGGGAGAGTGTTGGCACTGCTGCCCTTCTGTGGGGACGCGCACGCGAGGAGTTCGGCCCAGGAACGCTAGACTGGAGACACCATGGACTGCGACACTGTCGGCTCTCCCGCCGCTCTCTCCCACCCCCTGCCCGCGCGCGTGCGCCTGGCCTGCCCCGGCCTCGTCGAGGGGGCCACGCGATGACGACCGCGCTCATGCTCCTGCTCGGCGTCGTCCTCACCGCTGGCACGTTCGTCTTCGTCTCCGCCGAGTTCTCGCTGGTTGCGGTCGACCAGGCCGTCCTCGACAAGAAAGCCGAGGAGGGGGACCGCGGCGCCGCCTCCGTCCTGCGCGCCACTCGCACCCTGTCCACCCAGCTGTCGGGCGCCCAGGTCGGCATCACCCTGACCACCATCCTGCTGGGCTACACGACGCAGAGCGCGCTCGCGCAGCTGCTGGAGGACCTGCTCGGGTGGGCGGGGCTCGCGTGGGGCTTGGCCACGGGCATCGCGGCCTTCGCCGCTGCCGTGTTCATCAACGTTTTCTCGATGCTCTTTGGCGAGCTCGTGCCCAAGAACCTCGCCCTGGCCCACCCGATGTCCACAGCCAAGCGCGTCGTCCCCTTCCAAATGGTGTTCACCGCCATCGCCCGCCCCATCATCTGGGTGCTCGGCGGAACCGCGAACTGGGTGCTCGCCCGCATGGGCATCGAGCCACAGGAGGAGATTTCGTCGGCGCGCTCCGCCTCCGAGCTGGCCGCACTCGTGGAGCATTCCGTCGAGGAGGGCACCTTCGACATGTCCACGGCGGACCTCTTCGTCAACACGATCCGCATGAGCACGCTCAGCGCCGCCGACGTCATGACCGACCGCGGCCGCCTGCACACCCTGAGCGAGGGCGACAGCGCCCAGGACGTCCTCGACCTGGCCCGTGAAACCGGTCACTCCCGATTCCCGGTGATCGGCGACGACTCCGACGACATTCTCGGCCTGGTGTCCCTGCGCCGCGCGGTCGCCGTGCCCGCCGAGCGCCGCGCCGACGTGCCCGTCGTCTCCTCCTCGCTCATGACCGACGCGCCCTCGGTTCCCGAGACCGTGCCGATCGGCCCCCTCATGGTCCAGCTGCGTGACGAGGGCCTGCAGATGGCCGTCGTCGTCGACGAATACGGCGGCGTGTCCGGCATCGTCACCCTCGAGGACGTCGTCGAAGAGATCGTCGGCGAGGTCTCCGACGAGCACGACCAGCGTCGCCTCGGCATCCGGCCACGCCCCGACGGTACGTTCCTCGTGCCCGGAACGCTGCGCCCCGACGAGCTCGCGCGCCGCACCGACATTCACCTGCCCGAGGACGGCCCCTACGACACGATCGGCGGCCTCGTCATGAACGAGCTGGGTGAGATTCCATCCGTCGGCTCGCGCGTGAGCGTCGACGGCATCGGCATCGAGGTTACCCAGATGCAGGGCAGACGCGTCGCCCAGGTGGCCATCACGCCCGCGCCCGTCGGCGGCGAGGACGAGGAGGTGTCGCTGTGAGCGTCGGAGTCGGTCTCGCCATCACCGTTGCCCTGCTGGCCGTCAATGCGTTCTTCGTGGCCGGCGAGTTCGCCGTCACCTCGACGCGCCGCTCGCAGGTCGAGCCGCTCGCCGACGAGGGGGCGCGTGGAGCCAGCGCCGCTCTCTTTGCCCTGCGGCACGTCTCGCTCATGCTGGCGATCTGCCAGCTCGGCGTGACGGTCGCGTCCACGACGCTGGGCGTCGTCGCCGAGCCCGCGATCGCGCACCTCGTCGAGTCTCCTCTGGAGCGCCTGGGTGCTCCCGAGGCAACCAGTCACGTTGTCGGCTTCGCGGTGGCCCTCGTCATCGTCCTCTTCTGCCACGTCGTCTTCGGCGAGATGGTCCCCAAGAACATTTCGATCGCCGCACCCGTGCGCATGATCCTCATCCTGGCCCCCGTCCTCGTGCGCCTGGGCCACGTCCTGCGTCCCATCATCGAGGCCATGGACCACTTCGCGAACTGGTTCGTGCGCCGGGCCGGCTACGAGCCGCGCTCGGAAATCTCCGCCACCTACACGGTTGAGGAAGTGGCATCCATCGTCGTCGCCTCCCAAGCCGAGGGTGTGCTGACCGACGAACTCGGGCTGCTCAGCGGCACCCTCGAGTTCTCCGAGGAGACCGCTGGGTCGGCGATGGTGCCCCTCGACGACCTCGTCGTCCTGCCCGCGGGCGCAACCCCCGCCGACGTCGAAGAGCGCGTCGCTCACACCGGATACTCGCGCTTCCCGATCGCCGGAGAGGACGGCGTCATCGTCGGCTACGTCCACCTCAAGGACGTCCTGTACGCCTCCGGCGAGGAACGCGACCAGCCGATCACGCCGTGGCGCATTCGCCGCCTCGAGTCCGTTTCCTCCTCCGACCAGGTCGAGGATGCTCTGCGCCACATGCAGCGCACCGGCGTCCACTGCGCTCTCGTGCGCGACCAGGGCGACCTGGTCGGTATCCTCTTCCTGGAGGACATCCTCGAGCTGCTCGTCGGCGAAGTGCGTGACGTCCTTCAACGGCCCTGACGAGGCAGCGGTTGGCACAGCCCACGGCGGCGTTGCTAGAGTGGAACGATCAGAAAGCGAGAGGGGAGAGAGCGTGAGCGAGAACGAGTGCCCGCTGCCTAAGCGTTCGCAGCTGCGCGCCGCGCGCTCCCAGGGCGGCGAGGACTACCCGATCACGGGTGCCATCCCGCTCGGTGTTGAGCCGCCCCCGCCCCCGCCCGCCCGCCGCGTCGCACCCTCTCCTAAGCCCGCCGAAACCCAGGAACAGTCGCCCGTTTCCGAGGTCGATGACCCGACCCCCGTGCATGGCACCCCCGCCTTCGGGTCCGACGGCATGGACGCCATCACCGACGCCCCTGACCCCGACGCTTCCGACGAGGAAACGCTCGACGCGCACGACGAGCCGGCCTCGTCCCCGGGGAAGCGCGGACCCAACGTCCACCCCGTCGGCTACCTGCTGCGCGCCCTCCTCGTCCTCGGCCTGGCGGGTTCGACGATCGCCGTGCCGATGACCGGGCGCGTCGGATCCGACTCCTCCCTGACCGTCCCCGCGCGCACCTTCGGCACGTCCGTGGGCGGGGGCAGCTGGGCCTCCTCGCAGATCCTGCCCCAGGCCACCGCCCTGGATGCCACGCTCACCGCGAATTCACGCGCCAAGACCAAGGCTCCCGTGTCCATCACCGGCTGCGCGGTCGGCACCGGCGCGGACGGCAACCGCAGCGTGAGGGTCGTGGCCGACACAATCTACTGGCCACTGGCCGAGGGAACCTACACGATCACGTCGCCCTTCACGATGCGTATTTCGCCCGTCTCCGGGCAGCTGCTCGCGCACGAGGGCATCGACATGGCTGCCCCCCTGGATACGCCGATCACGTCCGTGTACGGCGGGGTCGTCGAGGAGGTCGCCGAGAATTCGCGCTCGGGCGCCTACGTGCAGATCAAGCACACGCTGGCGGACGGCACGGTCTTCCACTCGGCCTACCTGCACCAGTACATGAACAAAATCAAAGTGAAGGTCGGTGACACCGTCACCGCCGGGCAGGTCATTGGCGCGGTCGGCTCCAACGGCTGGTCCACCGGCCCCCACCTGCACTTCGAAATCCACGACTCCTCGGACACGCCCGTGGACCCGGAGGCGTGGATGGCCGCCCACAAAGCCGTCTATCTCGGACAGGAGTCTTGCTCATGATGCCCGTGACCATGCGTCAGGGACCCATCGTCTTCGCCCATCGGGGCGGAGGCCAGGAGGCTCCCGAGAACACGATGAGCGCCTTCGCTCACGCCTACGAGGCCGGGGTGCGCCACATCGAGACGGACGCCCACCTGACCGCGGACGGTCAGGTCGTTATCTGCCACGACGAGACCGTGGATCGCTGCTACGACGGGACCGGCGTGATCGCGCAGATGACGTGGCGGGAGCTGTCCAAGCTGCGCCACCGCGATTCGGGCGAGCAGCTGCCCCTCCTCGCGCAGGTGCTGGAGGCCTTCCCGGACGCGTACTTCAACATTGACGTGAAGGAGGCGGGCGTCGAGGGGCCGCTCCTCGACGTCGTGGCCGACCACGGTGCCGCCGATCGCGTGCTCGTGGCCTCCTTCTCGGAGCCGCGCCTGCGCGCCGTGCGCGATGCCGCCGCCTCCGACCCGGCGCGCGCCGTCGCCACGTCGTTGGGGACCGAGGCCGTGGTGCGCCTCGTGGGCGCCGCGAAGACCGCGACGAACCCCGCCTGGTGGCACGTGCCCGGCCCGCGCCAGGGGGCCATCGCCGCGCAGGTTCCCATGCGTCAGGGCCCCGTCCGCGTCGTGGATGAGCGTTTCGTGGCTACCGCCCACACCCTCGGCTTGGCGGTGCACGTGTGGACCATCAACACGGTGGCCGACGTGCTGCGCCTCCTCGAGGTCGGCGTGGACGGCATCATCACCGATCGCCCCGCGTTCCTGCGGGACTTCCTGGAGGCGCGCGGCCTGTGGACCCCGCCTCCGGTGCCCGGCGCTGTCTCGGGGCCCAGAGACTAAGGTTGTTGCGTGAATTGGCGGGCGCGCACCGGAGGGTGCGCGCCCGCCTTTTTTGTGTCCTTGAAGCGTTGACTCTATTGTTGGACGTGCAATATTCTGGCGTGTTACTGCTTACTGCGGCGTCAGGAGAAAAATTGTCCGCTTTGATCTCAGGGAGACCGGGGAGGAACTGGTGAATTCGGGTCCTACGTCACACCCGAACGGTTTCTTGCTCTTCTTCGGAGTAGCGGGGATGGCCTGCTGGTATTACAAGATGTTTCACGCCAGCGAGGACACGGCTGCGTCCAATCATTTGAGTTTCCACTGGCTCCCCAAGAATTTCTACTCCATCATGCTGCCCTCATATTCCACGTTGCTGATCCTTGTGCCAGTGGTCGCATGGTTTGGTCAGTTTGATCCTCCGAAGTGGTTGTTCACATGCGCGTCTGTTCCAGTATTTCTGCTCCTGATACTGTGCGTCGTTGGTTGTTTTCCTTTCAAATTCCCCGATTGTCTCTACCCTGAATGGCAATATGCCAAGAGACACGGTCTATTAGAAGAAGGGAAAAGCGGTAAGAAATCTCCTGGGAACCAGGGGCCCGGCGGGGACGGGAGTCTTGTGGGCACAGGCGTGACGATGCGTGTGGCTCCTGGTTGGAGGCAACTGTCGGAGGAAGAACGCGGCGAGCTCGGGGATCTCGGCCAGGATGAGAGTATTCGCTTCATTGTCGTCGGGGAGGCGACGGAGGGGTACGTGCCGAATATCGTCATCACTGAAACTGAGGTCTTCAGCGGCAAAGGGGAGAAGGAGATCCTCGACGACAGCGCTCGTCGCCTGGCTGAGCCGCATCCTGGATGCCGCCTCATTGACGACACTGCCGCGCCGTATCCCACGTCGCGCACGCGCTTCATTACGGCGGTATACACCCTCAACGACACCTCGATGACCGTCTCGCAGCTCGTGTGTCTCACCCGGCATAGAAACGAAGGGGACGAGGAGTCCCGCCGATTCCTGTGGGCTGCGACATGCTCGTGTCCGAGCCTCGCCTGCCCGTCAATCATCGAGGACTTCATGACAATGGCACGCACCCTGGAGGTGGAATCGTGACCGCCGAAGGAACCACGGCCTCGTCGCCAGAGGAGCTCGTCGTCTCCGTCGAACAGGCGAATGCGCTGATTGACCTCATTGGTATAAGGGAAGGGCACAACGCTCTATCGAGCGTGATACCGGTCAGTGGACTTATTAGCGCTGGCCTCGGCGACTCCAATGGCCTCGTGGGTGACGTCGAGGCGATCCTGGGTCCCGCGCGCACGGTCGACTCGCGTCTCGCCATCCGCGTCGTCTCGCCGAGGCCGAGCATCGGCGTGCGCAATGTGCGGATCTGGCCCTCGCAGCCGCGCTCGGTCGTCATGCGCGCCGAGGATGACGGCGTTCACTTCACCCAGGTTGATTTCTGCGACGTCCCACATATCCTCGCCGAGGAGAGCCTCCTGGCGCCCGGGCCAACCATCCATGACGGCCCGCCGTCGATCTCGGTCAACTTCGTGCAGGCAGTGCGTGACGTGGACCTTGAGAGGGCGCAGTCAGCCCTGATTGATGTGGCCGCTCAGGGGCCCAGCGAATCGCACTTCTCTCAGGACTGCTGGCACAAGCGGTGGTGCGTCGTGCTGTGTGTACGGGAAGAACGGACTCGGGACCGGTGGAAGGACGCCGGGCACGTCGAGTGCTTCGTCACCGACCACATGCATGCGCAAATACACGCACCCATCGATCCTCGCGCACTCGCCCTCATGCGGGAGCGGAACGCACCCACCCTGGACGCCCCGCCGCGCACGGCGCTGTGGGGGTTCTTGATGGAGCTGCTTGCCAAGTAGTGCCGCCCTTGGGTGTTGTTTCCGTATGACAAAACGAGGGGGCGGAGCCGGCCGGCTCCACCCCCCTCGATGCGTCCGTCAGGACCGCCCGCTCACTCGTTGCCGCTGAAGTCGGCCACGGCCTCGTCCAGGCCCGCGCGGCGGATACGCACGAGCGACAGGAACACCAGGCCGGCGGCCAGAGCGATGCCCAATCCTCGAACCAGCCACGACTCGCCCACGAAGATCATCGCCATGGCGGCCAGGACCGGCACCAAAAGCGTGAACGCGTAGCCGATGTAGCGGCCAAACGACGGCATCGGCACGCCGTCGGACTCGGCGACCGACTTGACCATGAAGTTCGGGCCGTTGCCTATGTACGTGATCGCGCCACAGAAAACGGCGCCCAGCGAAATCGGGATCAGATAGTACTCGGGCACGCCCGCGATCAGCGTGCCCTCGCCGCCCGACGCCTTCGCCATCTCGAAGAACGTCATGTACGTCGGAGCGTTATCCAGGATCGAGGACAGGCCGCCCGTGAACACGAAGTACGTCATGCGGGTCAGCGGCAGCGACGGGGCGATCTGCTCCAGGTAGCGCAGCGCCGGCGCCATCGTCGAGAAGATACCGATGAACAGGGTCGCGACCTCCATGATCGGAGCCCACGTGAACGCGTTCTCCTCGAAGCGCACCTTCTTGTCCGAGAGCTTGTAGGACAGGCCCGCGACCGTGAACATGATGATCTCGCGCCACGGAACAAAACCGGTCCAGGAGTGCACGTGGCCCTCGGCCAGCGCCTCGCCGTCCCACGACGGAGCGAAAGCGACCGACAGGATGATGATCGCGAAGAACAGCAGGTTGATTGTGCCGTGCAGGCGCAGGGGCTTGACCTCGCGGTCGTCGGCCTCGATGGAGGCCGTGTCTTCGGACGCGTAGCGCACGCGGTCAATCGAGTAGTACGACAGGAGCAGCAGCACCAGGACGAACAGCCACTCCTTCCACAGCGCGAACGTCCACGTGAAGGGCACGCCGTGCAGGTAGCCGAGGAACAGCGGCGGGTCACCGAGCGGAGTCAGTATGCCGCCACAGTTGGCCACAATGAAGATCGTGAACAGGACCGTGTGCACGCGGTGCTTACGTTCCTTGTTGGTCTCCAGGAGCGGGCGGATGAGCAGCATGGCCGCGCCCGTCGTCCCGATGAACGAGGCCAGCAGGCCGCCGATCGCCAGGAAGATCGTATTGTTGCGCGGGGTCGCCTTGATGTCGCCGGCCAGGTGAATGCCGCCGGAGACCACGAACAGCGCGAAGAGCAGCGCGATGAACTGCACGTACTCCACGCCCGTGGCGATAAGCGGGCCGGTGCCCGCCTTCATGAACATCCAGATCGTCGTCGGCACGCCGAGAGCGAGCGCTACGGAGAGCTGGGAGCATTCCTTTTCCCACCAGTGCGAGGTCTTCGGGATGATAGGCAGAAGGGCGATACATGCGAGCATCGCGACGAAGGGGAGCAGACTCCACCACGGGTAGGTCATTGGCCATTCCTTGGTAGGCGATAGAGACGCCCTTTATTTTATGTCGTGTGCGCGGGCGTGCGGGCATTGTCCGAGGTGGGGGTGGCCTCATCGACGAGGCCGGGGCGGGCAGGTGCGCGTGTGCGGGCTCGCGGTGAGCGCGACAATGCCGGCGGCCGTGATACCGCGTCTGCGCGGGCATGTGGCGGGGCGCGGGTACGCGTGGCGCCCCGAACAGGACTCGAACCTGCGACCTCTTGCACCGGAGGCAAGCGCTCTATCCGCTGAGCTATCGGGGCAGCTCCGCCAGTTTAGCAGGCTTCAAACGCCCGCGCGTGACGGTGAGGTGTGCCATACTAGTGGGCGTTGCTTGTTCGAGAACCCCTCAGGAGGATTCCATGCGCGTCCATATTGCCACTGATCACGCCGGTTTTGAGCTCAAGGAAAAGATCGTCGCCCACCTGCGCGAGGCTGGCCATGACGTCGTCGACCACGGCGCGTTCGTCTACGATGCGCTCGATGACTACCCGCCCTTCTGCATTGATGCGGCCAAGGCGGTCGCCAGCGAGCCGGGTAGTCTCGGCGTTGTCGTCGGCGGTTCCGGTAACGGCGAGCAGATGTCCGCCAACTGTGTGGAGGGCGTGCGCGCCGCCCTCGTGTGGTCGGACGCGACCGCGCGCCTGGCCCGCGAGCACAATGATGCGAACATGATGGCTGTCGGCGCCCGTCAGCACAGCGAGGACGAGGCCATCGCCTTCATCGATGCCTTCCTCGAGACCCCCTTCACCGGGGATGAGCGCCACCAGCGCCGCATCGACCTGATGGCCGCGTACGAGCGTTCCGTGCGCGCCTGAGAACTTCCGTGGAACGGGGCCGATGGGCCGGCCCCGTTCCGTGTGCTCGCCCCGGTGGCTGCCCGCCCCGGCCTCGTGGTTTCCTAAAAATGTCGCATGCAATTCCCCGGCGCGTATTTCAAACTTTGAAATCGGACTGTTGAAATTTCGCGGTTTTCTCGATACCTAACAAAACTGAGGGGAGCCAAATTGCATGCGACTTTTGAGGGAGCGCAGGGAGGTGGCTCGGGCGCGGGTTCAGCCTCGGGCAGGGGGTTGAGCCTCGGGAGCAGTGCCCGCGTGCTCCGGGTGCTAGCCCTGGCCGGTGAGCGTCAGGTACACGAGGAACAGGTTGAGTGCGACGATGACGGCCGCAATGGCGAAGCCGACGGCGCGCAGCGTGCGGGTGTTCGCGTACTCGCCCATGACCTCGCGCTTGGCGGTCAGGCGCATGAGCGGGATGATCGCGAAGGGGATTCCGAAGGAGAGCGCCACCTGCGAGACAACCAGCGCCCACGTCGGCTCCGCGCCCGCGCCCAGGATGATCAGGGCCGGAATGAGGGAGACGAGGCGGCGCACCAGGATCGGTACGCGAACGTGGAGAAGGCCATTCATGATCTCGGAGCCCGCGTAGGCGCCCACCGACGTCGAGGCCAGGCCCGAGGCGAGCAAACCCACCGCGAAGACCGTGCCGACGAGGGGGCCGAGCGCCGAGGAGATCGCCGCGTGCGCCCCCTCGATCGTGTCGGTGCCGCTCTGACCGGCCAGAGCCGCGGCCGCCAGCAGCAGCAGACCGATGTTGACCAGGCCCGCGATGCTCAGCGCCCAGTAAATGTCGATGCGCGTGGCGCGCAGCAGGCGCGAGAGGTGCCCCGAGGAGTGGCGCGAGTCCGCGGTGGAGGGGCCGAGCTCGTCGGCCTCGTGGTCGTTGACCAGCGAGGAGTGCAGATAGACCGCGTGCGGCATGACGGTTGCGCCCAGCATGGACGCCGCGACCAGCACCGAGTCCGTGCCCTGGAAGCGGGGGAGGAGGCCGCCGAGGATCCCCGACGGGCTGGGAGGCGCGACGAAGAGGCCCGCCAGGAAGCCCAGCGTGATGATGATGAGTAGGCCGACGATGATCGTCTCGAACTGGCGCTGTTTGCCTTCGCCTTGGACGACGAGAAGCGCCATGGACACGGCGCCGATGATGACGCCGCCCCACAGGAGTGGGACCCCGAATAGGAGGTGAAGGGCGAGTGCGCCGCCGATGACCTCGGCCAGGTCGGTCGCGGCCGCAACGATTTCCGCTTGGATCCAAAAGGCGATGCGGGCGGGCTTAGACATGCGGTCGCCGAGCAGGGCGGGCAGGGACTTGCCGGTGACGAGGCCGAGCTTCGCGGAGAGGTACTGGATGACCATCGCGAAAATGTTGGAGGCGAGGAGGACCCACACGAGCAGGTAGCCGTAGCGCGCGCCGGCCGTGATGTTGGCTGCGACGTTGCCGGGGTCGACATAGGCGACGGCCGCGACGAAAGCGGGGCCGAGGAGGGGGATGAGCTTGTGGCGATGCTTGCTGTCCGTGGCGCTCACGGGGATCCTCACTACAGGTAGAAAATATTCGGCTACCCGAAATATTACTCGCCTCGCGTCCCTCACGGCGGGACGAAAGCCGCTCAGGCGCGCCTCGTGTGGCCAGGTTTTCACGCCCGGGCCGCTTAAACGTTCGCGGTGGCGAGCCAAAACCCCGTAGGCTAATGGGGTGACTCCTGAAGAACTTGCCTCCCTTATCCGCTCGACGCTGCTGGACGCTGCCGCCGCCGGGCGCATCTCTATCGACCCCGCCCAGGTGCCCGATCCCGTGACGGTCGAGCGCCCCCGCGTGCGCGAGCACGGCGACTGGGCCACCAACGTCGCCATGCAGCTCGGCAAGAAGGCCGGCATGGCCCCGCGCGAGTTCGCGCAGATCCTCGCCGACGACCTGTCTGCCGCCGACGGCATCGACTCTGTCGAGGTCGCGGGACCCGGCTTCATCAACATCCGCCTGGGCGCGGGCGCGGCCGGCGAGCTGGCCCGCACGATCGTCGAGGCCGGTGCCGAGTACGGCCGCAACGAGACGCTCGCGGGTCGCTCCATCAACCTCGAATACGTTTCCGCCAACCCCACCGGCCCCGTCCACCTGGGCGGCGCCCGCTGGGCCGCTGTCGGCGACTCCCTGGCGCGTCTCATGGCCGCATCCGGCGCCGCCGTGACCCGCGAGTACTACTTCAACGACCACGGCTCGCAGATCGACCGCTTCTCCCACTCCCTCTACGCCCGTGCCATGGGCCGCGAGGTTCCCGAGGACGGCTACGGCGGCCAGTACATCGCTGACATCGCCGACCAGGTCCGCGCCGACGCGCGCGCCGCCGGCGAGCCCGACCCGATCACGCTGCCCGAGGCCGAGGCCATCGAGGTCTTCCGCGCCCGCGGCGTCGAGCTGATGTTCGCGGAAATCAAGGAGCGCCTGCACTCCTTCCGCGCCGACTTCGACGTCTTCTTCCACGAGGACTCCCTGCACACCTCCGGCGCGGTCGCCGACGCGATCGAACGCTTGCGTGAGCGCGGCGAGATCTTCGACGAGGGCGGCGCGGTGTGGCTGCGCACGACCACCTACGGCGACGACAAGGACCGTGTCCTCATCAAGTCGGACGGTCAGGCCGCCTACTTCGCGGGCGACGTCGCCTACTACCTGAACAAGCGTGAGCGCGGCGCGGACGCGGCCATCTACCTGCTGGGCGCCGATCACCACGGCTACATCGGCCGCATGATGGCCATGTGCGCCGCCTTCGGCGACAAGCCGGGCGAGAACCTGCAGATCCTCATCGGCCAGCTCGTCAACCTCGTGAAGGACGGCGAGCCCGTGCGCATGTCCAAGCGCGCCGGCACGATCGTTACCCTCGACGACCTGGTCGACGCCGTGGGCGTGGACGCCGCCCGCTACGCGCTCGTGCGCGTGTCCATGGACACGCAGGTCGACATCGACCTGAACCTGCTCTCGCAGCACTCCAACGACAACCCGGTCTACTACGTGCAGTATGCGCACGTGCGCACCTGCAACGTCGCGCGCAATGCGGCCACGCACGGCGTCACCCGCGACGCCGGCTTCGACCCCGCCGCCCTCGATACTGAGGCCGACGAGGCGCTGCTGGCGGCCCTCGCCCAGTTCCCCGCCCAGGTCGCGCAGGCCACGGAGCTGCGCGAGCCGCACCGCATCGCCCGCTACCTCGAGTCCCTGGCCGCCACCTACCACACCTGGTATGGCCAGTGCCGCGTGACGCCTCGCGGCGACGACCCGGTCGAGCCCGGCCACGTCGCCCGCCTTTGGCTCAACGACGCGGTCACCCAGGTGCTGCGCACAGGCCTCGGCCTCCTTGGCGTGAGCGCCCCCGAGAGGATGTGACCCGGTGAGCGAGGCGGAGTTCCTGACCTGCCCGACCCCCGACGAGCGCCCCGACCTATGGCCGTGGAGCGCGGCGCAGGAGGGAGGCGTGCTGCGCGTGGGTGGCGTCGACCTGACCAGCGTCGCCGACGAGTTCGGCACGCCCACCTTCGTGCTCGACGTCGAGGCCATGCGCGGCCGCGCCCGCGTGTGGGCCAGCGCGATGGCCGAGGAGTTCTGGGACGGCTACGGCATGAGCGGCGGCGACGCCTTCTACGCCGGCAAGGCCTTCCTGAGCGCCGACGTCGCGCGCCTTGTCACGGCTGAGGGTCTGGGTATCGACACCGCCTCGCTCGGCGAACTGAGCCTCGCCCTGCGCGCCGGCGTGGATCCTTCGCGGATCGGTCTGCACGGCAACAACAAGTCCGACGCGGAAATCCGCCTCGCCCTCGAGGCCGGCATTCACCGCATCTTCATCGACTCGATGGACGAGGTCCGCCAGATTGAGCGCATCGCCGCTTCGCTCGGTGTCACCGCGCCCGTCATGGTGCGCCTGAAGTCTGGCATTCACGCGGGTGGCAACGAATACATCGCGACCGCCCACGAGGACCAGAAGTTCGGCCTGTCCCTGGCCACCGGCCAGGCCTACGAGGCCGTGGCCGCCATCAAGGACGCGCCGCACCTGGACTTCCGCGGGCTGCACAGCCACATCGGCTCTCAGATTTTTGGGACCGAGGCCTTCGCCGAGGCCGCCCGCATCGTCATCGACTTCGCGGCGGTTGTGCGCGACGAGCTGAGCCTGGACGTGCCCGCCATCGACCTGGGCGGCGGCGTCGGCATCGCCTACACCGGCCAGGATCCGGTCCCCACCTCCCCGGTCGAGGTCGCCCGAGCCCTGGCTGGCGTCGTGCGCGAGCGCTGCGCCCACCACGGCCTGCCCATCCCGCACGTGTCCGTCGAACCCGGCCGCTCGATCGCCGGCCCCTCGATGGTCATGCTCTACCGCGTCGGCGTCGTCAAGGACGTGTCCCTGGACGACGGGGGAGTGCGCCGCTACGTGGCCATCGACGGCGGCATGTCGGATAACATCCGTCCCGTCCTCTACGACGCTGTCTACACGGCGACGCTCGCGAACCGCGACCCGGCCCAGGCCTCGTCCCTGGCGCGCTGCCGCGTCGTCGGTAAGCACTGCGAGAGCGGCGACATCATCATCCGCGACATCGACCTGCCCGCCGACATCGCGGGCGGCGACCTGCTGGCCGTGCCCGCCGTCGGCGCGTACGGATACTCGATGGCGTCGAACTACAACATGTTGACGAAGCCCGGCGTGCTGGGCGTCGAGGGGGGAAGCACCCGCTGGTTCATCCGCCCGCAGACAATCGATCATCTGCTGGCCCTCGACGCCGGTCTGGAGTAAGCAGGGCAATGAGACGGGGAGCGCGCTCCCCGTCTCGCTTATGGTCCTCCGGGTGCTCGCGAAGTGGCCGTGCGGGGATTACTGGCGCGCATGTCGGTGTCGCTGTTGGTGTCGGTGTCGCTGTTGGTGTCGGTGTCGCTGTTGGTGTCGGTGTCGTTGCTGGTGTGTCCGGTTCCGTGCTGCCTGCGCGGTCCTTCCCCAGTAATGTCGCATGCAATTCCCTCGGCGATATTTCAAGCTTTGAAATCAGAACGTTGGTATTCTGCGCTTTTCCTGGGGCTTCGAAAACTGGGGTTTGGGGAATTGCATGCGAAATTGCAGGGGAGGCTGCAATCTTCGAGACTAAGCTTAGGTAAGCCTACAGTTTGTTGTTACTGACAAACTCATAGATGATGGGTGTATCCGCAATCCAGCACCGATCGAAAGCTGAGGAACAATGCGCCGCACTGTCGCACGCATCGGCGTCGTCGCCGCGCTCGCCCTGTCCGTGGGCGTCGTGACGGCACAGACCCCGCCAGCCCGCGCCGATGAACCCGCCGCGGGCCTTGTTTCCGCCACCCGCGCCAACGACGACGAGATGAACTACGCCATCAACCTGGCGCTGGGAGTCAGTGCCGAGGACTTCCAGCGCGCCCTCGCGCTGGTCCCGTCGGTCAAGGGCGCCGCCCTGGCCTCCTACCCGCAGATCGGCACTTTCTTCGCACAGAGCGCCACGCCCTCGTTCGCGCCCGACATGGCCGCCGCGCTCAAGGACGCGGGCATCCCCATTCACTCGATCGGCCCGACCCGCACCCAGGGCGTCCTCTACTACGAGCGCGTCACCCTACCCACCGGCGAGGACACCCCCGCGGGTGACAACGCCGCAGCTGACAACGCTGCTGCCCCCGGCGGCTTGGCCTTCGCGGGCGACGAGGCCGCGACCGAGGCCCAGGCCGGCGCCGAGGAGCGAATCTTCAACTGGGGTGCCGAGACCATGCATGCGCGCGAGGCCGGGGCCGTGTCCGTGGAACGCGCCCCCGTGACCGTCGCCGTCGTAGACTCGGGCGTCGAGGACACGCACCCCGACCTGGAAGGCCGCGTGGACACGCAGCGCTCCGTGAAGTGCTCGGTCAACGGCGTCGCCACGCAGGACTTCTACGGCTGGCGCGACGAGTTCTACCACGGCACGCACGTCGCGGGCATCATCGCCGCCAACCACAACGACATTGGCATCGACGGCATCGCACCCCAGGCGACCATCGTGGCGATTCAGGCCACGAACGATAACCGCCTCATCTACCCCGAGTACGTGACCTGCGCGTTCATGTGGGCGGCCGATCACGGGGTGGACATCGTCAACAACTCCTACTCGATGGACCCGTGGGTCTACTGGAGCCCGACGGACCCGGAGCAGGCGGCGGGCCTGGAGGCGGCGACGCGCTCGATTCACTACGCGCAGGGCAGGGGCATGGCGGTCATCGCCGCCGCCGGTAACGAGGGGGTGAACATCGACAACCCCACGATCGATAACGGTTCTCCCACGGATGCCGCCACGCCGACCAAGGGGCGCGCCGTCGAGGGAGGTATCCGCGTGCCCTCCATGATCGACGGCGTCGCGCAGGTGAGCGCCCTCGCCCAGGCCTACAACGTGGCCCCCGGCCTGTCCTTGGCGCGCGCCGATTTTTCTAACTACGGCACGACGATTGACTTCGCGGCGCCCGGCGACCAGATTTATTCGACCGCGCCGCTGCTGTTCTACCTGAGCGGCTACGCGGTGGCCGACGGCACGTCCATGGCGACGCCGCACGTGTCGGGTGTCGCCGCGCTCATCAAGTCGGTGCACCCCGAGTACACGGGCGCGCAGGTCATCGACCTCATGAAGAAGCAGGCGGCGCGCAACTACGGGGAGCTGAACGCGCCCTGGGACGGCAAGGAATACCGCGGCAGCGGCTTCCTGGATGCTCTCGACGCCGTCCTCAAAGACCAGCCCAGGCCCGTGATCGGCCAGATCGAGTACTCGAGGGATGGGACGGCGTGGGCGCCGCTGGACGGCCAGGAGCTCTCCGGTTCCGTCTCGGTGCGTGCGACGGTCAGCGGGCCCATGACCTCGGCGCGAGTGCTGGTGGGCGGCGGCGAGGTCGCCGCTGCCACGGGCGCGGGAGAGCTGACGGGCAACGTCGTGACGCTGCGTGCGGACGGCGTGGATGTCTCGGCTCTGTCGGGGGAGCAGGTCGTTCGGGTCGAGGCCTCGGGCCGCAACCCGGATCCGCGCGCCGACGATGACGCGGCCTCCTCCGCGGCCTTCACGGTCACCTCGGGCGGCGAGGATACGCACGAGGCCGTGGCCGGTCAGTGGATCTCGGATTCGCTGGGCTGGTGGTGGCGCAATGCCGACGGCACTTACCCGGCGTCGACGTCGATGCGTATTGGAGGCGAGCTGTACCGTTTCGATGCGCGCGGCTACATGGTGACCGGCTGGGTGAGCGAGGGCGGCCGGTGGTACTACCACGGTGTCTCCGGCGCGCAGGCGTCGGGCTGGCTGAGCGTGGGCGGCACCTGGTATTACCTGGATCCGGACTCCGGCGCCATGGCCTCGGGCTGGGTCAACCTGGAGGGCACGTGGTACTACCTGGACGCGTCGGGTGCGATGCGCACCGGCTGGTTGCGTGATGGCTCCGTCTGGTACTACCTGCGTGCCTCCGGGGCGATGGCTACCGGCTGGGTGTTGGACGGGGGCTCCTGGTACTACGTGGATGCGTCGGGGGCGATGGTCACCGGTGCGCGCGTGATCGACGGAGTGTCCTACGTTTTCGACCCGTCGGGTCGCATGCTCTAGGCGCGGCTCGCCGTCTGTCCGCCCGACCCGGGGTGGACAGGAGTCGAGGCTGATGGTGGAGGGGTCGCGCGTCGCGCGGCCCCTCCCATTGTCTGCGCGTGCGCGCAGGTGTTGACGGGTTTTAGCCGCTCTGAATTGTCGATGGTGACAAACTCTAGGAAGATAGTCCTACGCGTGTACGCTGCTGTGCTCGCGATCGTGACAACCGAAAGTTGAGGAACCATGCGCCGCAACGCTGCACGCATCGGGCTCGTCGGAGTCCTCGCCCTCTCGATGGGCGTGGCAACCGCGACCGCTCCACCCGCCAGAGCTGATGACCCCGCGTCGCTGATAGCCCCCGCCCGAAGTGGCGCGGGCTTGATGAACTACGCGATTAACCTGAGCCCGGGGGCCGGCCCCGCCGAGCTGGAGCGGGCCCTCGCCCTCGTCCCGAGCGCCCACGGCGTCGCCCTGGCCTCCTACCCGCAGATCGGCACCTTCTTCGCCCAGAGCGAGTCGGCCTCGTTCGCGCCCGACATCGCCGAGGCCCTGGCCGGCGCCGGGATCAAGGTGCACTCGGTCGGACCGACCCGCGTCGCCCCCGTGCCCGAGGGCGAGCGAGCCGCGGCGAGTACCCCCGGTGACAAGCCGGCGCCGGAGCCGACTTCCCCGCAGTCGGGGCAGGGAGGCGCGCAGAGCGGGCCGCAGTCGGGGGCCCCTGCGGGCGGCACGAACAGCGTTCGCGACCATGACGCCACCGAGGCTGAGGGTGCGGAGGACATCTCGAACTGGGGCGCCGCCGCGATGAGCGCGCGCGAGGCGGGCGCCGTGCCCGTCGCGCACGCCCCCGTCACGGTTGGCGTCATCGACACGGGCATCGACGACATGCACCCCGACCTGGCCGGGCGCGTCGACCAGACGCGCTCCGTGTCCTGCGCGGCCAACGGCATCGCCTCCCAGGGTTACGGTTCGTGGCGCGACGACTACTTCCACGGCACGCACGTCGCGGGCATTATCGCCGCCAACCACAACAGCATTGGCATCGACGGCATCGCGCCCCAGGCGACCCTCGTGTCGATCAAGGCCGCCAACTCCGAGCAACTCATGTACCCGGAATACGTGACCTGTGGGTTCATGTGGGCGGCCGGCCACGGGGTCGACATTGTCAACAACTCCTACTCGATGGACCCGTGGATGTACTGGAGCCCGACCGACCCGGAGCAGGCCGCGGGCCTGGAGGCGGCGTCGCGTTCCATCGCCTACGCGCAGGGTAGAGGCCTGGCCGTCATCGCCTCGGCCGGTAACGAGGGCGCCGACAACGACAACCCGACGACCGATTCGGCATCGCCGACGGACCTGGACACGCCCATCAAGGACCGGCCCGTCGCGGGCTCCATCCGCGTTCCCGGACAGGTCGCGGGGGTCAGCCAGGTGAGCGCCCTCAAACGCGTCGACGAGGAGACGAAGCCCGAGTGGACGACGCTCGCGCGCGCGGACTTCTCCAACTACGGCACGACCATTGACTTCGCCGCCCCCGGCGAGGGCATCTACTCCACCGTGCCCACCAGCCAGTATGCGAGCGGCTACGCCAAGACGAGCGGAACCTCGATGGCCGCCCCGCACATCACGGGCATCGCCGCGCTCATCAAGGCCACGCACCCGGCGTTCACGGGCGCCCAGATCGTCGACCTCATGCGCAAGCAGGCCGCCATCGACTACACGCGCCTGGACGCTCCCACCGACGGCAAGGAGTACCGCGGCCACGGCTTCATCAACGCGCTGACCACGATGCGTCGCGACCAGCTGCGCCCGACCGTGACGACCCTCGAATACCGCGTCGGCAAGGGGGAGTGGAAGAACCTTGACGGCGCCGTCCTGCCCGCCGGCCCCGTCACCTTCTACGCGTCCGCGGCCTCGCCGATCAGCCACCTGCACATGGACGTCGCCGGCCTGACCGGCGTCGACCGCGACGGGTCGGGCAAGTACGGGGACGACGAGCTGGGCGTGTCCGCGGAGAACGTGGACCTGAGCTCCCTCCTGCCCGAGGGCGCCGACTCGGTCACCGCGCGCGTGCAGGTCAGCGCCACCGGCATTAACTTCGACCGCCAGGCCGACGACGACACGGGCCGCGAGGCCACCTTCACGGTGTCGCGCGACCCCGCCGTGGTCCCCCAGCCCGCGCCCGATTCGGCAGACAACACGGTGCCCGCCCCCGCAACACCGACCGCCGGAATCACCGCCCCCGCGCGAGCCGCCGAGCAGCTGCCCGCCAACTACGCGGTGAACCTGCCCAAGGGCGCTGATAAGGCCACCTTCGAGCGGGCCGCAGCCCAGGCCTCGTTCCTGGGAGGCCTGGTCCTGGCACGCTACCCGCAGTTCGGGACGTTCTTCGTGCAGTCCGCCTCGGCCTCGTTCTCGCCCGACCTGGGCGCGGCGCTCATCAAGGAGGGCATCAGCTACGACTCGATCGGCCCGACCCGCCAGGCCCCCGTCGGCGGTAACGAGGCCGTGGTCCCCGTCGACTATGCGACCCTCGCGCGCGCGAACGCGGCGCTCGCGGCCTCCCCGAAGGCGAACGGCGCGCAGGCCGGCGGTGTACAGGATGGCGGCGCGCAGGCCGGCGGTGTGCAGGGAGGCGACGAGGCCGGGGTGACGCCCGACCCGCAGACCTCCAACGGGTGGCACCTCCAGGCGCTGCGCGCGCTCGAAGCCCAGGGCGTGGACGTCATGCGTGCCCCCGTGACCGTGGGCGTCATGGACCAGTCCATTGACGACACTGTTCCGGACTTGGCGGGCCAGGTGGACCATTCGAAGTCGGTGGCTTGTAACGTCAACGGCATCCCGAACCAGGATCCGGCGGCGTGGCGCTGGGACGACGCGACCCACGGGACGCACGTGGCCGGGTCGATTGCCGCGAAGCATGACGGCGTGGGCGTTGATGGTGTGAATCCGACGCTAACAATCGCTGCGATCAACGTGGCGTCGCGCAACGGCGGCTACTTCTACCCCGAGTATGTCGTGTGCGGCTTCGTGTGGGCCGCGGAGCACGGTATCTCGGTGACGAATGGCTCGTACTACGTGAATCCGTGGAAGTACTGGATGCCGGGCGACCCGGAGCAGGCGGCGGGCCTGGAGGCTGTCCAGCGTGCGGTCGACTATTCGACGTCGAAGGACGTCATTAACGTGGTGGCTGCCGGCAACTGGACGACGGACCTGGACAACCCGCCCGCGACCGACGATTCGTCACCGGGCGACACGTGGGGCGCTTACGAGCGGGACGTGAAGGGCGGCGTGTACCTGCCGTCGATGATGCGCGGTACCCTAGCGGTGTCGGCGTTGCAGCTGCCCGACGGCGCGGACCCGGCGACCGGAGTGTTGGAGCCGACGTCCTGGTCAAACTGGGGTGCCTCGACGATTGATTTCGCGGCTCCCGGCGCGAAGATCTACGCGCCGCTGACGAGCTGGTACGGAAAGGCCTACGGGAACCTGTATGGCACGTCGCAGGCGGCGCCTCTGGCGGCGGCCGTGATTGCGACGCTGCGTCAGGTGCATCCGGAGATGAACGCTTCGGAAATTGTTGCCTTGGCGAAGAAGCAGGCGTCCGCGCCCGAGAACTGGTCGCGCCTGGCCGCGCCCGTTGAGGGGCGCGAGTATCGGGGCGCCGGCTTGCCGAACGCGTTGGACGCGGTGCTGAAGGATCAGGCGACGCCGGTGATCGGCACGGTCGAGTATTCGACGGATGGGTCTACGTGGATGCCCTTGGCGGGTGAATCCGTCGTGGGTCGCGTCTCGGTGCGGGTCAGTGTTTCCGGTCCCGTGACGAGCGCGCGCCTGCTGCTGGGTGATCGTGAGATCGCGGCGGGGCAGGGGAGTGGGGAGTTCTCCGGTCCCGAGCTGACGCTGCAGGCTGACGGCGTGGACGTGTCGCACCCGCAGGGTGTGGGGCGTTTCGCGGGCGCCACGACGGTCACGGTCGAGGCGTTCGGCCGCAACTTTGACCCGCGGGCCGACGACGACGCGACCGTGCAGGTGCCTGTCACGGTGAGCCCCGATCACGTGGGGCCCGACGAGGCCGGGGCTGGGCGCTGGGTGTCCGGCGTGCTCGGCTGGTGGTGGCGCTACGACAACGGGACGTATCCGACGTCCACGCAGCTGCGCATTGACGGGGCGATCTACCGTTTTGATGCTCACGGGTACATGGTGACCGGATGGGTGTACGAGGGTGGCCGCTGGTTCTACTATGGGCCGTCTGGCGGTCAGGCCTCCGGGTGGGTTCACGTGGCCGGCTCGTGGTACTACCTGGATCCTTTGAGCGGTGCGATGGCGAGCGGCTGGACGAAGGTGCGCGACACCTGGTACTACCTGTCGTCATCCGGCGCGATGCGTACCGGCTGGGTGAGGGACGGGTCCTCCTGGTACTACCTGTCTCCTGACGGCGCGATGGCCACCGGATGGGTGCGGGTGGGTTCCTCCTGGTACTACCTGTCTCCTGACGGCGCGATGGCCACCGGATGGCTGCGTGATGGCGGCTCCTGGTTCTACCTGTCGTCTTCTGGGGCGATGGTGACGGGCAGCCGGTGGATCGACGGCACGCGCTACTCGTTCGACGTCGAGGGGAGGCTCCTCCCGTAGCTGACGGGGTGTTCCCTGTGGGCTGAATGACCTCCTCAGACTAGTGAGAGGTTTTCGAGCTACCATAGAACTGCCTGGCCAAGTCTGACCTCCCAGCGGACTGTGGTCGAGCTCGAAGGCGGGGGCCGCGCACCATCGGTGCGCGGCCCCCGTTTGTGTTGCGGATGTGCTGCGGTGGGATGTCGGTGCCTTCCTGCCCGCTCGTCGCTCGCGCCGCTTCGGGGCGGGGCCTTCCTGCCCGCTCGTCGCTCGTGCCGTGGCGGGGCGCCGGACCTGAGGCGCGCCGCCAGTGCTTGAGGGTTATAGGACAAAACGTGTTGGTTTTGTAGCGACTTTTCGGCTTACTGGTGCGGGAAAAGCCACATTGAAGTTGATTGTTTCATCGCGTGCCTGTGTGTGGCCCCTTGATCCGTCACCGGGCTTGGACAGCTTGTTTGCGTCGGGGGTATCCACCGTGCCAGGCCACCAGCGTGCCACCGGCTGTGCGACGAGCGGCAGCACATGACTCCCGTTGGGATGCTATCCACGAATGTTGCATGCAATTCCCCCGACACTGCGTCGCACCACACGTCCATATCGGTGGAATTGTAACGTTTGCAGACGTTGTTGAAAGTTCATCCAATCGAATTGCATGCGAAACTGTTCCGAGCGAGTGCTAGTAACGCGCACACGGGCACGCTTCGCCGCCGCCTGACCGCTGGGCGGCTTCCCCTCGTGCACCCGCCGCACACGGGCACGCTCATGCGCGCCTGGGCCCTCTAATTCGCACGTGGGCCCGCTAATACGAGCGTGGGCAGCCCCGCCCACGCGCATATCGAGAGGTTGACGTGCGTATCAAGGGGTTAACGCGCATATTCAGCGGTTCGCGTGCGAACAACACACCATGTCCGAGACAGTTTTGCCCAAAACGTAGACCACCTCGCCCATGACACCCCATTATCGGCGTTTTTTGCCGAGGTGGTCTGCACTTTGGGCGCCACGTCGCCCCGAACCGCGACCTCACCACCCCGAACCGCGACCTCTGCGCCCCGAACAGTGACCTCACCGCCACCAAACGGGGGGAATTGCACCATTAGAGGTGCGACACGCCGGCGACACGCCGAAGCAAGGCTCCTAATGGTGCAAAACCCCCATCATTACCCCTGGTGTCCTGCTCCCCAACTGCTGCAGGACTGCCCGGCCAGGCGCTGGCTCAATGCGCTGGCCGGTCACTTCCAGGCCTAGGTCATCCAGGCGCATAAACGGGCTCAAATCGGGACGATCAAAGGTAGAATCAGACGTGTCGAGGTCTTTCAGATGGAAGGTGTAGGAATCTCCATCATCAAAAGACCTCGACCCCTACCCGGCCACGACACGCCGAACCCCACCCAACACCCCTACACCCTCAAATGCGAAGAGCCGGTATTTGGTGGTACGTCCGCGCCGTTAGCTGGAACCGGTTCAAGAAGTAGAATGTGCTCGACCCTGAGTGAGTGCCCAAACGTCCAGCCGTTTGCATAGTCATTCTCGATCTTGCGCATAAGCGACTGTGCGAATCCGCTATCGTTATCGGAAAGTTCGGTAAGGGCCGAGGTGTCGTCCGTATTCCATGCGTAGGTAGCAACAGCGAGGTAGTGTCTCGCTGCTGCTTCGGCGCCTCGTTCGGTGTTTTCTTTGGCTTCTTCGGGGAGTTCGGGTTTGGTGTAGGTGGATGCGGCGTGTTCGGCTGGGCGCACGAGGACGCCGTCGGGTCCGATCTGGTAGCCGCCCGACATGGCCGCCTCGCCGGTAGTCGACGGGGATGGGGTCGGTGCGGGGTTCACGGGCGGCGAGGTTGTGGCGGCCACGGTGGGCCTCTCGCCCCACGCCGGCCACCAGCCTTCGGCGACCCCGTTGATGTACACGGCAAAGACTGCACCCGCGAAGAGAACAACGTAGACGACGCGCATCCCCCAATAGAACGGCTCCGCGTGCAGCCACGCCCGGGCGCGGGCCCGGGCGCCCTTGGGGCGGCGCACTTTGACCTCGGCGCGATAATCAGCCCACCGCCCGCGCGGCGTGTACTTACGCGGCGCCGTTTCGCGCCGGAATTGCTCCTCGTCCTCCTCGGTCACGGGACGTTCGGAGAGGGGTGGGACCATCATGGCGTGTGCTCCTTCGCTGTGCCTGTGTTCTGTCGTGCGTCGTGCGTTGCGGAGTTAGTGGCCTTGTTTTTCTTCCCAGGTGTCGGTGTTGTTGATGACCAGGTGGGACAGGGGGAAGGGACCTGTCGTCTCGGTGGTGGTGACCAGGCCGTTGATCGTTTGGGTCTCCCCGGTGAAAGGATTCGTGGCTGTCCCGCTCCACGTCGTCGTCAGCGTGATCTCGCGGTTCTCGTGCGGGTAGGGACCGTCGAACCCAGAACGCCACCCTTGGGGCGGCGTGTAATAGTGGCGAATCAAGCGCGGGTCCTTGTTCGGATCGATTCCCTTCTCCCATGCCAGGCCCGGGGAGGTGGTCACCGTGTTGGGGGTCCCATCGCCCCAGTTCCACTCGTAGCTCATCGCTGTGAACGTGACCGTGACTTCTCGACCAAACAGCGTGACCGTGTGAGTTTGAGTTGGTTTGGTGACTGAGACGATGGTAGGTATGAACCGGTTCGTATATGACACTGTGGGTGGTTGTTTGTTGATGCCGGCTCCGTCGGCGTGGATGATCGCGGCAGCGCGGCGCAGAATCGTCCGTGTTGAAGGGGGAGTTGACGACGTTGTATCGCTTGGAGGGGGATCGTCACACCTCCAAAAAATTGAAAGTCCCACTTCCCCGATTTTATAGGTCACAGGGTGCTCACAGTGATAGCCAATCGCATAGTCCAAGGCCGGATTGGGCGGCGCCGGCGTCCCCTCCGGCAACGGATCGCCACTGCTCGACGGTGGCTGATACGTACCTCCGCCGGTTCCGGGCGTGTTTTGCGGCGTTGACTCACTTCCTGCTACGGATCCTCCGAGCGTTGCATGATCATCCTCAGCATTTGCGTCAAAACTGTTATCCCAGGGGATATCGGCGTGTGCCGGACAAGAAGTAATAGTGAGCATTGTGCAAAATAGAAGCCCGAATAGTATTCTGGTCAAGCTCTTAACTCTGTGCATGATCGGCCTCTACTTTTCCTTGGACTTCCATCCACTTCCCGTTATTCCAAGACATAATGAACGACATTGTTGAACCGTATTCTTCCGTGTTATCTTTCGTCCTAAGTCCGTAGCACTTAACTCCGTCTCTGGAGGAGATGTGAAGAGTCACTAGAATTGAGCCTTCTGGGACGTCTGTTCCGTTGGGGTTAATGGGTTCAACCGAAATTACTTGATCGACAACGGATGAAGTCTCGTAGGCCCATCCGTTGGTATAGAGGTCGTCAATATTCCTCACGTAGGTCGAAGCAAACTTCGATGTCGGCGCTGACATATCGGCTAGAGGCTGGGTATCTCCGGTGTTCCACGCGTAGACGATAAGAGCGAGGTAGTGCTTCGCCGCGGCTTCGGCTCCTCGTTCGGTGTTCTCCTTGGCCTCTTCGGGTAGTTCTGGTTTGGTGTAGGTGGATGCGGCGTGTTCGGCGGGGCGGACCAGGACGCCGTCTGGGCCGATCTGGTAGCCACCCGACATCGAGGCCTCGCCCGAGGCTGTGGCGGAGGCAGTGGGCGCGGGGTAGATGGGTGGCGTGGTTGTGGCTGCCACGGTGGGTCTCTCACCCCAGGCTGGCCACCAGCCCTCGGCGACCCCGTTGACGTACACCGAAAGGACCGCGCCAGCGAAGAGAACAACGTAGACGACGCGCATCCCCCAATAGAAGGGCTCGACGTGCAGCCAGGCCCGGGCGCGGGCCCGCGCACCCTTGGGGCGCCGCGCTTTGACCTCGGCGCGATAATCAGCCCACCGACGGCGCAGCGTGTACTTACGCGGCGCCGTTTCGCGGCGGAAGCGCTCCTCATCCTCCTCGGTCACAGGACGCTCAGACAACGGCGGAACCATCATGATCTATCAACCTCCACGATGAGGTGTCCTCCCGCGCGCCCCCTCCATCGGAGACACGCCCTTCACCCACCAGACTACGCGCCACAACACGCAAATACACCCAGAATGCACGGTAACCACCGTGACGCATCCTCCCAACGCATCCGAACGAACGTGCACGCACCCGCACAAGTTAGCCATGACCTCGGCGTATCTAACCGGACCGTTCAGTCACATACTGCTCAGGGCTCGGCATCATGGCGACGCCAGCTGCCATAGTCGCCGGAGCGCAACGCGTGAGCATTGCCAGTGCGCGGCTGGACGCTGTCGGGGAAGCCTCGGTCGCGCGGGCCGCTCCGCACGCGCGCTCCCCTCGGCCGCGCGGGTGTCACGCCGCCCCGCACTCGGGCGCCGCCGACCACGAGCATCGTCTCCGCGCGAGCTGTCAAACGGTGGGGACCGCCGCTGAATGTGTGGTCACGGTTCGCGTCATTTCCTCGCTGCGCGTCTCGGTTGCATTGAAATTATGCGGCTAATTATTTGGCTTGTATATCCCAATATAGCTTGTATTTTGTGCATTTGTTACTCATAAATTGTTTCGGCAAGTAAAGAGGTGGATCATGGTAACCGCATGGACAAAGTTGTCCACGCGCAGGCACAAGTGAAAGTCGAGGAACCATGCGCCGCAACGTTGCACGCATAGGGGTCGTCGCAGCGATCGCCCTGTCCATGAGCGTCGCTACGATGACCGCCCCGTCCACCAGAGCTGAGGACGCCCCCAGCCTGGTCGCGCCCGCCCGATCCAGCGCGGGTCTCATGAATTACGCCATCAACCTCTCCCAGCTTTCCGACGAGAACGCGATGGCGCGCGTCATTGAACTCCTCCCCAGCGTCGGGGGAACCCTCCTGACGCAATACCCCGGATTGCACACTGTTTTCGCTCAGAGTGAGTCGGCCTCGTTCTCGCCGGACCTGGACGCGGTCCTGAGGGAGCACGGCATCGCGGTCCACTCGATCGGCCCGACCCGCGTGGCCGCGGTCCCCGAGTCCGAGCGGGCGACGAACCAAACCCCGCCGGCGGCCCCCGGCTCGGCGCCAGCAGCGGCGCCCACGGGCCTGACCGTGCCAGACCCGAACGTCCCTGATCCTTTCCCTACCACTAACTGGGGAGCCGAGGCCATGGATGCGCGTGGCGCCGCCGAGGTGGAGGTGCCGCACGCGCCCGTCACCGTCGGCGTCATCGACACGGGTATTGACGCAGAGCAGCCCGACTTGGCGGGTCGGGTCGATACGTCCAGGTCCGTGTCCTGCGATGTCAACGGAATCCCCAACGTGAGCGAGGAGGCGCTGCGTTACAACGATATCCACGGCACGCACATCGCCGGAATCATCGCCGCCAACCATAACGACATTGGTATCGACGGTATCGCGCCGGACGCGACTCTCGTGTCGATTAAGGCCGTCAACGACAAGGGGCGCTTGTACCCCGAGTACCTCGTGTGCGCCTACGACTGGGCCGTGAACCACGGTGTTGACATCGTCCACAATTCCTTCCAGATGGACCCGTGGCGGTTCTGGAAGGCTGACGATCCCGAGCAGGCTGCGGGCCTGGAGGCCTCCTTGCGCGCGATCTATACTGCGCAGGAGCGCGGACTCACCGTGTTGTCGGGCGCTGGGGACGACGGCCTGGACCTCGACGATACGACCGTGGACAGTTCGTCGCCCACCGACTCGACGCCGATTGAGAATCGCAACGTCGAGGGGGCCACGATGGTGCCCGCGATGGTCGGGGGCGTCGCCATGGTGAGCGCGCTCGAGATGGCGACTCCGGGCGCGGAGCCGCTCCGGGCGACTCTGAAGAGAACGGACACCTCGAACTATGGCTTCATGCGCGTCGATTTTGCCGCGCCTGGGCGGGACATCTACTCGACGTTCCCGAACCTGATGATCCCTTCGAACTACGGGTATATGTCGGGGACGGCGGTTGCTGCCGCGCACGTGAGTGGCGTCGCCGCGCTCGTCAAGTCGACCCACCCCGCGCTGGTGGGCGAGCAGATCACCAACCTGATGCGCAAGCAGGGGGCCTACGAGTACGGGAGGCTCGCGCTGCCGACGGATAACAACGAGTATCGAGGCCGTGGCTTCCTGAGCGCGAGGAACGCGGTGGTCTACGATCAGGCGCAGCCGACGCTCGGCATGGTCGAGTACCGCGTGGACGGGGGAGAGTGGACGAATCTGCGTGACGAGGTGGTTCCCGCCGGTCGCGTGAGTGTGCGCGTGTCGGCGCGCTCGCCCCTGAGCATGCTGAGTGTGGACGTCGCGGGTGTGGCCCAGGCGCACGCGCCCGGTGGTGGCGGCTACTTTGATGAGCCGACGACCGTGACGATCGACGACGTGGATCTCGCTTCCCTGATCCCCGAGGGTGAGGAGTATGTGACGGCCCGCGTTCAGGTCAGCGCGCTCGGCATTAACGCGGACCGGCATGCTGACGATGACGTGAGCCGTTCCTTGTCCTTTACGGTCGCTCGTGACCCGGGTGCCGTGCCCGCGCCGGAGCCGGAGCCCGACCCGGGGGAGGGCAGCGGTGTCGTCCCCGTCGATCCCGTGCCGCCGGGCATCATGTCCGTGCCTCGCACGAGCGCGCAGATGCCTCAGAACTATGCGGTGAACCTGGCTCCTGACGCGGATGACGCCACGTTCCAGCGCGCCCTCTACCAGGCCTCGTTGCTGGGCGGAATGGTGTTGGAGTCCTACCCGGCTTTGCGCACGTTCTTCGTCCAGTCCTCGTCGGCTGCTTTCGCGATGGACTTGGGGTTCGCGCTGGCGGATTCAGGTATTTCCTTCCATTCGGTGGGTCCGACCCGTCAGGCTCCCGTCGTGGGCAACGAGGCCATCGTGTCCCAGGAGCTGGAGGCGCCCGCCTACCCGAGTGTCGAGGAGAAGCCGCCGGTGCCGGAGGGCCCCCACGTGGGCGGTGTTTACCCGACCCCGCCGGATGCGAAGGACTGGCACCTGCAGGCGGTGGGTGCCCTCGACGCGCAGGGCGTGGATGTTATGCGCGCGCCGGTGACGGTGGGCGTCATGGGTGATGGCGTGGATGACACGGTTGGGGACTTGTCGGGGAAGGTCGACCATTCCCTGTCCGTGTCCTGTAATTCTAACGGCATGCCGAATCGGGATCCTGAGGCGTGGCGCTCGGGTCGCGCGGAGGTTGGCACGCAGGCGGCCGGGGTGATTGCCGGCACGGGCGAGGCCAGCGGCGTGCCGGGCGTGAATCCGACGTTGAACGTCGCGGCGATCAACGTGGCGTCGGCGACCACCGGGCAGTATTACCCCGAGTACGTCGTGTGCGGCTTCGTGTGGGCCGCGGATCATGGGATTTCCGTGACGGCGAGCAACTACCTGGTCTCGCCGTGGAAGTACTGGATGCCGGGCGACCCGGAGCAGGCCGCGGGCTTGGAGGCGGTGCGCCGAGGCATCAACTACGCGGCGTCGAAGGACGTCATTAACGTGGTGGATGCCGGGGCCAGTGGCATCGATTTGAATAATCCGCCGAAGACGGATGCGTCCTCTCCGTTTGACGCGTGGGCGCCGTTCCAGCGTGACACGCTCGGCGGCGTCATGGTTCCCGCGATGATGCCGAACGCGCTGGCCGTGTCGACGCTGCGCCTGGTGGACCAGGCTGACCCGGGGACGGGGGCGCTCGAGCACGCGTGGACGTCGAACTGGGGTATCACGAGTGTCGCTTTCACGGCGCCCGGCGAGAACGTGTTCACGACGAGGCCTACCTGGCTGGGCGGCGAGGCCGGGGTCGCTCGGGACGCGTCGATGGCTGCCCCGGTGGCGGCGGGCGCGATCGCGACGCTGCGGCAGGTGCACCCGGAGATGGGCTCTGCCCAGATCGTGGAGCTGGCCCGTAAGCAGGCGGGTTCCGCGTCGAATTGGGGGCGGCTGGCCGCTCCTGAGGGGGAGCGCGAGTATCGGGGCGCGGGCATGCCGAGCGTCTTGGATGCGGTGTTGAAGGATCAGGCGCGCCCTGTCGTGGGCGAGGTCGAGTACTCGGCGGACGGGTCGACGTGGGCGCCGTTGTCCGGGCAGAGCGTGTCCGGGCGCGTGTCCTTGCGCGTGGGCCTGACCGGGCCGGTGACGTCGGCTCGCCTGCTGGTGGGCGGCCACGAGGTGGCGACCGTGCAGGGCAGTGGCGAGTTTTCGGGCTCGGGTGTGACGCTGCAGGCCGATGGCGTGGACGTGTCGCATCCCGTGGCGGGCGCGTCGTTGAGCGGCGAGACGACGGTGCGCGTCGAGGCTTTCGGGCGCAATAACGATGCGCGCGCCGACGACGACGTGAGCGCGGAGGTCACGGTGACGGTCGAGGGCTCCGGTTCTGGGGGTTCCTCGGTTGACGAGGCCGGGGCTGGGCGCTGGGTGTATAGCCGGGCCGGTAAGTGGTGGCGGTACACGGACGGGACGTTCCCGGTGAACGTGCGCCTGCGCATCGACGGGAAGGTCTACCGTTTTGGCCCGCGCGGCTACGTGGTGACCGGCTGGTACCGTGAGGGCGACCAGTGGTCCTACTACGGGCGTGACGGCGCTCAGGCGCTGGGCTGGGCGAGTATTCGCGGCACCTGGTACTACTTCGATCCTTCGTCGGGAGCGATGCGCACGGGCTGGCTGACGGAGGGCGGATACACGTACTACCTGTCCCCGTCGGGAGCCATGGTCACGGGCCCGCGCTGGATCGACGGCAAGCGCTACGTGTTTGATCGCAGCGGCCACCTGCTGACGTGAGTCGCTAGCCTGACGGACGCCGGCTGACGGATTCCGGCTGACGGATTCCGGCTGGGACGAAACGGGGCCGCGCACGAGAGCTCGTGCGCGGCCCCTCGCGCGTGGGGGAGGGGAGTTGTTGTCGGTGGTTGCCTAGCTGTCATCTTCCGCAGTGGTGGCGATGGTGGCATAGAAGCCATGGTGCGACAGGCAAATTTCGTATACGATATTCGCTATGGGTGATCGTCTTCTTCGCGGAGTTCCTGTGACTGATGAGCAGATTCAGGCGTGGGCTGATGAGGCTGAGCGCGGGTATGACCTGGCTGAGTTGCCGGCTCCGCGCCCGGGGCGTCCTCCGGTGGGGAAGGGGCCGGGCGTCGCCGTGACGGTGCGCCTGGATGAACAGACGTTGAAGGCGTTGATGGAACGAGCCGCCTTGGAAGGGATTGGGAACCGTTCTGACGCGATTCGCGCGGCAGTGCGCGAATGGAGCCATGTCGCCTAGGCTTCACGCCAGCGCACGCAAGCATGTCGAGCGTGACAGGCTCACCGACGAGGCCGTCCTGTACGCGTATGAGCACGCCCTGAACTCACGTTCCCTCGACGATGAGGACGATCCCAGGAGATGGCTCGTCGTGGGTATCGTCCAGTCTGGACGTGTTCTCGAGATGGTCGTATTAGTTTTCGACGGTGGCGGAGAGCTCCTTATGTATGCCATGAAGGCTCGTCCTCAGTTCCTGGACGAACTCGCGTGGCTTGCGGGTGGCTACCCGCTGTGGCCGTGGGGAATGGTCGACGAATTCTGGAATCAGCCATCGCTGGAGGAGTCGGGGGCCGGTTCTTAATGGGCCGTGTGGTACTCGGTGCTCTCTGACGAACGGCTTCGTGAAGCTTGAAGCGACCCTGTCTAAGTCTTAATGCACCGTTTGGCGCGCGGTGCTTTCTGACTGGCAAAGACCGGAGCTGACGGAAGCGCTGGTGCGTTGTCTTAATGCACCTTTTGGCGCCCGGTGCTTTCTGACAAGGAATTAGGCGTGGGAGCCGAAATTGAACTGCCTAACGGGTCTTAATGCGCCGTTTGGCGCTCGGTGCTTTCTGACGGGTGAGAAAAACATGATGGGCGACCATTTTGGCGAACAAGTCTTGATGCACCTTTTGGCGCTCGGCGATTTCCGACGGAGAGCGTTCGTCTCGTCCGTCAGCGTGTAGGTCTTGCGTCTTAATGCACCTTTTGGCGCTCGGTGCTTTCTGACGGCGACGTGGCCGATGTCCGACCCGTTGAGCTTGAACTGGGTCTTAATGCACATTTTGGCGCTCGGTGCTATCTGACGTGGCGGTGGTCAACACGAAGGGTGGCGTTGCTAAGTCTTAATGCACCTTTTGGCGCTCGGTGCTTTCTGACATTGAAGCGCTGAAGAAGAAGCACAACAAGTCAAAGTCTTAATGCACCTTTTGGCGCTCGGTGCTTTCTGACGCATCCTGGGCAACAAGCTTGGACTTTCGATCGGCGGGTCTAAATGCACCTTTTGGCGCTCGGCGCTTTCTGACTAAGGTCAGCTAAGCCGGTGACAAGGTCGAGAAGGGCGCGTCTTAATGCACCTTTTGGTGTTCGGTGCTTTCTGACGTGACCTGTACGATGACGAAACAGCCACTATCCCATGTCTTAATGTACCTTTTGGCGCTCGGTGCTTTCTGACAGACATCGAGCTCTGACGGCAAAGCGACGAGCACGTCGTATTGTCTTAATGCACCTTTTGGCGCTCGGTGCTTTCTGGCAACAACGTCCTCAACAGCTTCCACACCTACGAAAAGAGTTAATGCACCTTTTGGCGCTCGGAGCTTTCTGACCTCTTCATGCAGTGCGTCGCCTGGGAAGAACTCGGCGAGTCTTAATGCACATTTTGGCGCTCGGTGCTTTCTGACTCTACCGTCCTGGCGTCGCCGTCCGGGACAGTCAAGGCGTCATAATGCATCTTTTGACGCTCGGTACTTTCTAACTTATCCCTTGGGCTGTCTCTATCGCAGACACTATTGGCGTCTTAATGCACCTTTTGGCGCTCGGTGCTTTCTGACTCGGCAAGCCCTCCAACCTCACCACCCCCAACTTCGAGTCTTAATGCACCTTTTGGCGCTCGGTGCTTTCTGACGGGATGCTGATCGCACTGACACTCTCCACGAACACACTGTCTTAATGCATCTTTTGGCGCTCGGTGCTTTCTGACCCAGGAACACGCACTCCCGGCGGGGCGCTCGCTTACTGTCTTAATGTACCTTTTGACGCTCGGTGGGAGCCCGTCTCGGAGGGTTGTTGGAAAATGTCGCATGCAATTCGGCTGGGAGTTCTTCAATATTTGAAATGGGAACGTTGATATTCTGCGGTTTTGGATGGTTGTTGAAGTGTGTGCTAAGGGAATTGCATGCGAGTTTTTGGGGCGCTCGGTGCTTTCTGACCAAGTACCTTCTGTCGATCGAGGGACTGTGTTCGATGTCTTAATGCGCCTTTTGGCGCTCGGTGCTTTCTGACTTCAAGTCAGGAGATTAATCCAGAACATACGCGATGGTCTTAATGCACCTTATGGCGCTCGGTGGTTTCTGACTCGTCACTCCAGTCAGCAGCCGAAGCTCAGTCGACCGGGTCTTAATGCGCCTTATGGCGCTTGCTGCTTTCTGACCGGGCGAAGTTCGCGCGAATCTGTCGCTCGGTCTCGGTCTTAATGCACCTTTTGGCGCTCGGTGCTTTCTGACGAGCGGGCGACAGCCTTCGCCACACCTCGCGTTGTCTGTCTTAATGCACCTTTTGGCGCTCGGTGCTTTCTGGGTCGTCGGAATTTACCGCCTATGAATCGGTTCAATTGTCTTAATTCACCTTTTGGCGCTCGGTTCTTTCTGACTCAGCGACTACAAGCAAGCCACACACTTCAAGCGTGCCGCGTCTTAATGCACCTTTTGGCGCTCGGTGCTTTCTGACCGAGTTCAACCCGAAGATCACGCCGGCTGCTCTGGCGTCCGTCTTAATGCACCTTTTGGCGCTCGATGCTTTCTGACTATGTGAAGAACCATCGCTATAGTCGCCACAACAAGTCTTAATGCACCTTTTGGCGCTCGGTGCTTTCTGACGCGTGTGGATGTGCAGCGCGGTACTGGCTACCATACTGGGTCTTAATGCACCTCTTGGCGCTCGGTGCTTTCTGACCTGGAGACCGCGATCATCGCATCAAGGTCATCAGCGAGAAGTCTTAATGCACCTTTTGGCGCTCGGTGCTTTCTGACGCGCGACTGCGTGTGCTGCGGTGATGAACCCGGTAAGGCGTCTTAATGCACCTTTTGGCGCTCAATGCTTTCTGACGCGACGATCATCGTCGTCCCCGCCCTGATCGGAGCGTCTTAATGCACCTTTTGGCGCTCGGTGCTTTCTGACTGCTCGGCGTGTCGCACCCCCTGTGCCCAGGGAGAACGACGTACCGGATCGCCAGTGGCCGAAAGAGCATCCCTCCGGCCAGCAAGCACGGGGCCAGATTACCAGACTTTTCGTTGCGACTGCTCGCATCGCCGCGGAATGCCAGCTGGGCCGACGCTGTCCCGGGAATCGCCGCCATCGTCGGCGTGTCGCTCCTCCATAACGCTTCACACGTGTCGAGTAACCGTAAGGTTGTTGAGTGGAAGGACGGACAATGACGACACCTGCCACGGCCTCGTCCCTGAGAGAAGTGACCAGCCCGGAGGCCCTCACTCGCGCCAGACGCCGACTCCTCACAGCACACCCGGACCCCGCCTGCTCGGACACCCCCATGTCAGGAAGCCTCACCGATGAGCAGCTCCGCGTCCTCGCCGCGAGCGACTGGGTCCCGCCACGGATCACCGCTCTCGATGCGAACACGATCGCAACGGCGGACGCTATCACTCGGGCGCTCCTGGCCGAATCAGTGCGCGAAACCCTCGAACGCCGCCTCGCCGCGGAACGCCCCCACGGCACCTACGACGACACACGCGCAGGACACGACGCCTTCAATAGGGGAGTCGTCGAGGACTACGACCATGGCAACCACCACCTGGCGCGAGCCACTATCCGCCCGGCCGACCTAGGCCTCGTGACCCGCGCGGCACTCTCGGTATTAGGGGCTCTTCATAATTGAGGGTGTAGGGGGATGCGGCGTGTTCGGCGGGGCGGACTAGGACGTCGTTGGGGCCGATGTGGTAGCCGCCCGACATCGCGGCTTCGCCCGAGGCCGACGCGGAGTCGGTGGGCACAGGCCTGGCTGTGGGCGGCGTGGTCCCCACGGTGGGCCTCTTGCCCCACGCGGGCCACCAGCCTTCGGCGACCCCGTTGATGTACACGGCGAAAACCGCACCGGCGAAGAGGACCACGTAGGTGACGCGCATCCCCCAATAGAACGGCTCGACGTGCAGCCACGCCTGGGCCCGGGCACCCTTGGGGCGGCGCGCTTTGACCTCGGCGCGATAATCGGCCCACCGTCGGCGCAGCGTGTACTTACGCGGCGTCGACTCGCGGCGGAAACGCTCCTCGTATTCTCGTCGGTCACGGGACGCTCAGACAACGGCGGAACCATCATGATCTATCAACCTCCACGGCGAGGTGAGTAGTGTCCCGCATAGTGGTGTAACCGTGTGGTGGTCGGCCCGTTTGATATGGGTGCGGTCACCGTGTGATCCTTCGAGAAAGCTCTCTACTTCTGACTCGAAACGATTTGGAGGCACAACGATGACCGCTCCTCATATTATCGACCCTGCTGGCCTGCTTGGCGAGGCGTTATCCCAGGCATCCCCGGATTTGATGCGTTCCCTGCTCCAGCACGTCATTAACGCGTTGTTATCAGCGGACGCTGATGCGGTGTGCGGGGCCCAGTGGGGCCAACAAGACCCGCAGCGTCACGCCAGGCGCAATGGGTATCGCTACCGGCCCCTGGACACCAGGGTCGGCACCATTGACGTGGCGATCCCCAAGCTGCGCTCAGGAACCTACTTTCCAGAGTGGTTGCTTCAGCGCCGTAAACGCTGCGAAAGCGCCTTGATCACAGTGGTCGCTGACTGCTACCTGGCAGGAGTATCCACGCGCCGTATGGACAAGCTCGTCAAAACCCTGGGGATCACAGGACTGTCGAAGTCCCAGGTCTCACGTATGGCAGCCGACCTGGACGAACACGTGGACGAGTTCCGTCATCGCCCCCTCCACGATGCCGGGCCTTTCACGTTCGTCGCCGCTGACGCACTGACCATGAAGGTGCGCGAAGGAGGGCGCGTCGTCTCGTGCGCGGTCCTGGTTGCCACCGGAGTCAACAATGACGGACACCGCGAAGTACTGGGGGTGCGCGCATCCACCAGCGAGACCGGTCCAGCCTGGAAGGAGTTCTTCGCTGACCTGGTCGCCCGAGGCCTCACCGGCGTGCGCCTGGTCACCAGCGACGCCCATCTGGGCCTAGTTGAGGCCATCGCAGCGAACCTGCCCGGAGCCGCCTGGCAACGATGCCGCACCCACTACGCCGCGAATCTCATGTCGGTCACCCCCAAAACGCTATGGCCCGCTGTCAAAGCGATGCTGCACTCGGTGTACGACCAACCCGACGCCGCATCGGTCAACGCTCAATACGACCGGCTCTTGGACTACGTCCACGACAAGCTCCCCACCGTGTGTGATCACCTCGATCAAGCCAGGGCAGACGTCCTCGCGTTCGCGTCCTTCCCCACCGGGGTATGGACCCAGATCTGGTCCAACAACCCCAATGAGCGCCTCAACCGCGAAATCCGCCGACGCACCGACTCCGTGGGAATCTTCCCCAACCGCCAGGCCATCATCCGCCTGGTCGGAGCCGTCCTAGCCGAACAAAACGACGAATGGGCCGAAGGCCGACGCTACCTCAGCCTCGACATCCTCACCAAATCACGACTCACACCCCAACCCACCCAACAGGAGGACACCCCACTCCAACTCAGCGCATAACCCAACCCGAAGGACACAAAACGATTACACCACCCCACAGGACTTGACCGCGAGGTGTCCTCCCGCGCGCCCCTGCCATCGGAGACGCGCCCTTCGCTGACCAGACTACGCTCCGAAACACGCAACAATACCAAGAATGCACGGTAGCCACCAACGCACATCCTCCCGCCCAGAGGGGAGGAACGTGCATGTACCCACACGAGCTGACGTTGACCTCGCTAGACAAGATGATGTGCGGACACATGCGCTTCGCGGAATGCCTCCGAAGGGGAGTTTGTTTCGTGAGCGAGTCGCGAATGGTTCGGGAATCGCTGACCGTGGCGTACTGTGCCTGCGGCGGGGGTGGTGCTCGTGTGCGTGGGGAGCTTCGCGTGCTCCGCCTGGTGCGAGTGAACGTTATCTACTCGCGTGGGGGAGCGCGGGGCGTCGTGTCACCGAGTGAGCGTTCGTCGCTGGTAGTGGAAGCGAGCGTCGCCTCATTGCCGTGTGGGTGTTGATTCGGCACTGCTGCGTTGTGGCGCTGTCGACTACTGAGACTCTGTTGATGTCTGACACGTACCCGTGGCAGGGGTGCGAGCAAATGCGCGTGGATCTAGTGCACCGTCTGGTGCTCGTTGCTTTCTGACCTGTAAGCATCGCTCGTGGCAGACCCGCAGTGAGCTGTCCTAATGCACCTTTTGGCGCCTGGTGCTTTCTGACTCACCCCCATTGAAGGCGCAGACCGTATCGTCGCCGCGTCTTAAAGCACCTTTTGCGCTCGGTGCTTTCTGACGTGTCGTCGTCAAGCTCATGGAACGCAGGGACACCATGAAGTCTTAATGCACCTTTTGGTGCTCGCTGCTTTCTGACTCGGGCACTGTGAGCTATGGCGAGCTATGCTCGCTCCTGGTCTTAATGCGCCTTTTGGTGCTCGGTGCTCTCTGACTATTATCCTTGTCCTGGCCGTGTTCGCGTGGTTGTCGTCTTAATGCACCTTTTGGCGCTCGGTGCTTTCTGACCGCGCTGCTGTCTCAGCAGAAGCCGATGTGCTTCGGGTCTTAATGCACCTTTTTGCGCTCGGTGTTTTCTGACAAGAGATCGGCTCGGGCATCAAGCCTGCGTCGTTCGTCGGTCTTAATGCACCTTTTGGCGCTCGGTGCTATCTGACCCTGGCCTTCCTCTCCATCGTCGGCTACGCACTCGGACTGTCTTAATGCACCTTTTGGCGCTCGGTGCTTTCTGACCTGGGGCGCACGCCTATGGAGGCGCTGGTCTACCGGGGGTCTTAATGCACCTTTTGGTGCTCGGTGCTTTCTGACTCACGATCGTGCTGCCTACCGCGACCCAGGATAACCAGTCTTAATGCACCTTTTGGCGCTCGGTGCTTTCTGACCTGCTACATGCGCCGACAGACGTGGTTCGTTGATTTGTCTTAATGCGCCGTTTGGTGCGGGCCGCGGATGGTTCCGCAAAAATGTTGCACGTAATTCCCGGCCTGTTGTTTCAACGTTTGAAGTCGGATCGTTGAAATTCCGCGATTTCTGAGAGTTGGTACAGAGTTGAAAGAAGGGAATTACGTGCGAAATTTGGGGCGCTCGGTGCTTTCTGACGGAGACTTCGTCCGCGTCCGCGAGGGCTTCGTGCGTCTGTCTTAATGCACCTTTTGGCGCTCGGTGCTTTCTGACCGAGGACGGGGCATCCAGGCATCCGTCGCCCTCCAGTGTCTTAATGCACCTTTTGGCGCTCGGTGCTTTCTGACTCGACACACTGAACATGTGCCAGGTGTTCAACACGTGGGTCTTAATGCACCTTTTGGCGCTCGGTGCTTTCTGACCTATCGCGGACTTTGTGGACGAAAACCCTGGGTTTGCGTCTTAATGCACCTTTTGGCGCTCGGTGCTTTCTGACCTTTCATCGGGTACCCCCATGGAAGAACTATACGCCCGGGTCTTAATGCACCTTTTGGCGCTCGGTGCTTTCTGACCTTTCATCGGGTACCCCCATGGAAGAACTATACGCCCGGGTCTTAATGCACCTTTTGGCGCTCGGTGCTTTCTGACCGTCGTTGAAGTCGCTCGCCTCGGTCACCAGCTCCTCGGTCTTAATGCACCTTTTGGCGCTCGGTGCTTTCTGACCGACGGTGTCCGCGTGTTCACATAATCGAGCACGACGCCGTCTTAATGCACCTTTTGGCGCTCGGTGCTTTCTGACTGCGTATCATGACCGCTGCGATCAAACCGTTCATTCAGTCTTAATGCACCTTTTGGCGCTCGGTGCTTTCTGACAGATCGAACAATTCGGTTCGTATGAGGAGTTCGTGAAAGTCTTAATGCACCTTTTGGCGCTCGGTGCTTTCTGACGAAGGGCGGGGCAGTTGCCATTAAGGTTGCCGCGAATTACCGGTCTTAATGCACCTTTTGGCGCTCGGTGCTTTCTGACGAAGGGCGGGGCAGTTGCCATTAAGGTTGCCGCGAATTACCGGTCTTAATGCACCTTTTGGCGCTCGGTGCTTTCTGACGGTGAGCCGGTTGGTCGTAGGTGTCCGCAGGCGTTGGTGCGTCTTAATGCACCTTTTGGCGCTCGGTGCTTTCTGACTCGCCAAAGCGAAAGTTAGCAAGTCGAGTCCTATCAGTCTTAATGCACCTTTTGGCGCTCGGTGCTTTCTGACACACCATCGAGGAGCGGCAGGACGTGCGCGGCATCATGGTCTTAATGCACCTTTTGGTGCTCGGTGCTTTCTGACTCGCGTCTACATCGTCTCGATGATCGCCGCGCAGGCGTCTTAATGCACCTTTTGGCGCTCGGTGCTTTCTGACTTGGCATTGCGTTTGCGCTTGCTAACGATCTGATTAGGTCTTAATGCACCTTTTGGCGCTCGGTGCTTTCTGACCAGTTAGGGAGTCCGTGTACGACAAGCCTAAGTTGAACGTCTTAATGCACCTTTTGGCGCTCGGTGCTTTCTGACCTGCTACTACTGCACTTTTAAGCGCTAAGAAAGGAGAAGTCTTAATGCACCTTTTGGCGCTCGGTGCTTTCTGACTCACAGAAATCTACCCTGATCTGCAATTCATGCGAACCAGTCTTAATGCACCTTTTGGCGCTCGGTGCTTTCTGACTGCCCGGCGTGTCGCACCCCCTGTGGCCAGGGAAAACGTCGTACCGGATCGCCAGTGGCCGAAAAAGCACCCCTCCGGCCAGCAAGCACGAGGTTAGATTACCAGACTTTTCGTTGCGACTGCTCGCATCGCCGCGGAACGCCTGCGGGGCCGACTCTGTCCCGGAAATCGCCGCCATCATCGGCGTGTCGCTTCTCCATAACGCTTGACGCTTGGCGAGTAACTGCAAGGTTGTTGAGTGGAAGGACAGACAATGACGACACCTGCCACGGCCTCGTCCCTGAGAGAAGCAACCAGCCCCGAGGCCCTCACTCGCGCCAGACGCAGACTTCTCACAGCACACCCGGACCCCACCAGAGCGAACACCCCCATGTCAGGAAGCCTCACCGACGAGCAGGTCCGCCTCCTCGCCGCGAGCGACTGGGTCCATCCACGCATCACCGCACTCGACGCGAACACTCTCACGACGGCTGACACCATCACCCGCGCGCTCCTGGCCGAATCAGTGCGCGAAACCCTCGTACGCCGCCTCGCCGCAGAACGCCCCCACGGCACCTACGACGACACGCGCGCAGGACACGATGCCTTCAGTAGGGGAGTTGTCGACGACTACGACCACGGCAACCACCACCTGGCGCGAGCCACTATCCGCTCGGCCGACCCAGGCCTCGTGACCCGCGCGGCACTCTCGGCACTAGGCCTGCCCGACACCGACACCACCATTATCGACGAACTCGCCCAGGCCTCGGACACCAACCCGATCGCGAGCGTGCTCGCCGACGCGGCCCTGCTGGACCTTGACAGGTACGCCACTGGGCGAGGCCTGCGCTACTCGCGAGTCGAAACCGCCCTCATGCTCGCGGCACCAAGCGACCAGTGCCTGGCCGACGCCATCTACAGGCTCTTCAGAGTTGAGTGTGGGTGGAGGCGTCTAGGCCTCCTGCGATGAGGAGCATTCGGAGTTTGTAGTTGGTGGGGTTGCGGTAGCCTCTGGCGGTGCGTCTGCCCAGCTCGATGATTCCGTTGATGGCTTCCGTGCGGTGCGTTGCTGGCTCCGTCGGTATCGAAGTAGGCCAAGAAGGCGTCCTTCCACTTGCGTAGGGTCCGGCCCAGGCGAGCGATTTCGGGGATGGGACACGTTGGTAGGCGCTGGATGAGACGAGCTGCCGGGCGTTGGCCTTGGGTGGGTGTGTCTTGGTGGAAGACCTCGCGCACTTGCTGGGCGCAGCGGTAGGCGGCTTTAACACTGATATGCGCTTCATCTGCCGTGAAGGCCTCACGGAGGCGTTCTTGTTGACGCTTCGTGAGCCGATCACGCGAGGCGCGCAAAAGAAGCCGGATTTGATAGAGGGGATCACCCTTGCGTCCGCGGTGACCCAGGGTGTCTTGCTGGACGCGGCGACGCACCTCACCTGGGGCGTCGCCAGCGAGCTTGACGATGTGAAAGGCGTCGAGGACGCTGGTGGTGTCTTGGAGCTGGTCGTCAATGGCGTTTTTATATCCTTGGAAGGGATCTAGCGTCGCGATCTGGATACCGGAGGGGAAGTCTTCGCCGCGCTCTTCTAGCCAGTTCTCATGCACGGTGCCAGACCTTCCCGGGACCAGGTCTAACAAGCGGGCCGTGGGGTGATCCTCCCCTCGCGTCAGGTCTACGATGCCGGTGAGCTCACGGGGCCCCCGTCGGCGTCGGTCCTGGTGGTGCCATACGTGCTCGTCAACCCCCAGCACCCGCACTCCCGTGAAACGGGCAGGGTCATCAGATGCGGCTTGCAGATACGGCTTGATATGGGACCACACGGTGTTCCACGTGGTTCCTAACTGGCGGGCCAATCCTGCAATGGTGGCTCCCTCGAAGCGCAACTGTCGGATCGCCCAGCGGATCGCCCGGGCGCCCAGACGCGCCCGGGGTGCGCACATCTGCTCGTCATGCTCCAGGAATGTCACCGTCTGGCAGGTGGTTTCGCGGCATATCCATCGGCGCTTAAACCATCGGATCCGCGCCGGGACCCCGGCCCAGGGCGCGTCGATGACCTCCACGACCACGCGCCCGTGGCCTTGTGCGATCACCCCACAACCCGGGCAGCCAGCACAGCGATCACAGGACTCTATGTCGAGCACCAGCGCATTTGGGGTGCGAGCCACGCTCATCAGATGGAAGCCCTCCAAACCGACGAGCAGATCACACCGATCACAACGATCAAGCGACACGCAGCAGCAGCAGGTAGGGTGAGACATTGTCGAGGTCCTTGACGACAGCGGGGGTAGAAGTCCGCTCATCATCAAGGACCTCGACCTCTACCCGCAACCCCCGACCAACACCCGGTCACCCACACTCAACTCGGAAGAGCCCATCTACACCGTCGCGGTCGCGGCCATTGGCGCGGGCGCGCGCCTCACCGACGTGACGACCCAGTACATTGACGAGGAGAACGCCCTCGCGAGCATCGGCATCGACCCGTGGGCCACCCGGTCCAGCGACGAACACACAGGCCAAGCCGACCGCATCCTCTACGTCGGCCGCGACGGCGCACGCGTCCATGTCAAAGCGGGCCGCGTCCTCGTAGACGCGCCCGGCTCGCTGCCCGCCACCTCCGTGCCGAAAAACAGCGTCACGCGCATCGTCCTGTCCGGAAACGTCGGCCTGTCCGCCGGCGCGCGCTCGTGGGCGATGCGCAGTGGCGTCGACGTCGTGTGCCTGTCGCGGCGAGGCTCCTACCAAGGCACCCTCATCGGCGCCAACAGGGGAGCGCACGCCAGCAGGCTCCTCGCGCAAGTCGCCCTCGTCGGCGACCATGAGCGGCGCGTCCGCCTGGCCGCCAGCCTCATCGGCGCGAAAATCCGCGGCCAAATCCACGTCCTCACCCGCATCGCCCGACGCGACGAAACCGTGCACGTCGCCGACACGACCGCACAAATGCACGCGTGGCGTCGCTCGCTCACGGATGCGCGCACCCTCGACGAGATCATGGGCATCGAAGGCGCGTGCTCCAACGCCTACTTCGACGCGCTCGCCGCGTGCGCACCCGCCGACGTTACCTTCGACGGGCGCAGCCGACGCCCACCCCGCGACCTGCCCAACGCCGCCCTGTCCTACGGGTACGCCATCCTCCTGTCCGAATGCGTCGGCGCGCTCCACGCCGCCGGGCTCGAACCGAGCCTCGGCATCGCGCACGCGCCCACCGACAAGCGGCCCAGCCTGGCGCTGGACCTCATGGAACAATTCCGCCCACTCCTGGTCGACCAAACCGTCATGGCACTCCTGCGCACGCGCAAACTCCGGCCCGAACACGGCGTCGTCGAGGCCGAAGCCGGGGGAGTGTGGCTGGGCAGCGACGGCAAGAAAATCCTCGTCGACGCGTACGAGGCCGCCTGCCAGCGATCCGTCACCGGTGCCCTCCCCGGATACTCGGGGTCGTGGCGCAGGCACATCGCCCACTCCGCGCAGATGCTGGCGCGAGCCATCGCGGAACCCGACTACCAGTGGAGCGGGGTCGCCTGGCGATGATCTACATCATCGCCTACGACATCGCCGACAACAAACGGCGGCTCCGCGTCGCGAAAACACTGGAATCCTGGGGCTACCGCATCCAAGAATCCGTGTTCCAACTCCGCCTCGATTCCGCCACGCTGGCGTGCGTGCGCTCGTCTCTAGCTGTCCTCATTTCGGAGAGCGACGACGTCATCCACATCTACCCCATCTGCTCATCCTGCGCCGACCGTGCCGACATACTCGGCGCGGCCGTAGCACTGGACGACGTGGGGTTGTGCCGGGGAGTGTGGTGAGAGGCTAGCGGGCGTGGCGTAGGCACATACCCAGACAAGACTTGATGCCTGTTGTCTTGAGGCAACACTGGAACTCACGGCGGCGCTCGTAGCTGTGCTCAGTTTGGTTTCTTCGGTATTTTCAGAGCCTCGTCCCAGTTGTCGGCAGCGAGTGGGCGTGGGGCCTGTCCGCGCCCAGACTTAATCTTTCCGTCAGACTCGGTCTTATTATTTTGTTGATTCTCGCTCAGTGTCATGTAACGAACATCAGTACTGCCGGGATAGCCTAGGCAAGACCTGAGAAAAGCTTTGCACCATGGTGTGTTGGAAAGAACCTGATAGAAGTCCTCTGCATCCTTAAAGAATTCCTCTTTCCAATCCTCGTTAAGCTCATCTATCTCGGGGTCGATGACTCCTAGGCATCCTTTGAGAGCTTTGTAGTCGTCAACAAGTCCAAATACGTTACTGTTGTTTGGAGAAGCTGTTTTGATGCAGCTAAGTGCAGAAAAGGATGTGCGAACTACCCCAAGGCCGAGAGGCTTACCCATACCCATTCGCAGGTAGCCCTCATCGGGAACTTTGCCATCCTTTTGATTAGAATCTGGCAGATGTTGCTCCTTCTGTGCGTACCGTCCTAGGAGCTTAGAGTCTAGAACCCAAAGGAGTGTCCAGAGCTCCTCTTTTCGTAACCCTTCAAAATGAAGAGTGCATTGGAATGTGCTGCTGCGTGGAATCCAGCTTATTGCTGTGGAATAGATATCCTGATTCGTCTTCTCCTGTCGTCTAGGATTCTCTTCTGATTGCTCTTTTTCATAAGACGCTAGGGTTGCGTAATCTAAGCGTCCGTCCCCCTTTTTCTTAATTCCTGCATCTCCGCGTCGAAATCCATATGAAGCCGCACCGAGGAAGTCGCCTTTGGAATAGTAACCAGGTCTAGGACGTCCGCTGATCGTGTGGCCTGAGGCATCAGTGAGAAAACGGCGAGCCGAATTTGTCTTTGGTTCGAGAAGCGGGCGAAGATCCAATCTTATATCCTTCGGTGTTACGCCGCTTGTGTCAACTGCGCTGATTGTAATTCTTCCTCTAAGGTGCGATGCCTGTCTGTTTGACTGATCGGAGGGCCTCTGAGTGTCGTTGGATGTGAAACCAAAGATATGGTCGGCAGGGGAAGCCTCGAACGCGTCGACAACCGGGAGCACTCCCTGTGCCCGTGCTAAGCTGCGTGGACTCCGCGAATAGTTGCGTCTGCCGACCTGCGTAGGCATGAGCTCAACGACCTTCCTGCCATTGAGGCGGGCATATGCTAGCAGACCGGAGTGGTTGATCGGATCTATGTCCTTGTTGCCTGCTCGATCGATAACGAATCTGCTTGGTTTAGTTGGTATCTTTGAAGTGGGATCTGTTGAGTCGTAGGAGTATGACCAGATAATCTGATCGTAGGTCTCTGCCACTACGGGATCGATCTCAATTTCTTCACAATTGCTAGGCTGGTCATTGAAGAAGATTCGCTCGGATAGTTTAGAATCGAATATAGACTTTCCAGCCTTGAGGATGTGGTCAGGTGTGGTGGAATAAAACCAGCCCGTATGTGCGGTTTCCTCACTATCCGAATTAGTGACCCAGTCTGGAATGTTGAGCTGCGAGTATACCTTATCCTCTCTAGCTTTGATCTGTGTGACGATATACGAATCCTCAATCTTTTTTGCCATAAAGTCAATGAGTTTGCCGTGTTGGAGCTTGTTCCAGACGGGAGAGTCCTTGAGGAGGGGGAGTCGCTTCTTGTTTTCCTCGTCCCCGTCGGTTTCATGTGTCAGTAGTTTTGCGTAGAGAGCACGCCTCGGACCGTACAGCAGTTTCCCTCGGTGAGTGCCCTGGTCGTACTTATCATTTAGTCTTACCGGCACAAGTTCGAGAGCGGCAGCTGGATCTGCCCTGTATGTCAGAGTAGCGTTGTGTTCGCCGAAGGCGCGGAAACGTGAGGCTGTCAAACGTTCGTATGCGTTTGAGATCATGCCTTTAATCATTGCTGGGGAAATTAATGGATTTTTAGTTGTTGGATCGATGGGGATTGAGATTTCAGCAGGCGTTCCTTTTGATTTCTTTTGATTACCAAAAATAAGGGCTGTCATCACTTCAATTGATAGGCGGAGAGATCCATTATATGTATCAATTCCTAGGTGGTCAAGGGGGGTGGGTATTTTGTCAGCCAGAAAGGTTGTTATCTCTTCAGTAAGATTAGGGTAGACGGAGCCGCTCTGTTCTTGAGCCTTTGTGCTGCTGGGTGCGGGCCTTTGAAAGGAGGAGCGTAATACTGGGATGCAGTTCACTGATGAATGGAAAGAAGTGGATTCCGGCTTTTGTTTGTTGCTTGACATGATTAGTTCCATTCTCCCGTGAATAGCTGGTCGACCACGACCGTGTTTCCGTACTTATCCTCTTCGCGTATGAACTCGACTGCCGTCATCTGCTTGGTGGTGGCGTTTTCTTTGCTCTTGCCTGTCTGAGCGGAGGGGGCCTCCGAGGTTGAATCTGCATCACTGTCCGCTGCGGACTCGTGCTGCAGATAGCTCACCTTGTGGAACCATCCACTGACGGGTTTTGGCTCCGAGCCTTCGGACGCTGCGTTGGCTGTGCCTTTCGTGAGTGTCAGCTCAACGGCACCCACGCCGTTTACCCAACGGAACTCGTGGGCAAGCGTCGAGTCTGCGCTGTCACTGTCAATGACCCGCCAGAGGCGGATCTCATAAGTGCGTGAGTCATCGAAGCTTGCGGACTTTACATCCGGCACTCGGTGCGTACCGTTGGTTGTCCATACAATGCCGGCGAACTCGTGGGCAGCAGATTTCTCATCGATATACGCAGTGAGCGCAGTAGCGTTACCGATTATGTGATTGGTGGTCGTTAGGTGGCAGGGGAGCAGGTTTGCTGCGTGCCCGTGGTTATCGATATTTGTCTCATTCATTGCTCGTCGCTCTCATTAGGCGTGGAGGCCCCGTTTGTTGGCTCTTCGAGCTTTTGTAAACGTTCAGCCCAATCCTCATATGAGGGTTCTTTCTCTGTCTTGTTTCTCAGATAGGCCAGAAGTGCTGTTGCGCCTCCGCGCGCATCATCTTCACTGCTATCGTTGCGTTTCCACAAAATCTCTTCTGGTGGAGTATTTACGACCTGACCATCAGCGCCAGCCACGCTGAGGCTCGTTACCTCAACTTGGCCGTGGCCTCGGGTTGTCCTGCCTCCGAGCGGAAGCGTGCCCGCGCTGAGTTCCGCTAGGGCAATACACAGGAGACACCAGGACGCTCGGGCGAAGGGTAAACACTCGTCGAGTGGTAGGCCGCCGATACCCGATTCGGTCTTCACGTTCTGAAGAAGACGTGCGGTGTCAACCTCGATCACGATGTCATTCCACGTCGCGTGCGGATAGGTCACCTCGTTGAACAGGAGCCCCTCGACGACTCCGCCGGTCCACCGGTCGATTGCATTATGAGTGACCGTGACTGACGGTCCGGTGTCCTTCGTCGTACAGTCTCGGACTCGAACTGCCCCACGATATTCGGTGGTACCGAACATGTAACGCACGAGCCGTGGCTCTTTTGCCAGTTGCTCGTGAATATCGATGGGTACCTGGTTGCCATCGCTATCTGCCTGAGTGAAGCTCTCGACCTGTGATGGGGGATTATCGGCATACAGTACGGTTCGAGCGATCCGCGAACACCTGGAGCGCAGTGCACCACGAATTGAGGTGCCGGGAAGTAGCAGGGGAGCTGTGCTGTTCTTCCCGTTATTGTCAGCACTCTTAGCACTGAGGGGATATTGAGTATTTCCGTCGTCTGCCTGGGGGTCATGCACGAATACGCCCGTCGGTGAATTCCACCCGATCCGCACCGTCGTCGGGCGGAAGTGAGAGGGAAGAGAACTTCCCTGATCGTCACCGGGTCCTAGCTCCGCCCACTGTCGAATCAGGTTGATGACTCTTTGCTCAGCCGAGGTTGCTTCGTCAACATCTTCCGCAAAAGCGGTGAGGATACGCGTCAGAATGTCTCGTGCAAAGTTTGCTCGAGCCTCGCGCACCTTGCAAGAATCTTCGGGATGGTCGGCTGCCTCGAAGAGGATCTCGACAGGTGATGTATCGTCTGGCAATCCATTGACACGCACACATGAGACCTCGATGAAGCCGAGACCCCCGCCTGTCCCTCCTCCAAGAGGGAGGACTCCCTTGCAGAGGTCGGTGACGGCCATGGTTAGGAGTAGGATAGCTGCTCGCAGGCGGTTTTTGATGGCCGGTTGCTCACAATCCTGGTCTGACGAGGACACGGTTGAAAGTGCGCAGTCGCCGAGGTCCTGGCAGATATTCCGACATAGCTGCGCATGGTCGATCTCGATCTCGATTGCATCCCATGCAGCATGCGGATACAGCAGCTCCGAATACAACGCTCCGTGGGCAGCGCTTCCGGTGACTCGGTCGATCGCGTTGCGTGTGAGCTTCAGAGGCTTATCCTTTTCCCCTTGTCTTGGGATCTGCCCCTCGCAGTCGTGGACGCGGACCGCTCCCCGGTACTCGGTTGTCCCGAACAAGTAGCGGACGAGGATCGGATCTACGGCGAGCTGCTTGTGAACATCCTCCGGCATCGTGAGTTCGTCGCAACCTTCGCTGTCGCTGACGATGCTGCGAGCAATGCGAGTACAGTGAGACCGCAACGCCCCGCGGATCGACGTGCCCGGAAGCAGCAGCGAGGCCTTGTCCTCATGTGCGACTTTCGGATAATTGGCATCCCCGTGATCGGCGCGATGCGTGTCATTGAGGTGCCAGTTGCGCAGTGGCGCTGCGGGTACCGTGTCTTCTTCCGAGGATTTGATGCCGTCGGGCTTGTTCATTCCGACGAATAATCCCGACGGAGCCTGCCACTCAATCTTGATGTTGGTTGATGCAGATTGACGGTCCAGGTTCTTGTCAGGCTCGATGTCTACAGGCGAGCGCTGGTCAAGTATGTCAGCAAGAACGCTAGCTGAATCCCCCTTTTCGCTCTTCGAATCGGGGACGACTACCAGCTTGCAGTCATAACTAGTATTCTCGTTGATCGGCTCGATGCGACCCCAACCGGACCCTGTCCTGCCTCCGAGGCTGATGCACTTGCCGTGGAGGAGTGTTACGACCGCTTGCAGGGCTTTCTCAACGAGAGCAGGGGGTGCAGGAGGTGTCCCCTTTGTTTCCTTGCTCGGTGTTGTGGACTGTGCATTCTTGTCTTCTGGGGGTTCTCGGGTCGGGTCCTGGGCTTCGGCACTGACACAGATCTCGAAAGTCGTGTCCACGGGCAGGTACTCGTACGCGAAAAGTGCACCGTCTGCGGCCCCGCCGGTGGCACGGTCAATGGCCGTGCTCATGCGGTGGGGGAGCTCGCCTTTAGTACGGTCCCATACCACGGCGTGGTGGAAGGTGAGGGCGCTTGCCCGCAGTGGGCGGGATTCGTCGGTTCCGCTCTCACGTTGCTTTTTGCGAGTACCGACCTCCGAACGCATCTCACCGCCCCACAGGCTCTTGAGTTCCTCTTTGCGGAAGCCAAGCTCTTTCATGTGTTCTTCGAATGCGGCACGAATGGCTCCCTTGATGGAGCGACCCGGTAGGATCGCCTCACCCAGCCCGTTACGCACGAAAGCGTTCGGCTGCACAGTCCGGCCGTCCTCGTCGGTTATGGGGCGCTCAGGTACTTCGTCGACGCCGCCGGAGTGCAGCGCGGAGACGACGCGCACGGGAATCGTCATGTCATAGCGGTAAATGGTCATGAGGCAGCCTCCGTTGATGCTGTAAAGCTCTTACTCCTGGTCTTGAACAAGGGGAGCGTCGCTTTCGCCAGGATGGGGGAGTCCACGAGGAAGCGTCCGTATCCCTGGGGCGTCAGCTCACCGACGCCGATATGCCCGAGTACCTTGAGCGACCCCAGATCATCCGGGGAGACACGCACTTGGACTACTGAACCCGCTTGGATCGCCAGCCGTGTGGCGCGAGGTGCGTTATCCCTCGGCGACCACGAGTCCACGCGCCGGTGCCGGATCGCAGTCAGAATCCGTTTACGATTCTTGTCGTCTGAGTCCTGATTGGGGCTCTCCTGAACGACCGTGACCGGAACGTTGGCCCGCCTGAAGGCAAGCTCCAGATCCTCAACGCTCCCGCCTGGTCCCAGAGCACTCGACCGTGCGAGCACGTCGGACGTGAACCACAGAGTCACAACCTCGGTGGGTTCGCAGGACGAGGCCTGGGTTCCCTCATCGGTGACAGGACCCTCTGCCGGGGGCGGGGTGCTTCCGACCTTGGTGAAGGTGCTGCTCACAGTGCAGCGGGCGCGCCCGAAGGTCCCCGTGAGCTTGCGGGATCCGAGGAATGCTGGCTGCTCAGCAATGCCGAGGTTGAGCGTCAGAGGTGAATCAGTGGATGTAGCAGCGGTGCCGCGAAGCTCGCTCAGTAGTCGTTCCGACACAACAACCGAAGCTCGCAGTTTCAACCCGGTGGGCAGGGCGCGCACGAGGAACAGCTGTCCGTCTTTCGCTGCGCCCGTGTCTGAATTGATCGCCGTCGACTGTCGACCAATCAGCGAGGGCTTCCCGATCCACCCCGTGACGGGAACGCCGCTCGATTTAACGAAGACATAGCGGCCACGTGTGGGGATCGTGTTGTCTCCGCATTCCTGATCGTCGATGGGGATATGCCTGTTGAAGAGTGTGCAGGGTTCTTTATCGTCTTTTTTGTCCTCGAGTTTGTCCTCGGGGACCTTCTCATTCTCCAGAACAAAAGGAACGGGCAACCCAGCCACACCCTTGTAAACCGGTAGCGCATCGCTGATGCGCAGGTCACCGCTGACGATAGCGGAGTGCACGAGGGTTTTGTCCTGATACTTCTTGCGCAGCAGGCCGTGCAGCCACGGGACCAACACGGTTCCGCGCAGGAAGTCCAACGAACGGACCTCGTTCGAGAAAGGGACCTCGTAGGAGACAACCGGCGTATCAAGAACGATGTCGAGGGTCGTTTCGTACCAGGTCGTGTCGCCGGACTCCGACTGTTGAAGGCCGGGCATTGCGATGTCTTGGGGGCTGCTCTCCAGAAGATCCTTTGGCAGGTCTGGGACCTCCTGCAAGCTTTCCCGAGCGCGGCTCCGCAGGTGACCTGCGACGGTCTTCACGTCTGCCGACGAATATGTGGGGATGTCGTCGTTCTCTCCGTTCGCCAGGATCCGTGTCAGCGCGTCGGCGGCTTCCTCATCCTGCAGGTCGGGCTTCGCGTAGTCCTCGTTGCTGACCGCCACCGTGCACTCGCCGTCGCCTCCGCTGCGGCCCGAGCCGATGCCTCGGACCATGAGGCCCGCGACCCCCAGGAGGAAGTGCGCAGCTTCGATTGTCGCCGGATCGGAGAGCTCAGCCCCGGCCTCGTCGATGAGGGTGAACGTGCCCGTGAGGATGCCGGCTGCCGCGCGCTCCGTGAAGCGCAGGAACTGGTCGCGCGCTGTCCCCGTGGTCGGGTCGATGGAGAGGGACACCGTGTCGTGGATTGGGATTTTCGAGGCCGGGGTCGCATCCGAGAAGAGAACGTGGCGCGGGTGGGGGACAGAACCTGGTTTGCTATCGGGGTCCTGGCCGAAGAGCCACAGGGCAAAGCTGGTCCACTTGCCCTCGTCTGGCCCGTCGAGAGCCCGCGCCGCCAGCATCGCTTGTTCGCGCAGGACACCCGTGATGACCGTGCCGCGCACGACCGGCTTGCCGTTGCTGCGCTCGATTGTTGAGTGCGTGCGACCCGCCTGGCCGACGCCCGTGGACACGCCCCAGTCGGACGTGAACACGATGGTTACGTGGCCGCTCGCGGTAGGAGAAGTAGTAGGTGAAGCGGTGGTCACTGGGCACCTCCTGCGATGGATTTATCTGCTGCTTCCTGGGAGCCGACGCAGTCGGCGTCCCCGCTAATCCGTGAAGCGAGGTAGCCGTCGGGCAAGTTCCCGGGCAGGTCGATGAGGTCCAGGAGCCATCGCACCTGCTCGATGCAATCCTCAGTGTGCTCGTTGGGATCGTCGAGGCGCGTCTTCGAGGGCAGTGGCCCCAACGCCTTCACGAGCGCCTTCGTGCCCCGCGCGTTCTCCTGCGCATCCGTCCACTCGAGGCGGATTGTGCAGATGGGGTGCTCGCAGCGCTTGGTTTTCTTCTCGTTGTCCGACTTGTGCTTGCCGTCGTCCGACTTTTGCTTGTCGTTGTCGATCTGCTCCTGCATCGCGAACGCCTTTTCGTTGTCCTTCAGGACGTAGCCGAGGCACTCGGATCGAGCCTTATCATCCTTAGGAACATTGACATAGTCGGCGAGGAGTTTGACAATGCGGTTCGCGCGGGCACGCGGGAACGGGTCGCCGGTGGTCTGCGTGGGATCGTCCGGTTTCTTGCCGTCGAAGGCTGCGACCGCCTGAAGGATGCGCGCCCAGGAGGACAACGGCTGCGACGTCGTCGTGGGTGCTTTTTCGGACGAGGTCGTGGTTTCGTCCCCGATCCGATCCGGCGCGTAGCATCCGATCAGGAAGGGGCGCTGCGAGCGGCCCTTGTACTCGTCCAGCGTGTCGTCCGGGTCGAGGACCGTCGCGTCGCGCAGGACGTGGAAGTCGATCGTCGAACAGGGGACTTCCCCCTTCCTCTTGCCGAGCTTCTTCCCGCGCGACACCAGGCCCTCCGCCAGGTCGTAAGCAATGTGGAACGGGAAGTTGCGGCCCACGATGGCCACGCCCGCCGAGGCCGTGAGTGGGCCCGCTTCCTTCGCGCCGGCGACGACCGCGAGCTGTTTGAGCAGCTCGTCCTTCTCCGTGAGCTCCTCGTAATGGCGGATGTAGGCCTCGGCGAAGGGGATGGCGAATCGTCCGTCTGTGTAGACAGTGACATCGTCGCCACCCACGAGGACGGGCACGATGGGAACGACTGTATCTGGCGTCAGTTCCTGAACGTCGTACCACGACAGTGCGATGGCGTCCTTCACGGTCTTGTCGAGACGCTTATTCACCACCATGATGAACGCTTGCAAAGCATCATTGGGCTCAGTGTGGACTTCATCAGCGGATATGCAGACCCCAGCTTCTTGAGCCTCACTGTGTGCTGAACCGAGATCGCGCATGATCGCGCCAACGCCGTTACCGTCAATATGGACGACTCCGACCGACGACAACATGTCCTTGGCATCCTCGAACTCCTCGCCGTCCTGGAACGCAGCCGCAAGCTTGGTTGGATCGAGCGAGGGTTCTTGTTTGAGTTCCTTTCCTCGCTTCGCAAGCCGCTCCTTCACATCGTCGACTTGCTGCTTTCGCGACATCGATGCGAATGCTCGCTTCACGCGCGACGGGAGGGATAAAGGGGAGGACTCGTCGAAGTTATTCGGCTGCAGGGACTCCTGAGAGAACTCCAGAGCGCCTAGCGATGCAGATGCGGGAAGAGCGGACTCTGAGCCGCGTTCCAGGAACGGGAACTGCGGGAAGCGCGCCGCCGCCGGTCGGCGGTTCAGCGAGTACTCCAAAAAGACACGATCAAGCTTTTGCAGGTCGTCCGCATCTACCGTACTGGATGACGCCTTGACGAAGACTCCCGTGACGTCGAGGCCCGGGGCGTCAGTCAGCGCACGGAGCGTCACCTCTCGGATCAGTCGCTTCGCTAAATCCTTTGGGTCGCCATCAGCCTCGGTGAAGCGAACGATCACCTTGCCGGACGAGTCGGAAACCCAGAAGGATCTCGGAAGGGTCTTCGTATCAAGGAGTTCTTCTGCTTTATCCTTCACCCACTTGGACAGCAGCGTGATCTCAAAGGATGCGCCGATCTGCTCACGCAGGCGAGGCGAGGAGAAGATGAAGGGCTGGTTGCTGTTTGTCTGCAGCATGACGAGGTAAATTGTCATGGTCGGTTCCTCCCTACTCATCATTGCGCGGAGGTAGGGTTGTCAGGAGCGAATGAATGTCGCTCAGGACTCTTCCTTGTGCGTTGACGATAGTGCTGAAGGCGCGTGCGATACACCGATCTGTATGTTCGTTGGGGCGCTTCAGCATTCCGGGCGTTAGAACAATCAGCCCTTGAGTGTCATTATTCCGTTTGAGTTGTTCGAGGACCCTTCCGAGTCTTGTTTCGGCCTGATCTTGTCGTTTAGTTCTCTCCGCAATCTTGGGGGGTAGGTCAAGTGAAAGGACGATAAGGTCAGCCTCCCTTGAGACATTCTCATTTTGAATAATTCGATTCTTAATTAGGGCTGATTTGCTTAGGTCCTCTGCGACTCTATCTGAGAGTTCTTTGTCTCCCATTAGCTGGATGACACGTTCGGAAAGGCCGTATGACAGGCGCTTGTTGTAGTTTTCAAGCACCTTGTTTGCGATTATTGTTCCAACCACTGCGACGATGATGGCTCCGGCGATCGCATTTATGAAAGGAAATATAAATGTGGTTGCGACTTGGCGCCAGGTCTCGTTATTGAACTGAGCGAACAGAACTAATGTCGTAGCGAGGGCTGCGATTAGGAAAATGATGATCCCGATATAAATGTGCCGTACCTTGTTCATGATGCCTGATTTCCCTTATCGATTTCTTCTGTTTCCTCTTCCGCTTCGTTTGTGCTGTCATGTGCAGTTTCCGCGGCGGAGGCTTCGTTATTTTGCTGTGTTGATCTATTCTCTTCTGTAACTATATTCTGGTCCGATTGTTGGCTCTGCTTGCTTATGTATGGTGCGATGATGAAGGTGGCGACAGAAACTGTTATCAGCTGGGCTAGAACGGGGAACAGGAAGCTGAAAGCGATGCGGTGCCATGTCTGATTGTCGAAGTGGATGAACTCGATAATGGCGATAGCTGTGGCAAAAAAGAGAACGATGAATGCGTAGGTGCTGTTAGTTCGTAGATTGTTCATCTTAGTCTCCGCCTGGTTCATGCGGCCACAGCGTCTATGACGCCCATGCCGAAGCTCGTGTGTGAGCCGACGTTCGTGTATGCGGACAGCGCCATGAGGCGCGAGAAGACGCGGGTCGCTTCGGCGCCCTCGACGCCGCTGATGCGCAGGTGGCCCTCGTGGGCCGGGATCCGACGCGAGCTCAAGCGGCCCTGGCCTGCGTTGCGGGGCATCGCCAGCGACACCATGGACGCGCGCGTGAAATCCTGCGTCGCCAGCACCTTCGCCATCGCGTCCCGGTCGATGCGTGGGGGAGCGAGCCTCCGATTCCACGCCCACCAGCGCTGCTGCAAGCTCGTCGCAATCGTCGCCGGCGACAAGCTCGGCACATGATTCCCCTTCGACGAAAACGTCGTCGGCGTCACCAGGCGTATCTCCCACGTGGTGTCCTGATCGCGCTCGGCCAGCTCCTCCCACGACGCCTGGTTGACGATCTGGCCCTCGGTCGCAACCAGCACCGCGTCATCCTCGGTTCCCGCCCCGAGACGCATGACGCCACCCCACGACAGCCACGCGTCCAGCGTGTCGACCAGGCGATCGTCCAGAAAGCGCACCTCGACCCCGAACCTGGACTCCGAACGACTCAACTCCCCGAGCGAATACGGCTTCACGCCACCCGCACCGTGCGGTGGACGATGCGCCAGCGTCGGGAACCTCGCCGCCCTCGCCGGGCTGACCCCCGGCGGCAAGTCGAGTACCGCCGACAGGGCAGCGTGAAGCCGCCTCGGCGTGGCTGGCACCCCCTCGGGCGCGTCAAAGCTCACGTAAACGGATGCTGGCATCGGTGCCTCCCATCACTCGCGTGTGACTGCCGTCTCCGACCGTATCACACTTGAAGCGATAGATCACGCCCAACTGTCAAGGAGGCTGGGTAACCCCAAAGTTCCGCGTAAAGGCTTGTTGGGGGCCGAAAGTTAAGGCATAGACCCGCAGGAAGTTTCAGTATCTGAAGAAGTGTCAAGCGGAGTGTTGGTGGCGAGCTGGCTCCTGAGCTCTTGGGCTTGACCAAAGTGTCAGCTCGAGCGGTAGGCGGCCCTCCAGTCGCCCGGCCGCGCAGCGCGCGCGGGGAGGGGGAGGGGCGCTGTGTGGGAGGCCGTCGAAACAGTAGGGCCGCGCTGCCCGCGCAAGGGAACAACAGTCAGCAACACCCCTCGGCCCGCCCCTCACTGCCCCTCGCCATACCTCCCTCACCTCCCAAAGGTCAAGACTTCTTAAAATGTGAAACCCTCTAGGAGGTTTGTCAGCAACCTTGTAATCATTGTGAAATGGCGCGTTGTCTGGACTGATCCAGGGGCCGCGTCTCCATCTGTACAGAAACGAGGAATGATGATGCATCAACGCTCATGGAAGACCCTCATCGCGGGAGGAGCCGCCCTCGCAGCCGGCCTCACCCTCTCCGCGTTCGGGGCCCCCACCCACGCGGAAGGCGTCGCGGGAATCACCTCCGAGGCTCGCGCCCAGGACGAGGTCATGAACTACGCGGTCAACCTGCCCGCCACCGCCTCGCGCTACGACTTCAACGCGGCCGTCTCCCGGGCCTCGGAACACGGCGTCGTCCTGGCCCAATACCCCGAGTTCAACTCCTTCTTCGTCCAATCCGTGAAGGCTGCCTACGCGCCCGACCTCGGCAAGAGCCTCGTGGCCTCCGGCATCTCCTACGACTCCATCGGACCCACCCGCTTTAAGACCGTCACCGGCGACGAGGTGCGCACCGAGCAGCCCACGAAGACCGAATCCGAAGAAGCGGCCGTCAACGAGGCCGCCGCTGTCCATGAGACCGGCCTGTCCGCCGACTCCCAGCTCAACGACTTCACCCCCGACGAGGGCGACGCCAACGCCTGGGGCCTCGCCGCCATCGGCGCGGTCGACGCCCAGCAGGTCGACGTGCCCCGCGAAAAGGTCACCGTCGCCGTCATGGACACCGGCATCGACCCTGACCACCAGGACCTGAAGGACCGCATCGACGCTTCCCGCTCCGTCGGCTGCCAGGTCAACGGCATCCCCAACCAGGACCCCTCCGCCTGGAAGGATGACCACTACCACGGCACGCACGTCGCCGGCACCATCGCCGCCTCCCACAACGCCTACGGCGTCGACGGCGTCGCCCCCGACGCGACCCTCATCGCCATCAAGACCTCCAATAAGGCCGGCTCCTTCTACCCCGAATACGTCGCCTGCGCCTTCGACTGGGCGGCCGAACACGACGTCGACGTGTCCAACTCCAGCTACTACATGGACCCCTACGCCTTCTGGATGCCCAACGAGGCCTCCCAGGCCGCGGGCCTCGAAGCGGCCTCCCGCGCGGTGCGCTACGCGAAGGACCACGGCGTCGTTAACTTCGCCGCCGAAGGCAACTCCAACGACGACCACGACAACCCGACGACCGACAAGGAATCCCCCAACGACGTTGAGGGTGCGGCCGTCGAGCGCAACGTCGCCGGCGGTATCGACGTGCCCTCCATGCTGAATGATTCCGTCCTGTCCGTCTCCGCCCTCAAGCTGCCCACCGGCACCGACCCGGCCACCGCGAAGCTCGAGCGCGCCGGCTTCTCCAACTACGGCAAGAACTCGGTCGACGTCGCGGCCCCCGGCCAGCGCATCTGGTCTGACCTGCCCACTTGGGAGAAGGAACCGCCCTTCGGCTACCTGTCGGGCACGTCCATGGCTTCCCCGCACGCCGCGGGCGTCGCCGCGCTGATCAAGGAGATCCACCCCGACTACACGGCCGACCAGGTCATCGCCCTCATGAAGAAGCAGGCGAACGAGAACTTCGACCGCCTCGCCGAACCCACCGACGGTAAGGAATACCGCGGTGCCGGCCTGGTCAACGCCCTGGCCGCCGTGCTCAAGGACCAGCCGCGTCCGGTCCTGGGCAGCATCGAGTACTCCTACGACGGCGCCACCGACTGGCGTCCCCTGGCCGATGCGCACCTCGCAGGCACGATCTACGTGCGCGCCACCGTCTCTGGCCCCGTCACCAAGGCGACTCTGACGGTCATGAACCAGGAGCCCGTCACCGGGGAGGGAACCGGCGCTTTCACGGGCAACGACATCACGCTCATCGCAGGCCCCTACGACACGGCCACCTTCGACATGACAGACCCCTTCTCCTCGGTGATGCTCAGCGCCGAGGGCCGCAACAAGGACGAGCGCGCCGATGACGACGTCACCGACGCCGTGCACTTCCACGTGGACGACTCCGCCCACGAGGGCGGCTCCTGGGTCAACGACGCCGCCGGCTGGAAGTACTGCTACGAGGACTCCACCTGCGCGAAGAACCGCCCCGTCACCATCGGCGAGGACACCTACTACTTCGACGCTAACGGCCTCATGGTCACCGGCTGGGCCTCCTACAACGGGGGCTGGCACTGGATGGGCGCCTCCGGCCGCGCCGCCACCGGCTGGGTGAACGACCGCGGCACCTGGTACCTCCTTGACGACACCGGCATGATGATGACCGGCTGGGCCCAGGTCGGCGACCGCTGGTACTACCTGGCCTCCTCCGGCGCGATGACGACGGGCTGGGCGTCCATCAACGGCGCCTGGTACTACCTGGACGCCTCGGGCGCCATGGTGACCGGCTGGGTCAACGTCAACGGCACCTGGTTCTACCTGACCTCCACCGGCGAGATGGCCCGCGGCTGGGTCAACGACGGCGGCACCTGGTACTACCTGCACGCCTCGGGCGCGATGGCCACCGGCCGCACGCTCATCGACGGCACGTGGTACTCCTTCGCCCGCTCGGGCGCCTGGCTCGGCTGAGCCACTCAGGGACGAGGCCGGGGCCGCCTCCCGCGGTCCCGTGACCTCGCGCCCGGGCGCTGAAAACCGCCACATACGACAGGGGCGGGTCCGAACACATCGTTCGGACCCGCCCCGTCGTCTCTCACAGGTCCCGCCAGAGATCCGGGCTGAAGTTGAACTGCGCCCCACGGTGCCCCGGGGCGCGATGGGTGCTCAGCCCAGCGAATCGAAGAGAACCTGCAGGCCCTCGCCCATGGTCGGGTGCGCGATCGGCAGGAAGCGCAGCTGCTCGTAGGTCAGGCCTCCGGCCATGGCGACGTGCACGGCCGTGATGACCTCGGAGACGTTCGGGCCGATCAGCGTGGCACCCAGAATCTGGTGCGTGTTCGCATCCACGACGGCCTTCCAGAAGCCATCGCCCGCGTAGCGCAGCGTCTTGGCGCGCGGGATCGCGGCCGTGGGGACCTTGGCGATACGCACGTCGAGGCCGGCCTCGCGGGCCTCGGACTCGGACAGGCCGATGCGCGCCAGCTCGGGGGTGGCAAACACGGCGTAGGGGATCGTGCGGCCCCGCGTGGTGGTTGTCGCATCCTCCAGGGACGCGCCCGTCAGCTGGGCGCGGATAATGCGGAAGTCCGACCAGGAGGCGTGCGTGAACATGGGGGTGCCCGCGCAGTCGCCGGCCGCCCACACGCCCTGCGCCGACGTGCGCAGGTGCTCGTCGACCGCGACGAAACCGCGATCGGTCAGCTCAACCCCGGCCTCGTCCAGGCCGATGCCGTCCGTGTTGGGCACGCGACCCGCGGCCACCAGGACCGCCTCGGCGGACACCGTCGAGCCGTCGGAGAGCGTCAGCGTCGTCGTGTCGCCCTCGCGCGAGGCCGACTCGGCGCGGCCGCGCACAATCCGCACGCCGGCGGACGTGAGGCCAGCCTCGACGACGCGGGCGGCGTCCTCGTCCTCGCGCGGCAGCACGTGATCGCCCGACGAGATGAGCGTGACGTCCACGCCGAAGGTCGCCATCATCGACGCGAACTCGACGCCGATGTAGCTGGCGCCGATGATCGCCAGGGATGAGGGGAGCTGCTCCAGGCGCAGGATCTCCTCATTCGTCCACGCGCCCGACTCCCACAGGCCGGGAATCGCGGGACGCGCCGGACGCGAACCCAGGTTGATGAGGACGCGCTCGCCGCGGATCGTGCGCTCGCCGCCCTTCTCAAGAGCGACGGTCACCGTGCGCTCGCCCGTGAAGCGGGCCTCGCCGCGGATGAAGTCCAGGCCCGGGGCCGCGAACATCTTCTCGTGCGCGCCCACCATGGCGCCGACGATGCCCTCCTTGTGGGCGCGGAGCTTAGACAGATCCACGCGCGCGCCCTCGGTACCGACGATGCCGAACGACTCGTCCGTGCGCGCGTCGCTCAGGCGGCGAGCCGAGTTGACCAGCGACTTCGTGGGAATGCAGGCCACGTTAATGCAAGTGCCGCCAACGAAGCGACGCTCCACCATGGCGACCTTCCAGCCCGCCTTCGCGCGCTCCATCGCCAGGGACTTGCCGGCCTTGCCGCCGCCAACGACCAGCAGGTCGACGGTCTCAATTGCGTTCGTGGACATGGTTCTCCTTCAAGTTGTGAGGTGATACTTCCTCAACGCCAACCAGACCGATCTATTCCATAGGGTGAGCAGGTCGGACGTGTCGCTTCTCACCCGCGGATGGCGAGATGTCAGTCGATTGGCTGTTGTATGGGAGCGGTGTGTCATACTGTGGTCCTGCCGTTCGTTGAAAGTGCCTCCGGCATGCTTGAATAGAGCTATGAGGGCTCTAGAAATTGGTGATTTCAAAGAGGATGTGGGTGCCGCGCTCGCGCGGGCCTCATCCGGGGAAGTCGTCACGCTCACTGAGGAAGGCCAGCCCGTTGCCGAGCTGGGTCCCGTGCGCATGTCGACCTACCAGCAGTTGCGCGACTTGGGTCTCGAGCGCCCCGCCATGGCGGACCTCGATGCCTATCAGATGCCGTCCAAAAACCTCCCTGACGGGCGGGGCGTCGTCGGTAAACTGCAGGACTGACGACGCTTGTCACCACGCTCCATGTGCTACCATGTAGCACATGGAGACTGTTGGTATTCGCGAACTGCGTCAAAACGCTTCCCAGGTGGTCGCCAAGGTTGCCGCCGGCGAGGTCATCACCATCACCGATCGCGGCCGCCCGGTCGCGCAGATGAGCCCCCTTGCGAGCTCATCGATCGAGCGGCTCCGCGAGCGCGGGTTGATAACCCCCGCCACTCGGACCTACGAGGAGTACCGCGCGTCGACAAAGCCGACGACAGGGCCTCCACTCAGCCCGGTTCTCCAGCAACTGCGCGATGAAGAGCGCTACTAATGGCGCTCTACTTCGACACGTCGGCGCTCGTCAAGCTCATCATCCCCGAGGAGGGGACAGAGGCGCTCGAGACGTTCATCAACCGCGCCGACTGCGGCTTGTGGACCAGTGAACTGTCGCGCACGGAACTGATGCGCGCGTGCGTGCGCCGGGGAGCGGATGCCTCCCAGGTGCGCCAGCTTCTGTGGAGTTTTTCCACGCTGACCTTCGACACTGAGATGTTCGACCTGGCGGGGCGGCTCCTGCCTGTGGAGCTGCGTAGCCTCGACGCGTTGCACCTGGCCGCCGCACTGTCGATTGGCCGCGATCTCCAAGCCATCGTCACCTATGACAAACGCATGGCTGACGCGGCGCGCAAGAGCGGAATCCCCGTCGAGTCGCCGTGCTGACTCGCTTGTGTCACCGAGTGAGGCTCCGCGTGCTCGCGCGCACTTTCCGCTACTTCCGCCGCTTGGCGCGGTTCGTGGGCTCGGCATGCAGCGGGTCCTCGGGCCACGGGTGCTTGGGGTAGCGCCCGCGTAGCTGCGCGCGCACGTCCCGGTAGGGGCCCGCCCAAAACGACGTCAGGTCGGAGGTGACCGCCGCGGGGCGCCCCGCCGGGTCCGTCAAGTGCAGCACCAGGGGAACGCGCCCGTCCACGAGCCGGGGCGTGTCCGTCCACCCGAAGGCCTGCTGGACGCGCAGGGTGAGCACCGGGTGCGGTCCGCTCCAGTCGATGGGGCGCGTACCCCCGGAAGGAATCGGGAGCTTCTCGGGCGCCAGCTCGTCCAGGCGAGCAGCCTGCGGCCACGGCAGCATCGAGCGCAGCGCGTCCAGCATCGACACCGAGGAGAGGGGAGCTCCTGACGCGAGGCGCCGCCCCCACGGGGTCAGCCACTGGTGCGCGCTGCCCGCCAGGGCCTCGTCGGACACGTCCGGCCAGGGTGCGCCGAGCGCCTCGTGCAGCGCGCGCATGCGCTCGCGCAGGGACGAGGCCTCCTTGCCCCAGCCGAGCTCGCCGAGCCCGCGCGCGGCCAGGTGATCGGCCACCAGCGCGGTCGCTTCCTCCTCGCTCAGGGCGCGCGCGGGGGAGGAGGACAGGGGGATCGCTCCGATGCTGCGCGTGCGGGTTGCGCGCAGCACACCCTTGTCGATCGACGCGTCCGTGCGGGTCGCCAGCAGCGCCGCGCCGGCGGCCAGCGCGTCCTCCTCGGATAGTGGCACGGCCGCGAGGATGCGCGCGTGGCGCGAGGCTGGGGCGCGGTCGATGGATGCGACCGCCAGCCACTCCTGGCCCTCCAGGGCAGAACCGGCGGGCAGTTCGGCGCCCACGCCTCCGGCGAGAATGTACGCGGACGAGGCCGGGCGACGCCGCGCGATCCACTGCGGGTAGGCGAGCGCGCAGGTCAGGGCCAGTTCATCCTCGCGGGTGCGCGCGCCCGGCCGCCTCTCCGGGGAGTCGCCCGCACGACGCGCGTTGGAGCGCGTCGCGTCGGGGGCGTCCACGTCGGGCAGGTCGAGCCCCGCCGACTCGTTGTCCCTCAGCCTGGAGGCGAGACGCGTCAGGCGCGCCTCCGTCTCCGTGATCCGGGCCGCCTGGGCGCGGCCGAGGCCCGCGTCCCCGCCGCGCCCGATCCGGCGCTCCACGCCGCCCAGGTCGGCACCCGGCGCGCGCACGTCCTCCGACAGGAGGGCCACGAAGCGCGCCGCCTTCGACGCGCCGATGATGCCGCTCGCCGCCAGGAGGGCCCTGCCCAGCGGCGGGTCCAACGGCAGCGCCGCCAGGGTGCGGCCAAGCGCGGTGGCGGCCCCGGCCTCGTCGATGGCCCCCAGGGAGGACAAACGCTCCCCGGCGACCTCCCACGTGCCCTCGGGTGGAGCGTCCAGCAGGGCGAGCTCCTCTACCGGCGTGCCCCAGGCGGCGACCTGTAGGCGCGCGTCCGTCAGGTCCCGCGTCGCGATGCCCGGCGCGGACTGCGCGGGCCTGCGTGCCACGTCGACTGAATCCATGACGCGCACGGCGACGCCCGGGCCGGTGCGCGCGGCGCGGCCCGCGCGCTGCTCCAGGCGCGCGAGCGAAGCGGGGACCGTCACCAGGGAAGACAACGAGCGCCCCGCGTCGAAGCGCGGCTCGCGCGCCAGGCCCGCGTCCACCACGACGGACACGCCCGGAACCGTCAGCGACGACTCGGCAATCGAGGTCGACAGGATGACGCGGCGACCGCTCGCGGGGGTCAGTGCCCGGTCCTGCTCGGCGGCGCTCAGCTGACCGTGCAGCGTCAACACGTCCACGCCGGGCAGGCTCAGCGCCCGGCGCACGGCCTCGATCTCGCCCACGCCCGGCAAGAACACGAGGACCGAACCCTCGGTGGCCGCGACCGTCTCCTCGACCGTGCGCGCCACGCGCGCCAAGAACTCGCGGCGCACGCCCACGCGATCCTTCCCGATCGCCCCCACGGCCTCCACGCCGCGCGGCGGGGGCGCGTAACGCAGCTCCAGAGGGTGGATATCGCCCGGAATATCAACGAGCACGGGCTCCTCGCCCGTCGAGGTGCGCAGCCAGGAAACCGTGCGTGAGGCCTCCAGCGTCGCCGACGTCAGGGCGATGAACAGGTCCTCGCGCAGCGCCGCACGCGCATCCAACGCGAAGGCCAGGGCCAGGTCCGTGTCCAGGTCGCGCTCGTGAAACTCGTCGATGATGATCCCCGCCACGCCCGGCAGCTCCGGGTCGCGCTGTAAGCGGCGCAGCGCCACGCCCGGCGTCACCATCTCCACGCGCGTGCGCCCACTCACCCGCGAATCCCCGCGCACCGAGTAACCGACCTGCCCCCCCACCTCCTCGCCCAGCAGGCGAGCAATCCGGCGGGCGGCGGCCCGTGCGGCCACACGGCGCGGCTGAGTGACCAGCACCCGACCGGCCGAGGCCTCGTGCCCGGCCAGTGCGACCGCCACCGTGGGCGGCAGCAGCGTCGTCTTACCCGTGCCAGGGGGAGCGGTCACCACGGCGCACGCACCCGGGCGCGCCGCCGCCGCGATATCGCCCAGCGCGCGCGTCACCGGCAGCTGTGGCGGGTGTGAAACGAGTTCTTCGAGGGTGGGCATGGCTCAATATTCCAGGAGGGAGAGATACTGTGGGTGTGCTTTCATCGCGTAGAGCTGCCGTTTTTTCGCAGCATGTCAACGTCGTACCCTGCTTCTGCCTCTGCGACCCACGCATCGATCCGGTCCTCGCTGACAGCTTCTCCGTGCACGGTCTGTTTGTTCATACACACAGGCTAATACGAAGGTGATGAGGGTGAGGAAGATGGGGCGGCAGAGTAGAATGAAAGCAGTATGACTACGGAGAACACAGCGCCGACGCTCGCGGCGGCCACCCTCGCACACACCACGGGGCGCGTCACCATCCCCGCAGACATGGACCCGATCACGGTCCTCGGCATCGCAGACCAGGTTCTGCGCGCCCTCGAACGGGGTTTCCCGCACGTCCGCTTCCTCGTGACCGGGCGCGACATCTCCCTGGCGGGCACCCAGGCGGACATCGACGTGGCCGCCGGGCTCCTCGAAGAACTCATCGGAATGGCCAGGCGCGGCACCGCCCTGGATGCTACCGCCGTCGAACAGGCCATCGGCCTGCTCGGCCGCCTCACCTCCGGCGAGGCCCCCACGGAAGAAATCCTCTCCGCGCGCGGCCGCTCCATCCGCCCCAAGACCCCCGGGCAGAAGGCATACACGGACGCCATCGACCGCGCCACCGTCGTCTTCGGCATCGGCCCCGCGGGCACCGGCAAGACCTACCTGGCAATGGCCCAGGCCGTGCGCCGCCTCCTGTCCGGCGAGGTCCGCCGCATCGTCCTGACCCGCCCCGCCGTCGAGGCAGGGGAGAACCTCGGCTTCCTGCCCGGCTCCCTCACCGACAAGATCGACCCCTACCTGCGTCCCCTCTACGACGCCCTGGGCGACATGCTCGACCCCGAGGCCCTGCCCAAGCTCATGGCCGCCGGAACCATCGAGGTCGCGCCCCTGGCCTACATGCGCGGACGCACCCTCAACGACTCCTTCATCATCCTCGACGAGGCCCAAAACACCACGGTCGGCCAGATGAAAATGTTCCTCACCCGCCTGGGTTTCGGCTCCAAGGTCGTCGTCACCGGCGACGCCTCCCAGGTCGACCTGCCCGGCAGCCAGACCTCCGGCCTCGCCGTCGTCGAACACATCCTCGGCGACATTGACGACATCGAATTTTGTCGCCTGACCAGCGCCGACGTCGTGCGCCACGAGCTCGTGGGCGCCATCATCGACGCCTACCAGCGCTACGACGACCGTCACGCCGCGCGCCGCGCGCGCACCCGCAGCCACAACACCGCACGCAGGGAGTACACGTCATGACCGAGGTCATCAACGAGACCGACTACGAGATCAACGAAGCCGAGTTTTCCGCACTGGCCGACTACGTGCTCGACCAGATGCACGTCAGCTCCGACGCGGAAGTGACCATCATTTTCATCGAGCCCGAACCGATGGAAGACCTCCACGTGCGCTGGCTCGACCTGCCCGGCCCGACCGACGTCATGAGCTTCCCCATGGACGAGCTGCGCCCCGGCACCGCCGACCACCCCACGCCCCCCGGCACGCTCGGCGACATCTGCATCTGCCCGCAGGTCGCCGCCCGCCAGGCCGCCGAATCCGGCCACAGCGCCGCCGAGGAAATGCTCCTCCTGGCCACGCACGGCATGCTGCACCTGCTCGGCTACGACCACGCGACCGACCCCGAGCGCGAAGTCATGTTCGCGCTCCAGCGCAAGCTCCTGCTCACCTTCCTGGCGACCCGATGACCCTCACGCTTCCCCTGGAGGCGTCCCCGGCCTCGCCGATCCTGGACGTGCCCTCGATCGCCCTGCTGGTCCTAGCGCTCATCTCCCTGGCCTTCGCCTCGCTCGCCCAGTGCGTCGAACAGGCCATACAGCGCCTGACCCTGGCCGGCGTCGAAGACCTGATCGAGGAGGAACGACGCAACGCGCGCCTCCTGTACGGCCTCGTCGAACGCCGCCGCCGCACGCTCCTGTCGCTGCGCGCGTTCCGTACCTTCTGGCAGGTCGTCTACGCCGTCATGGGCACGATCGTCCTGGTCGCCACGCGCCTGCCGTGGTGGGGTGTCGCCCTCATCGCCGTCAGCGTGATCGCGGCGCTCCAGCTGGTCTTCGTCTCGTTCCTGCCCGCTCAATGGGGTGCGCGAAGCCCCGAGGGCATCGCTCTGGCGGGCACCAGATTCGCGGGCCGCCTCGCGCGCCTGAGCCACCTGGCCGACCCTGTCCTGAAGCGGCTGCGCTCCTCACGCCCCGCCCCCGAACCCACCGAGGCGCAGGTGCGCGCCGAGCTGATCTCCGACCTGCGCGAGATCGTCGACGAGGTCGGCGAACCCGAAAGCTTCGAGGAAGAGGACCGCGACATGGTCCGCTCCGTCCTCGACCTGGGGCACACCCTCGTGCGCGAGGTCATGGTGCCGCGCACCGACATGGTCACCATCGACGCGGACACCCCCGCGGCCTCCGCACTGCGCCTGTTCGTGCGCTCCGGCTTCTCGCGCGTGCCCGTCGTCGGCGACGACGTGGACGACATCCGCGGCATCCTGTTCTTCAAGGACCTCGTCTCCCGCTGGGAGGCCACCGGCGGCCAGCTGGACCTGCGCGCCGAGCAGATGATGCGCCCCGCCGAGTTCGCAGTCGAAATGAAGCCAGCGGACGACATGCTGCGCCAGATGCAGGCCGAACGCTTCCACATGGCCATCGTCATCGACGAATACGGCGGCGTCGCGGGCCTGGTCACCCTCGAGGACATCCTCGAGGAGGTCGTCGGCGAGCTCACCGACGAGCACGACCGCCACTCGATTGAGCCCGAGGAAACAGAGCCGGGCGTCTGGCGCGTCCCCTCGCGCTTCCCGATCTCCGAGCTGGGCGAGCTCCTCGACCGCGAGATCGAGGACGAGGACGTCGACTCCGTCGGCGGCCTGCTCGCCAAGGCGATTGGGCGGGTTCCCCTGCCCGGCGCGACCGGTACACTCGCCGGCGTTCTCATGACGGCGGAAGAGGCGCGCGGACGCCGCCGGCAAGTCTCCACGATCCTGTGCCGCCTAGACCCCGACTCTCCGCTCATCACCGACCCCAGCCCCGCCGACGACAAGGACAACTGACATGCGATTCCCCTCCGACGACGAACTCATGGCCGGCCCCAACGCCCTCGGGGACGCGCGCATCGAGGTGGCATCCGACGCCGCCGATCCGGAAGCCGACGCTCGCGCCCAGATCGAGGCCGGCCTCGGCGACGGCACTGAGGCCGAGGCCGGGGCGCAGCCCGGCGATGGCGAGGATTCTGAGGACTCCGAGGCGGACGAGGACTACGACGACCTTGAGGGCCTGGAGGATGAGGAAGACGCCGACCTCGACGCCTTCGAGGCGCTGACCTCGCTGGCATCCCTGCGCGAGGACGCGGCCGCGACCATCGAAATCCCGGACTTCCCCGAGGACTTCCGCGCCGGCTTCGTCTCCATCGTCGGGCGCCCCAACGTCGGCAAGTCGACCCTGACGAACGCGCTGGTCGGACGCAAGATCGCGATCACGTCTGGGCGCCCCGAGACGACGCGCCACAACATCCGCGGCATCGTGCACGGCGAGGGCTACCAGCTGGTGCTCGTGGACACCCCCGGATACCACCGGCCGCGCACGCTGCTCGGTAAGCGCCTCAACGACATGGTGCGTGAGGCCCTCTCCGAGGTCGACGTCGTGCTCTTCTGCCTGCCCGCCGACCAGCGCATCGGCCCCGGCGACCAGTTCATCGCCCGCGAGCTGCGCTCCGTCAAGCGCCCGATCATCGCGGTGGCCACCAAGTGCGACGCCGTGCCGCGCGAGCGCGTCATGAAGCACCTGCTCTCCATCGAGAAGCTGGGGGAGTGGACCGCCATCGTGCCCGTCTCCTCCGTGGAGGGTAAGGGCATCGACCACCTGCGCGAAGTGCTGGCGCAGACGGTGCCGCTCTCGCCGCCGCTCTACCCCGACGGCGACGTCACCGACGAGTCGCGCGACACCCTCATCGCCGAATTCATCCGCGAGGCTGCCCTGGAGGGCGTGCGCGACGAGCTGCCGCACTCCCTGGCCGTCCAGGTCGAGGAAATCATCGAGCGCCCCCGCCGCGAGGGCGACGACCGCCCGCCCATGCTTGACATTCATGTGAACGTGTACGTCGAGCGCGACTCCCAAAAGGCCATCATTATCGGCCGCAAGGGAAGCCGCCTCAAGCAGATCGGCACCCAGTCCCGCGCCCACATCGAGGAGCTGCTGGGCCGGCGCGTCTACCTGGACCTGCACGTGCGCACCGCCAAGGACTGGCAGTCCGACCCGAAGATGCTGGGACGATTGGGGTTCTGACATGCCCAGCGTCATCCGCGTGCGCGGCGCCCGCGTCCACAACTTGAAGAACGTGGACGTTGACGTTCCCCTGAACGAATTCGTCGCGGTCGCGGGCGTGTCCGGGTCGGGCAAATCCTCCCTGGCCCTGGGCACGCTCTACGCGGAGGGGTCGCGGCGCTACCTGGAGTCCCTGGCGACCTACACGCGCCGACGCATCTCCCAGGCTGCCAAGGCCTCGGTCGACGAGGTTGCGCACGTGCCCGCCGCGCTCGCGCTGCGCCAGCGCCCGGGTGTACCCGACGTGCGTTCCACCTTCGGCACGGCGACGGAGCTTCTCAACCACCTGCGCCTCCTGTTTTCGCGCGCGGGCTCCTACCTGTGCCCGAACGGGCACCGCGTCCCGCCCTCGCGAAACGTGGCCCTAGAAGTGCCTCTCACGTGCCCGCAGTGCGCGGAGTCCTTCTACGGCCTCGGTGCGGAGGAGATGGCCTTCAACTCGGGCGGCGCGTGCCCCGTCTGTGAGGGGACGGGCGTCGAGCGCGTCGTCAACCGGGCAGCCCTCGTGCCCGACGAGTCCCTCACTATTGACGAGGGGGCGGTCTCCTCGTGGGGGTCCCTCATGTGGAAGCTCATGAAGGACGTCGCCCGTGAGATGGGCGTGCGCACGAACGTGCCCTTCCGGGACCTGAGCGATGCGGAGAAGGCGATCGTCTACGAGGGGCCCGCCGAAAAACGCCACATCGTCGTCGCCACCAAGACGGGCGGCGCGGAGCTGGACTTCACGTACTTCAACGCGGTGGCTACCGTTGAGAACGCCCTGTCGAAGGCGAAAGACGAGAAGGCCCTCGCCCGCGTGGAAAAATACCTCATCACCCGCACGTGCCCCGCGTGCGACGGCACGCGCCTGGGGGAACGTGTACGCTCCACATTGATCGAGGGCATCGACCTGGGCGAGGCCTCTCGCCTGACGCTCACGGAGCTGCGCGAGTGGGTCCAGCGCGTCCCCGGCCTCGTTCCGGATGAGGTAGCTCCCATGGCCCGCGTCATCGTCGACGAGATGATCGAGCCGATGCAGCGCCTCGTCGAGCTCGGCCTGTCCTACCTGTCTCTCGACCGCGCGTCCTCGACGCTGTCCAACGGTGAGCGTCAGCGCGTGCAGCTCGCGCGCGCCGTGCGCAACCGGACGACCGGGGTCCTCTACGTCCTCGACGAGCCGACCATCGGCCTGCACCCCTCCAACGTCGACGGGGTCCTAGCGATCATTCGTGAGCTCATTACTGACGGGAACTCCGTCGTCGTCGTCGACCACGACACGCGGGTTCTGGAGGCCGCCGACCACCTCATCGAAATCGGGCCGGGAGCTGGCGCGGACGGCGGTCGCGTCATCTTCCAGGGTGCCATCGACGAGGCCTTCCACGCCCCCGCTTCTCGCATCGGCCCGTACATGGCTGGGCTGCGTCGGGTTGAGCGTGTCGCGGGGGAGTCGGGTCGGGGCGCAGATCACGACGGTCGCGGCGCGCTTCACCTGGAGACTTCGCAGATACACACGGTGCGGCCCCTGAGCGTGGACGTACCCGTCGGCTCGCTGACGGCCGTCACGGGCGTGAGCGGGTCGGGCAAGACGACGCTCGTGCTGGAATCGTTGGTTCCCGCGCTGCGTGCGCGCCTCGCGGGTGAACCGCTGCCCGCGCACGTGCGCGACGTGGACGGCGCCGGTATCTCACGGGTCAACCTGATCGACGCGACACCCATCGGCGTGAACGTGCGCTCGACCGTGGCGACGTACTCTTGCGTCCTCGACGAGCTACGCCGGGCGTTCGCGCGCACTGAGGAGGCGCGGGCCGATGGGTTGAAGCCAGGTGCATTCTCCTACAACACGGGTTCGCTTCGATGCCCCACATGCGACGGGACCGGGCAGATCACCCTGGACGTGCAGTTCCTGCCCGACGTGGACATTGAGTGCACCGAGTGTCGGGGGAGCCGCTACGGTGCGCAGGCTGCGTCGATTCTCCGCGATGGGTTTTCGTTGCCGGATATTCTGGCGATGAGTGTCGACGAGGCCCGGGTTGCCGTGCGCGGCCTGAAGAAAGCAGGCGCTCTCCTCGAGACGCTGTCCGGCCTTGGTTTGGGCTACCTGACGCTCGGCGAGGCGACGCCCGCTCTGTCCGGTGGCGAGGCGCAGAGGCTCAAACTGGCCTCGGAAATGGGGAGGCAGCAGGACGGCACGCTCTTCGTTTTCGACGAGCCGACCATCGGCTTGCACCCCGATGACGTGCAGGTCCTCATTGACGTGCTCCAGCACCTCATCGAGCGGGGAGCGACCGTTCTCGTCATCGAGCACGACCTGGACCTGATCCGTTGCGCCGACTGGGTCATCGACATGGGGCCGGGCGGCGGAATTGAGGGCGGCCGCATCGTCGCACAGGGGACGCCGACCGATATTGCAGCCAACGAGGCCTCGGTGACGGGCCGCTATCTGCGCTGACGGGGCCATCATTACCGGCTCGGCGCCCTGTGCCTGGGCTGGTTGTGGCGGTGAGTGGTTCGGTTTGCCAGTTCCGCGTTTGTTCTTGTGTGTTGGGGCGCTGCACCCGATCCGTAGGCAATGCACCTCTTCTGTTCGGGTGCAGTGCCCCATATCGGGTGCAGTGCCCCTGTGCTTCTGGCAGTTGTGGTGGCCGGGGATGTGGGCGTCTTCTGGGCTTGAGTTTTCTTGTGGGCTTGTACGTCTTCTGGGCTTGTACGTCTTCTGCGTGGGTTCTTCGTGGCCTCGCGTTGTGGTTCCTCAGAAATGTCGCATGCAATTCCCATGTAAACATTTCAAACATTGAAATCACATCGTTGGAATTGCAACGTTTTGGGGTGCTGGAGAAAGTTCGGTCACCCGAATTGCATGCGACTTTTGGGTGATGAGGTGCCCGAGGCGAACTCCTGTGTGCGGACGTCGGTCCACGACACGGTCCACGATCTCTGGGACGCTTTGACCTGTCAGGCTCAGCTGCGATGTCGTGGTTTGCGGTGCCCCCGTAGGACCCAGCTGTGCATTGAGGAGCTGCGGGTGCGACCCATAGGACCCAGCTGCCATGCCCCGGCACAGAACGACGAAGAAGGCATAACGCAGCGCCCGGCTGCGCAATGGCAGCCGGGCGCGTGACGTTGTCAGAGCGAGACGATCACTTGACGATGACGACTCGCAGGAAGCGGGGGCCGTGCACGCCGTTGACGCGGACCAGCTCGATGTCGGAGGTCGCCGAACCGCCGGCGATCCAGGTCATCGGACGGGTCGGGTTCTTTCCGAGGATGTCCACCGCCTGGGGGACCGTGGGCACGATGTCGGAGGCCTTGAGGACGACGACGTGGGTGTCGGGCACGAGCGAGATCGCGCGGCGACCCTGGTCGGGCTCACCGTCGAGGACGATAGTGCCCGAGATGGAGATCGCGACGCGGCAGCGCGTGACGACCGCGTTGATCTCGTCCAGCTCCAGCGTCGGGATGGCCTGCTCGCGGCTGTCCTCGCGGACCGTGCGACCGTCGCGGGCGGCGGCCTTCTTGAAGGCGTCGTCCAGGCCGGTCGGCACGACGACGGAAGAGGCCTTCTGGTCGGCCAGGAACGTCGAGATCGCGTCGGCGACCTCGGACTCCTTGGAGACCACGACGACCTTCGCCGAGTAGTCCTCGAGCTTCTCGATCATTTCCTCGATGACGGCCTGCGAACCGGGCGCGTGCTCGGTGGAACGAATGTAGTCGCGGGGGATCGGGCGCACGGGACGGCCCTGCTGGGAACGGGAGATGGCGTCGCGTGCGCGCGCCAGAATCGCGGTCTTCGCGTCCATGGTGGTGGTCATGTCACGCCTCCTTCGGGGTCGTGCTGGTGGTCATGCCGTGTTCGGAAGCGAGCGGGAGTCCCGTTGCTGGGCGGTCCGTGCGCGGCGCGTTGGCGTCGGAGTCCTTGTGGGTGCGCTTCCACCACTGACGGAAGGTCTCCTTCGGGGCGACCGGCAGGTCGCGTGCGCGCGTCCACAGTGAGGCCGGGAATGGCAGCGCGCCGATCGAGCCCTTCTTGGCGAACAGGCGAGTGGCCTTGGTGCCGGTGCCGGCAGCCTTCCACAGGGTCGAGTTCGACATGACGGGGGTGGTCACGCCCATCGCGAGGTCCCACACGTCGGGTACGAGGTTGCGCTTGACGTCGACCGTGCGCGCACGCATGTGGATGAGGATCGTCGGAATGTCGATCTTGACGGGGCAGACCTCGCCGCACGCGCCACAGAGGGAGGACGCGAAGGGCAGGGTGTGCACCGGGTCGTGCTCGTCGAGGCCCTGGGTGAGCTGCGGGGTGAGGATCGCGCCGATGGGGCCCGGGTAGACGGAGCCGTAGGCGTGACCGGAGGTGTGCTGGTAGACCGGACAGATGTTCATGCACGAGCCACAGCGGATGCAGGCGAGGGCCTGGCGGCCGATCGGGTCACACAGGACCTTGGTGCGGCCGTTGTCCATGAGGATGAGGTGGAATTCCTGGGGGCCGTCGCCGGGGGTGACGCCCGTCCACATGGAGGTGTAGGGGTTCATGCGCTCACCGGTCGCGGAGCGGGGGAGCAGCTGGGAGAAGATCTCGACGTCCTGGAAGCGGGGGACGAGCTTCTCGATGCCCATCAGTGTGATGAGCGTGTCGGGCAGGGTCAGGCACATGCGGCCGTTGCCCTCGGACTCGAAGATGGAGACGGTGCCGGTTTCTGCGACGCCCATGTTGGTGCCGGACACGGCGACCTTGGCGTGCAGGAACTTCTTACGCAGGTGGGCGCGGGCTGCGGCCGTCAGCTCGGTAGGGTCGTCGGAGAGGTCGCGGGGCGCGTCTTCCATGCGATCCAGGAAGATGCCGCGGACCTCGGAGCGGTTGCGGTGGATCGCGGGGACCACGATGTGGCTGGGCATGTCGTCGGCCAGCTGGACGATCATCTCGGCGAGGTCGGTCTCGCGAGCGCTGATGCCCTCTTCCTTCAGGAACTCGTTGAGGTTGGTTTCCTGGGTGGCCATGGACTTGACCTTGACGATCTCGTCGACGCCCTTGGACTTGATGATGTCCGCGACGATGCGGTTGGCCTCGTGCTTGTCGCGCGCCCAGTGGACGATGCCGCCGCGGGCGGTCACGTTGCGCTCGAATTCCTCAAGCAGCTCGGGCATGCGCGAAGCGACCTCGAACTTGACGGCCTCGGCGGCGCTGCGCAGGTTCTCCCAGTCCGGCATTTCTGCGACGCGCTGGGCGCGCTTGGAGCGGATGGTGCGGGTGGCGTGGCCCAGGTTGCGGCGCATCTGGGTGTTGGCCAGCGTCTTGTGGGCGCCCTCGGGGAAGGTGGGGCCCCAGCGGAGGGTGTCCTCGGGGATGGTGACGGTGGTGCGCCAGCCGCCGGTGTGGGAGTCGGGGGCGGAGGGCATTCCGATGAAGGTTGCGGTCATGTCAGATCACCTGTGCGCTTTCGGGTGCGAAAGAGATGTTGCCCTCGAAGGGCTGGTCCTTGGTGGATGCCAGGATTTCAGCGAGGTGCATGGGGCGGATGCCGGAGTTGAGGCGGGACAGGCCGCCGCCGACGTGCATGAGGCAGGAGTAGTCGCCCATGACGAGGACTTCGGCGCGCGTGGACATGACGTTGGTGACCTTGTCCGCGAGCATCGAGGTGGAGGTCTCGGAGTTCTTCATGGCGAAGGTGCCGCCGAAACCGCAGCAGACCTCGGCGTCGGGCAGGTCGACGAGGGTCAGGCCTTCGACGGCCCGCAGGAGGCGGTAGGGGCGGTCGCCGACCTTGGCGATTCGCAGCGAGTGGCACGTCGGGTGGTAGGTGACGGTGTGGGGGAAGTAGGCGCCCACGTCTTCCAGGCCGAGGACGTCGGTGATCAGCTCGGTCAGGTCGTAGGTGTGCTGGGCGATGAGCTGGGACTTCTTGGCCAGCTCGTGGTCGCCCACGTGCTCGGCGACGACCTTCTGTTCGTGGCGCGCTGCACCGGTGCAGGAGCCGGAGGGGACGACGATGGCGTCCCACTGGCCGTCGAGCACGGGCTCGAAGGCCTTGACGTGGTTGCGGGTGATCTTGGCTGCGTCTTCGAAGTAGCCAGTGTTGGCGTGCATCTGTCCGCAGCACACCTGGTCTTCAGGGAAGACGACTTCGTGGCCGAGGCGCTCGAGCAGTGTTACTGTCGCCTGGGCAGCCTGGGGGAACATGACGTCTGCCAGGCAAGTGGAAAAGAGAGCGATACGCACTGGGGATCCTTCCTCGTGGGTGCTGTCGTCCATCAGTATGGCTGGGTCCGAGGTCCCGGGAGACCAATTGTGCGGGGCCTTCGGTGGGTGCCTTTCGGGAGTGGCGTTATCTCGCGGAAAAGTCAGGACATAGGGATCGTGAAAAGTTGGCTCGGGGAGGGGAGTTTGGGACCTCTGGGACCCGACTTAGAACAAGGAGATCTTGCGTTTATCGTTTCTTTATCGTCGCGTGCCCTCACAGGGAAACCCCGGCCTCGTTCATGGATGTTTCATGGACGAGGCCCGGCTGGGTTCTTGGGGGCGTGGCGCGGACTTTCGGGATGCGGCGGGGTAACGCCAGCGAAGCAATGGGGCGTGTGCGGGCGCTAGCCGTTGATGCCCTCGCCGGTGACGATGATGAGGTTGCAGTCGGTGGAGGCTGCGAAGTCGGTGATGTCGAATGAGCCCCATTCCGAGTAGATGGCGTCCTTGTTGGTCTGGAGGACGGTGTTTGCGTGGTCGGCGGGGATTGTGACGAAGTGGCAGTCCTGGGGGACGTACTGGTAGAGGCCGGGGTAGATGCCGGGCAGCAGGGTGTTGTTACCGGTGGCGCCCTCGCTGAGCTTCTGGATTGACTCGGGAGCAACGGTGGCGACGCCGGTCACCCAGAAGTGGTGGTCGGGGGAGGGCAGTCCGCGTCCCTCAGGGAAGTTGGCCGCCGCGACGTGTCCTTCGGATGCCCCCAGACCGGGCATGCGCTCGTTGAAGGAGTCGGTGCGCTCCTGAACCTTGATTTCTCCGTCGGTCTTGTAGGTGAATTCGGCGAAGCGCGGGTCTTCTGGAAGTCGTTCGCGAGACGAGGCCCCGAAGGGGTTGCACCCAGCGGTGAGAACGGCGATGGCTGCGAGTGCCGTGAGGGTGTGCAAGCGGCGTGTCATGAGATTCTCCGGTGTGAGGGGGCGTTCACTGGTTGTGTGCGGCTGCTAGTCGCTGAATCCGATGGCGGTGATCACGACGAGGTGACAGTCGCTTGACGCTGCAAGTGCTTTGACGGGTAGAGCTCCGAAGTCCTTGTTGACCTGCGTGTTGTCGCCCTTGAGGGTCTTGTCGGCGTGTTTTGGGTCGATGGTGGAGAAGTGACAGTCCTGTGGCACGTACTGATAGAGGCCTGGGTAGATGCCGGGCAGGAGCGCGGAGCTGGTTGTGCCCTCCATGAGTGCAGTGATCGTCTCGTCGGGGACGGTGGCGACCCCGGTGAGCCAAAACTCAGGATCGGGGTTGGGGAGCAGGCCGGACGGCGAGTACTCGATGGTTACGTGACCCTCAGTGGCCTGCAAGCCCGGCCAGCGCTCGTTGAAGGAGTCGGTGCGCTCCTGGACCGTCGGCTTGTTGTCGCTGTCGAAGGTGAACTCGGCGAAGCGCGGGTCCTCTGGAAGTCGTTCGCGAGATGAGGCCCCGAAGGGGTTGCATGCGGCGGTGAGTGCCACGACGGCGAGTAGTGGCACGATGGCCTTGAGTGGGAGCTTCATGTGTGGTCCAAAGGTCGGTTTTCTAGCCCCTCATGGCTTCGCCTGTGACGATGATGAGGTTGCAGTCGGTGGAGGCTGCGAAGTCGGTGATGTCGAATGAGCCCCATTCCGAGTAGATGGCGTCCTGGTTGGTCTGGAGGACGGAGTTCGCGTGGTCGGCGGGGATTGTGACGAAGTGGCAGTCCTGGGGCACGTACTGATAGAGGCCTGGGTAGATGCCTGGTAGCAACGTGTTACTTCCGTCTGCCCCTTCCGTGAGCTTCGTGACCGTGTCTGTGGGGACGGTTGCGACTCCGGTTAGCCAGGCATGGGAATCGGGGGTTGGTAAGCCGCGTCCTTCGTGGAAATTCGCGACAACAACGTGTCCATCGGATGCTCCCAGGCCGGGCATGCGCGCGTTGAAGGAATCGGTGCGTTCTTGAACCTTGATTTCTCCGTCGGTCTTGTAGGTGAATTCGGCGAAGCGCGGGTCCTCTGGAAGTCGTTCGCGAGACGAGGCCCCGAAGGGGTTGCACGCGGCGGTGAGTGCCACGACGGCGCCCAGTGTAACGATCAAGCGGAGGGGGGTCTTCACAGAAGCTGGCCTTCCTGGGCGGCGGGGAAACAGCGGGCGTCGCTGCGGGCTCATTGCTTCGAGACTACAAGGATGGGGGAGACGAAAGCAAATAGGACGGGGCCCCGAGAACGCAAGTCTCTCGGGGCCCCGCCTGTGCGATGAAGCTGCTCAGTGCGGCATGTAGGAGCCCAGCCAGCCCTGGGAGGCGACGAACACCAGGATGCACAGGACCAGGAGCAGGCCGATCGAGTAGGGGGCGGCCTTCTTAAGGATCTCCGCGTCCGATCCCTCCGAATCCACGGAGGTCGCGGCGATCGCCAGGTTCTGGGGGGACACGATCTTGCCGATGCCGCCGCCGATAGTGTTGGCGGCCAGCAGGATGTTCGGATCGAGGCCGGCGCCCGCGGCGGCGGTGGACTGCAGGTTCGCGAAGAGAGCGCCCGCCGAGGTCGCGGAGCCGGCGACGGCCGTTCCGATCCAGCCCAGGATGGGGGAGAGGAACGCGAAGGCCGCGCCCGTCGTCGCCAGGGCGGCACCGATCGAAGTGGTCTGCCCGGAGAAGTTCATGACGAAGGCGAGCGCCATCACGGAGGCGATCGTCAGGATCGCCATGCGCAGCGAGTAGATCGTCTGGGGCAGCACCGCGAACATCTTGCCCACGGAGGTCTGGAAGCGCCCGCCCGAGGAGTTCGTTCCGTAGACGATGGCGACGACAATGCCGGTGACGAAAATCCACGTGCCGGGGTTGGACAGGATCTGCAGCGAGTAGATCGCAGCGGTCGAGGGCGATCCGTCGCCGGTCAGCAGGTTGCCGTAGATGCCGGGCCACGGGATCTTCACGTCCGTGGACGAGAAGAAAGCTGCGACGGGCTTGGCCAGCTTCGTGATCGCGATGATGACGACGACGAGGACGTAGGGCAGCAGGGCCAGGCCGATACGCGAGCCGGTGGGCTTGTCGGCCTCGTCGGCCTCGGTTGCGCACTCCGCGGGGGTCGTGGGGCCCCACACCAGCAGGAATGCGTAGCAGGCGGCGAAGCCGAGCAGGGAGGCGACGACGGCGGTCAGCTCGTAGGAGATGGAGGGGGTGAAGAAGTGGCCTGCACCGGCAGCGAGACCCGCGACGAGGGCGAGGGGCCAGAGCTGGCGCACGCCGCGGGAGCCGTCCAGGATGAACAGCATGAGGAAGGGGATGAACAGGCAGAAGATCCAGGTCAGGTGGCCCATGTCGCCGGCGACGACGACGGGGTCGGCGCCGCCGAGCTTGCCAGCGGTGGTCGTGGGGATGGCCATGGCGCCGAAGCCGACGTTGATGGCGTTGCCGACGACGGCCACGACGGCGGCCTTGATCTTGGGGACGCCGAGGGTCACGAGCATGGCGCAGGTGATGGCCACGGGAGCGCCGAAGCCAGCCAGGCCCTCGAGCAGGCCGCAGAAGCACCAAGCGACGATGAGGGCCTGGGCGCGCTGGTCGCCGCGGCCGATCGTGTTAAAGACGGCCTTCAGGTCGGAGCTGCGCCCCGACTCCTCGGTGAGGTTGTACAGCCACACGGCCGCGATGATGATGTAAATGATCGGCATGAAGCCCATCGCCGCGCCCTGCGTGCCGGCCAGGAGCGCCATGCCAACGGGCATCTTGAAGGCAAGGACCGCGATGACGAGCGAGGTGACGAGCGAGATGATCGCGCACCAGTGGGTGGCGACCTTGAAGACGCCCATGAGGACGAAGAAGAGGATGAGGGGGAGGAGACCGACGATGGCCGTGAGGAAGACGTTGCCCGCGACGGACGTCGTCGACGGGGTAAAGGATTGAGCAAACAACAAGGGGGTCATGACTGCTCCGCGCGTCGTTGTGTGGGACATTGGACCCAATTATCATGACATATGAACGGCGTGCGTGAGGGACTTTGCGCGGAGAAAAGACGTTCATCCCCTCGCCGCGCGGCGAGGCCCCGCGGAGGCGACCGCGCCGCATCTCACGTCCAGTATGCGCAGCCCGTCCTCGCTGGGCCAGGAGCGCCGATAGACTTGCGAATTGTGAAGACTACATCTGACGTTCCCGTCCCCACCGGTTCGCGCATGCCGATCGGCAAGTACCGCGCGTTCCTGGATACGAATCCCGTCGACCTGCCGGACCGCCAGTGGCCCTCCAAGCGGATCGTGAAGGCGCCGCGCTGGATGTCCACCGACCTGCGTGACGGCAACCAGGCGCTTATCGAGCCGATGGACCCTGCGCGCAAGCGCCGCATGTTCGACCTGCTCGTCAAGCTCGGCTACAAGGAAATCGAGATCGGTTTCCCGGCCGCCTCACAGACCGACTACGACTTCGTGCGCTCCCTGATCGAGGATGACGCGGTGCCCGAGGACGTGACCATCTCGGTGCTCACCCAGTCGCGCCCCGAGCTGATCGAACGCACGGTCGAGGCCATCGTGGGCTTCCCGCGCGCCACCGTTCACCTCTACAACGCGACGGCGCCCGTGTTCCGGGAGGTTGTGTTCCACGCGGACAAGGCACAGACGATCGAGCTGGCCCAGTTCGGTGCGCGCGAGGTCATCGCCCAGGCGGAGAAGCGGCTGGGGGATGAGACCATCTTCGGTTTCGAATACTCTCCGGAAATTTTTGTGGACACCGAGCTTGATTTCGCCCTCGAGGTGTGCGAGTCCGTCATGGACGTGTGGGAGCCGGGCGAGGGGCGCGAGATCGTGCTCAACCTGCCTTCCACTGTCGAGCGCGCCACGCCCAACGTGTTCGCTGACCAGATCGAGTGGATGAGCCGCAACCTGAGCCGCCGCGAGTTTGTGGCCCTGTCCGTCCACCCCCACAACGACCGCGGCACCGGCGTCGCCACCGCCGAGCTGGCGCTGCTCGCCGGCGCGGACCGCATCGAGGGTTGCCTGCTGGGCCAGGGCGAGCGCACCGGCAACGTGGATCTGGTGACCCTGGGCCTGAACTTGTTCAGCCAGGGCATCGACCCGGGCATTGACTTCTCCGACGTGGATGCGATCCGCCGCACGGTCGAGCACTGCACGCAGATGGAGACCTCGCCGCGCGCCCCCTACGTCGGCGACCTCGTCTACACGAGTTTCTCCGGCTCCCACCAGGACGCGATCAAGAAGGGCTTTACGGCCCGCAAGGCCAAGGTGGACGCGGCCGACGGCGACGAGAACGCCGTCGTGTGGGAGTTGCCCTACCTGCCGATCGACCCGCACGACGTGGGCCGCTCCTACGAGGCCGTGGTGCGCGTGAACTCGCAGTCCGGCAAGGGTGGTGTCGCCTACCTGATGTCGACCGCGCACGCCCTGGAGCTGCCGCGCCGTCTCCAGGTGGAGTTCTCGCGCATCGTCCAGCGTCACACGGACACTTACGGCGGGGAGATCAACGCGGCCACCCTGTGGCAGATCTTCGCGGACGAGTATCTGCCCACGAGCGCCGCTCCCGGGCTGGAGCCGTGGGGTCGCTTCGAGATGCGTTCCTCGCAGGTCTCCTCGATCGACGACGAGCACGTCGAGTTGAACGCGACGCTCGTCGACAATGGCGAGCCGGTCAAGGTGCGTGCCACGGGCACGGGTCCGATCGACGCTTTCGTGTCGGCGCTGCACGAGTTCGATCTGGACGTGCGCATCCTCGACTACTCCGAGCATGCGATGAGCCAGGGCCGCGACGCGCGCGCCGCCGCCTACGTGGAGGCCGCGGTGGACGGTCAGATCGTCTGGGGTGTCGGCATCGACTCCTCGATCACGCGCGCCTCGTATAAGGCCGTCATCTCGGCGGTTAACCGCGCGCTGCGCTGAGCGCGCCTCGGCGACAAAAGGACCCCGACCTCGTCCATGCGTTGGAACGAGGCCGGGGTCCTTCGCGTTCTCAGGCGCGTCCCGGGGCCGCGGTGGGTTTCTCGGAGAAGAGCGTGAGCGCCCGCAACACCTGCCCGTCGAGGATGCGGGCGATCCGTTCGGTGAGGATGTAGGGGTCGGCGCTCATGCCGGTCGCGATCCACTGGGAAATGTGGCCGAGGATGGCAAGCGTGAAGTGGTCGGTGATGAATATGCGGTCGCCCTCGGTGACGGTGAGGTTGGCGCCGAGCTGGTCGACGATGGGCTCCATGACGGCACGCAGCTGCTTGTGGAGAAAGATCTGGAGTTCCTCCATGCCGAGCGAGGAGATGACCGAGCGTGTCTCCTCCGGGTGGGACTGCATCCATACGAGCATTGCGAGCAGCCCGTCCGACCAGTCGTCGTAGGTCGCGTGGGAGAGGATTTGGTCCGCGACCTCGCGCTTGAAGACCCACACGGTCAGGTCACGAATGTCGGCAAAATGATAGTAGAACGCCTGACGGGTCACGCCGGCAGCGCGCGTGAGCCCGGAGACCGTCACCTTAGACAGTGGTGTGGTCGTGAGTGCGTCGCGCAGCGCGAGCGCGAGCGCCGTTTTCGCATCGGGGTGGGGCATCGGAGGTCCTCGTCGACGGTCAGAGAGAGGTTACGTGCGAACTATACATGTCAGAATGCGGAACCGCTTAATCCCGCGCCTAGACACAACTGACCAATTGTACAGCGCGTCCCTGGCCACACGTGAATACTCTGACCATATTGCGTCTTGACACCTCGGGCTGACCGCAATCAAAAAGTTATAAACAGGCGCGCTGTGGGCATTTGGGGATGTGCTGCGTGAGCTGCGCGTGCGTCGTGGGGCGGTCGAGAGTGAGTCAATGGTCAGGTTATCGTTCGTGGTTCGTCGTCACAGGGGATTGGTGTTGCGCGGCATGAAGAACCCCGGCCTCGTCGAGTGGGACGAGGCCGGGGTGGGCTGCGTTGTGCACCCTCACGCGGCTGGTGGGAAGGCCGCGTTACTGTGCCAGGCGGGCCAGGGCCGGGGTGGTCTGGTCGGTCATGAGGATGCGCATGCGTGCGATGGCCAGTGAGGGGTTCACCTCTAGGCCGGAGAGCATCCACTGGGCCATGTGGGCGCCGGTGGCCAGGGCGAAGTGCTGGGCGACGACGTCGCGCGCGGTGGCCGAGGCGGAGCCGGGCAGGCGGGACTCGATGAGTTCCTGTGCGTTCGAGATCAGGAAGGCCCATAGGTCGTTGGCCTCGATCGTCTTCATGGCGGCGGCGGTCTCGTCGCGGTGCTCATGCATCCACATCATGGTCGCTTCGACCGCGTCGAGCCATTCTCCCGAACTGGCGGTCAGGCGAGATGTGACTTCCTCGCGGAAAACCCACGCATTGAGGTCCTTGAGGGAGTTGAAGTGGTAGTAGAACGCTTGTCGGGTGACTCCTGCGGCGCGTGTCAGTGCGCTGACAGAGATCTTTGACAGCGGGGTCTGCGTCAGGGCCTGGCGCAGGGCTGTGCCAAGCTTTTCGCGAGCATCAATCGGGGGAGCCATTTGTTTCCTTCCTTCGACGGTTACGAGTAAACCATAACCAGTTACGAGAAAACTATCTACTCGAAAACTCTTTGCCGGCTGTTAGACCGACCACGCTGTCAGTTTCCCACACTTTGTTGACAACGCCCACAGCTGGACTTGTCGGTGGATGTGACACCGCACTTCACACGAAATTTCGCCACGCGCGACGCCGCGCACCCCACGCCACCTGGGCCTCGACCCCGTGACACAATGGCCTCGTGATGAAGTCCTACCGAGACGAGGCGATCGTCCTACGCACCCACAAGCTGGGCGAAGCCGACCGCATCATCACCCTGCTCACCGCCGAACATGGCCAGGTTCGAGCCGTCGCCAAAGGCGTGCGCAAGACGACCTCCAAGTTCGGTGCCCGCGTCGAACCCTTCTCCGTCATCGACGCCCAGCTGCACCGCGGACGCACCCTCGACACCCTCACGCAGGTCGCCTCCATCGCCCAATACGGCGACGCCATCGCCGCCGACTACGACCTCTACCTCGCGGCCACCGTCGTCGTCGAAACTGCGCAGCGACTCACCGCCGACGCTCACGACGGCACCCACTCCCAATACCTGCTCCTCCTCGGGGCCCTCAACGCGCTCGCGCGGGGGCGCCACCATCCCACCCTCACCCGCACCTCCTACACGCTGCGCGCCCTCGCCCTGGCCGGATGGGCCCCCTCCTGCTTCGACTGCGCCGTGTGCGGCGCCCAAGGACCCCACTCCTCGTTCTCCATCCCCGACGGCGGCGCCGTGTGCGACACCTGCCGGCCGCCCGGGGCCTCCTCGCCCGCCCCCGACACCCTCGCCCTCCTCGGCCAGCTCCTCAGCGGCGACTGGGCGCGCGCTGACCACTGCGAGGCCTACGCGCGCACCGAGGCCTCGGGACTCATCTCCTCCTATACCCAATGGCACCTCGAGAGGCGCCTGCGCTCACTGACCGTCATCGACAGGAGTCACCCATGACCACCCACCGACCCACCCCCATGGACCGAGCCCCCTCCGACCCGAGCGCCCCGCTCCTCGGCCCCGGCCAGTGGCACATCCCCGCCCCCGCGTTTCGCAAGGGTGAAGCCCCCGCGCACGTCGCCCTCATCATGGACGGCAACGGACGATGGGCCAACGCCCGCGGGCTCGCCCGAACCGAGGGACACCGCGCGGGGGAGTACGCCCTCATGGACACCATCGCCGGAGCCATCGACGCGGGCGTGCGCTACCTGAGCGTCTACACCTTCTCCACCGAAAACTGGAAGCGCTCGCCCGCCGAGGTCTCCTTCATCATGAACTACGCCTCCGACGTCCTCGCGCGGCGCACCGACCAGTTGGCCGAGTGGGGAGTACACGTGCGCTGGAGCGGGCGGCGCCCCCGCCTGTGGACCAGCGTCATCAAGGCCCTCGAAAAGGCCGACCGCGCGACCTCCCACTGCAACACCCTCGACCTGGTCATGTGCGTCAACTACGGGGGGCGTGCCGAACTGGCCGACGCCGCGCGATCGATCGCCGAGGGAGTCGCGTCCGGGAGGCTGAGCCCGCGCGGCGTCACCGAAAAAACCCTGGCACGCCACCTCTACCTGCCCGACGTGCCCGACGTCGACCTCATGATCCGCACGTCGGGAGAGCAACGCCTGTCCAACTACCTGCTCTGGCAGATGGCCTACGCCGAAATGATGTTCGTCGACACCCCCTGGCCCGCGTTCGACCGCGAGGAGCTGTGGGGGTGCCTGGAGGAATACGCGGGACGGGACCGCCGCTTCGGCGGTGCCATCGACCGCGTCTCGCAGGCCTAGGCCGCCTCCTCCTCGACAGCGGCGTCGACGGTGGCGCGCTTGCGGCGGCCCCACCACACCTTGGCGGCGATCAAGCAGACGATCGCGCCCAGGCCCGCCCAACCCCACGGGGAACCGGCAATCGCACGGATGGTCGCGGCGAAGACCGCCAGCATACCGAGGCCGTACAGGAGCGCCCACAGGATGCAGCCCGGGATCATCGCGATGGTGTAGGTGCTCCAACGCATGCGCACCAGGCCGGCTCCCGCGTTGACCGCCGTCTGGATGCCCACCGTCAGGAAGCACAGGGGGATGACGATGATTCCCCACTTGTCCAGCATCGCCGCGCCCCTGCGCGGGATGGGGCCATCGAACCAGCGTGCGACGGAGCCTGGGAATCCCTTGCGGCCGCTGGCCAAGAGCGCGCCAGAGGCGGCCCCGCGCGCGAGCCAGTAGGTCAGTTGTGCGCGCAAGAGGACGACCATGAAGAGGAACACGAAGAGCCAGATGCCCTCGCGCGCAAAGGCGGAGACCATGTTGTTGATTCCTGCGCTGAACACAAAACCCTCCGCAGATGGGTAACCAAACGAAGCCTATCCTAACCTACCGTTGGGGAGGTAGGTACGCCGACCGTGCGATGCTCGGGCTATCCTTAGCGCGCGGTCCCCTTATCCCGGCACGACGCACACAGCCCGAAGAGCTCGAGGGAATGCTCAACATCGGAAAACCCGTGGTCGGCCGCGACGGCAGACACCCACGACTCGATCTGGGACTGCTCAATCTCCTCGGTGAAGCCGCACGTTCGGCACACCAGGTGATGGTGATGGTGCTCGCTCGTGCAACTGCGATACAGGACCTCGCCCTCGGAGGAACGCAGCGTGTCCACGCGCCCGTCCTCGGCAAGCCCCTGCAACGAGCGGTACACGGTCGCCAGGCCCACGCGCTGCCCCTGGGAATGCAGGTCCTCAAAAATTTGCTGAGCGCTGCGGAAGTCGCTGACGCGCGTCAGCTCGTCCAAGACGGCCTGGCGCTGCTTGGTCATGCGCTGCATGTCTGGTCCTTCCGTGGGGCGTGTGAGCGGGCGGTGGAGCGCTCGGGATGCTGGTTGTGCGTGCGTGCCACGCGCAGCCTGCGCACCCGGCGGATGCGGTCCCGGGCTGCCCTGATCATAAACCCGATCGCGTAGAGGCCGATAGCGCCCACAACGATCGTCGCGCCCGGCGACAGGTCGACGAAATAGGTCAGGGACAGGCCGCACGTGCAGATCAGGACTCCCAGGCCCATGGCGATGCCCATCGTGGATCGGAAGGAGCGGGCGCCCAGCTGTGCGATGGCGACGGGGATCACCATGAGGGCGCTGACCAGCAGTGAGCCGACGACGCGCATTGCAACAGCGACCGTGAGGGCCGACAGGATGGCGACGAGGAGGGAGAGCGTGCGCACGGGCAGCCCCGTGGAGCGCGCGAAGTCCTCATCGTTGGTAACCGAGAAGAGCGCGGGAGCCAGGCCGACGCCGAGCGCCACGATGGCCACGCCCAGGATCGTGATGAGCGCGATGTCGCTCCAACGAACGGTCGAGATGGAGCCGAAGAGGTAGGAGTTGAGCTGCGCGGATGTGCCGCCCGCCAGGCCGATGAGCAAGACGCCGCCCGCGATGCCTCCGTAAAAGAGCATGGCCAGCGCGGTGTCGCCCGACGTGCGTCCGCTCTGACGGACCAGCTCGATGGTGACCGCGCCGAGCAGGGAGACGACGACGGCTCCGGGGATCGCCCACGAATCGGCGGGGGTCACGTTCGCGAAGGTGCCGACTAGCCAGCCCAGGGCCACGCCGGTGAGCGAAATGTGCCCGATTCCGTCTCCGAGCATCGCGAGCCTGCGGTGGACCAGGTAGGTCCCGATGATCGGAGCAGTCAGCCCGACGATGAGTGCGGCCAGGAGTGAGCGCTGCATCATCTGGGAGGACAGGAGGGTGGTCAGGGCGTCAATCATTGTCTGTTCCCGTCCAGATTCCGCTGACGAGGCCGTGGTCGCCCTGGGAGGGTGCGGTGGCCTCTGAGGAGTGGCAGTGGTCGCCGCCACCGTGGTGCTGCTCGTGGTCGTCGTCGATGTGAGGGGCGCCGTCGTAGGAGACGTGGCCGGCGCTGATGTGGAGCTCGCGGTCCAGGAGGGGGCCGAGTTCGCCGAGCTCGTGCAAGACGATGAGAATGGTCGTGCCTTCGGCCTTTGCGTCGGCGACGATGTCCGCCAGGCGCGCCCGGGAGGTGGCGTCGATTCCGGCCATCGGCTCGTCCATGATGAGCAGCTCGGGGCGGCGTACGAGGGCGCGCGCGATGAGGACGCGCTGGGCCTGGCCACCCGAGAGGATGTTCATGGGGGAGTGGGCGCGGTGGGCCATGCCGACGCGCTCGAGGGCGTCCATCGCGCGGGCCGTGTCCCCGGGCATCGCCCACAGGCGACGAGGCCCGAGCAGGCCGGAGCGCACGACCTCGATGGCGCTTGAGCTGACGGCTCCTCCCGACGAGATGCGCTGGGGCACGTATCCGATTTTCTGCCAGGGTACGCGGCGTCGAGCGGTGATCGAGCGGCCGAAGAGCAGAGCGTCGCCGCTGGTGATGGGGGCTGTGCCGAGCAGTGCCTTGAGGGTCGTGGACTTGCCCGATCCATTCGATCCGGTGATGGCCACGGTCTGGCCGGCGGGGATGGACAGGGTGATCCCGTGGAGGATCAGGTCCGTGTCCCAGGCGACGTGCAGGTTATCGAGCCGCACGACGGCGGGAGCCTCCGCGTGGGAGGCTCCCGCCGTCGTGGTGGTGTCAGTCGTCATCACTGGCAGTTGTTTGCTGTCGCCAGGGCGTTGATGTTGTCCTTCATGACGGCCGCGTAGTCCTTGGAGGAGTCGGTCTGGGACTCGATCGGGTCCAGGACGGCCGTGGAGATGCCGAGGTCGTCGGCCAGGGTCTGCGCGACCTTGGGGTCGATGAGCGCCTCCGTGAAGATGGTGGTCACGCCCTGTTCCTTGGCGATCTGGCCAATCTCGGCGAGTCGCGCGGGTGAGGGGGAAGAGTCGGGGTCGAGGCCCGAGATGCCCACCTGGGTCAGGCCGGTGCGGTCTGCGAGGTAGCCGAACGCGGTGTGCGCGGTGACGAAGGTCTTGATCTGGCAGGTCGCGGTCTTCGCGACGAGGTCGTCACCCAGGGCGCTGAGTTCTTCGTTCAGGGCCTTAGCGTTGGCCTTGTAGGTGTCGGCGTTGGCTGGGTCGGCCTCGGCGAGCTTGTCGCCCACCAGGGTCGCGGCGCTCGCCATGCGCACCGGGTCCAGCCAGAAGTGAGGGTCGGCGCTCATATCGTGGTGGTGGCCCTCGTGATCGTGGCCCTCGTGATCGTGGTCGGCGTGCTCCTCGGTGGCGCTCTCGCCGGACTGGGCCTCGTCGGCGTCCTCGTCCTCGCTCGGATGGTTGGCGGACGAGTTGGCCTCGACCAGTTCGACGGCGGGGGAGACGTCAATGACGGTTGTGGGGGCCTGCTGCTCGATGGCCTCGTCCACCGCGGCCTGGAAGCCCGCGAGGTAGACGACGGCGTCCGCGGAGGCCAAGGCGTCGACTGTCTTGGGGGAGAGTTCGAGGTCGTGGGGCTCGGCGCCCGCGGGGGTCAGTGAGGTGACGGTGACGTGCTCGCCGCCGATCTTCTCAGCCAGGTACTGCAGGGGGTAGAAGGACGCCATGACGGTCAGAGTCCCGTCCTTGCTGGCGTTTCCTTCCGAGGAGGGGGCGGAGGAGCAGGCGGACAGTGCGAGCGCTGTGGCGGCCGCGCATGCGGCGGCGAGGAATCTCTTCGACATGAGAATCATTCTCTGGGGCTCTGAGAATCATTGTCAAATCATTCCCAGGGTGCGGACCCCGTCAGGCAGGGGCGTTACTTCGCGCGCGCAGTCGTCGCCCGCACGACCAAATCGGGCGAAAAGACGTAATCGGCGTGCTCAGGAGTGTAGTCGGGTGTGGCCAAGGCCTCGAATAGACTGCGCACCGCCGCCGCGACGATCGCGGGCACAGGCTGGTGGACCGTCGTCAGCCCCGGGCTCAGGTGTGACATGAGGAAAGAATCATCGAATCCGATGACCGAGATGTCCTCCGGGACGGCCAGGCCCAGTGAGGTGATCGTGTGGATCGCGCCGAGCGCCTGCAAGTCGGAGCCCGTCACGATCGCCGTCACGCCGCGCTCGATCAGGCCGTTCGTGTGAGCCGCCGCGGCCTCGTACGTATAGAAGGTCTCCTCGATGATGGGGGAGCGGTCGCCGACCAGTTCCTCCATGACCTGGGTGAAGGCCTCTGCCTTGCGCAGCGCCGGGACAACGTGTGTGCGCCCCGTCAACAGCGCGATGCGCGAATGACCGAGCTCATGCAGATGCGTAACGGCCGCGCGAATGCCCAGAGCGTCACCCGTCGAAAAATCGGGGGCCGGAATCTCCGCTCGCGCCCCGTTGATGGTCACGAGCGGGATCGAATCAGCCACGACCTCGTGATAGGGGCCGAGGTCCGCCAGTAGGTCCGCGTGCCTGCCCGAGACGAAGATCAAGCCTTTGACGCGATGCTCCAAGAGCGAGGAGAGGTGATCGAACTCGGAGGTGGCGCCCGGCGTTTGAGAACGGATCATCGCGATACCCCCAGCCCGCGCGACCTCCTCCTGGAGGTGATGGGCGAAGGTCGCGAAGATCGGATTGGTGAGCTCGGGGACGATGACGCCGATCGCCGGGGTGTCGGGGGTGCGCTCGGGGGTCGGGCGGTCGTAACCCAGCTCGTCAATAGCCGTCAGGACCTTGCGGCGCGTCTCGTCGGAGACCTGTCCGACGCCGTTGAAGACGCGAGAGACGGTGGCTGTCGAGACGCCGGCGTGCGCAGCAATATCAGCCATGCTAATGCGGTTTTTCGTCATCGACTCAACTCTCCTTTGGGTGTGTCCGCTCGACGCTTCGGTACAAATGTAACAGGAAGCTCACAATTCGGAAAATTATTGCAGAAACAAAAACGGAGGTACTACAGTGGCACTAGCAGGTCGCTGACGGAGGCGACCAGCCCGACCAACACAGGAGAAATAATGCGACGTGGCATCGCAGCACTCGGCGTTTTCGCGGCGGCTACCGCCCTGGCCGCCTGCAATAGCAACACCACCCCCACGACGAACTCGTCCGAGAATTCCAACGAGACCCTCGCGACCCTCACCATCTGGGCTGACGACACCCGCTTCTCGCAGGTGCAGTCCTTCGCCGAGGACTTCACGGCGTCGACCGGCGTCGCCGTCAACGTCGTCCAGAAGTCCGAGAGCGACATGGACACCGAGTTCACCACCCAGGTCCCCACCGGCAACGGCCCCGACCTGATCGTCATGGCCCACGACAAGCTCGGCGCCCTCGTCTCTAACGGCGTCGTCGCCCCCGTCGACCTGGGTCAGGCCAAGGATCAGTTCTCCGACGTGGCCGTCAAGGCCGTCACCTACAACGGCCAGACCTACGGCGTCCCCTACGCCGTCGAGTCCGTCGCCCTGGTGCGTAACAATGCGCTCACCCAGGACACCCCGACCACCTTCGACGACATGATCGCCTCCGGCAAGAAGGCGGGCGTTGAGTACCCCTTCATCATCCAGATGGGCGACAAGGGTGACCCGTACCACTTCTACGGCTTCCAGACTTCCTTCGGTGCCCCCGTGTTCAATACCAACGCCGACGGTGAGTACACCTCCGAGCTGGCCATGGGCGGCTCCGGCGGCACCGACTTCGCCAACTGGCTCAAGGCACAGGGTGACGCGGGCATCATCTCCCCCTCGATCACCGGCGACATCGCCAAGCAGGCCTTCCTCGACGGCAAGGCCGCCTACACGGTGACCGGCCCCTGGAACGTCGCCGCGTTCCGTGACGCCAAGATGGACGTCTCCGTCCTGTCCGTCCCCGCCGCCGGGTCGCAGGCCGCTCAGCCCTTCGTTGGCGTCCAGATGTTCTACCAGAGCGCCAAGTCCGCCAACCCGGTCGCCGCCAAGCAGTTCTTCAACTACCTGGCCACCCCCGAGGCCCAGGAACAGATGCAGAAGCTCGGTGGTCGCGCCTCCGCGATGCCGTCGGTCGCCGCCAAGTCGGATGACCAGGACATCAAGGACTTCTCGAAGGTCGCCGAGGCCGGCGCGCTCGCTCCCGCGATCCCCGCCATGGGCTCCGTCTGGAACTACTGGGGCCAGACCGAGGCCAACATCGTGACCGGCACCGAGACGCCCGCCGAGGGTTGGGCTACGATGATCAACAACATCAACAACGCCATCGCCTCCAAGTGAGCGATCGTGGTGGCCGCTAGCGGCCACCACGAAGGCTTGCCATCAGGCGTGACAACGCCCCACCCCCGCCCGCACCCACTCGGCGGGCGGGGGTGGGGCGACGTTGAACACCGCGGCCGCCCAGCGGCCAACAGGCACCCTCGGTGCCCACTTCTTTCCCCGCCGTCCGGCGGGGTACGTCGCAAAGACGCGCGAACGCGCACGTGTGGAGGACACGATGTCTGAGCCAGCGAAGGCTACAGAAAAGAAGAAGACGGGGCCCAAGGCCTCGCACGCGAGCGAAGTGACCAGGCCTGGTTTCTTCGTCAAGCTGATCCTGATGATGCTGATCGACGCCCTGGGGCTGTACGGCATGTTCACCGCGTACCTGGTGAAGTCGTGGACGGTGCTCGCCGTCCTGGCCGTCCTGCTTGCTGTCGTGAACTGGGTGTACTTCTCCAAGCGGATGATCCCCGCGAAGTACCTGGTCCCCGGCATGGTCTTCCTGCTGATCTACCAGGTGTTCGTCATGGGGTACACGGGTTACGTGTCCTTCACGAACTACGGTCAGGGCCACAACTCGACCAAGGAAGACGCCGTCGCCTCGATCTTGAAGGCCGCCGAACAGCGCGCCCCCGGCGCCGAAAACCTTCCCGCCGCCATCGTTGAGGACAGCTCGGGTCTGGGCCTGGCAATCGCTGACAGCTCGACCGGCGCCGTCAAGGTTGGTAACTCCGAGACGCCCCTTCACGAGGTCAACGGCACCGTCTCCGCCGGCATGATCACCGCCGTCGACGGCTACACCGTCCTCAAGCTCAACGAAGTCCTGCAGCGCCAGACCGAGGTCTTCGCACTTAGTGTCCCGGCCTCGGCAGACCCCAACGATGGTCACTACAAGAGCGAGGACGGCTCGACCGCCTACCTGGCCAAGTCCCGCTACAGCTACGATCAGGCGGCCGACACGCTGACCGACACGACGACCGGCGTCGTCTACACGGCCGACGGCAAGGTCGGCGCGTTCGTCGCCCCCGACGGCACCCAGCTCGATCCAGGCTGGCGCGTCTTCGTCGGCTTCGACAACTACATGAACATGTTCGCCCGCGGCGACCTGGCCGGCCCCTTCCTGAAGGCCCTGCTGTGGTCCTTCATCTTCGCCGCGGCCTCGGTCCTGTCGACCTTCGCGCTCGGCCTGATCCTCGGCCTCGTCTTCGCGGACAAGCGCATCAAGGGGCGCAAGATCTACCAGTCCCTCATGATCCTGCCCTACGCCTTCCCGGCGTTCCTGGCCACCCTGGTGTGGAAGGGCATGCTCAACAAGGACTTCGGCTTCATCAACGACGTGGTCCTCGGCGGCGCGCACATTCCGTGGCTGACGGACGGAACGCTGGCGAAGTTCTCGATCCTGGGCGTGAACCTGTGGCTGGGCTTCCCCTACATGTTCCTCGTCTGCCTGGGCGCCCTGCAGTCCCTGCCGGGCGACGTCGAAGAAGCCGCGAAGATCGACGGCGCCTCCGGCCTGCGCACCGTGTGGTCCATCAAGCTGCCCCTCGTGCTGCAGTCCACCGTGCCGCTGCTGATCGCCTCCTTCGCGTTCAACTTCAACAACTTCTCGCTCATCTACATGTTGACCGGCGGTGGCCCGAACTACCCGGGCATGGATGTCGGCCAGACTGACATCCTGATCTCGATGGTCTACAAGATCGCGATCGAGTCGGGTTCCCCGAACTACGGCCTGGCCTCGGCCATGTCCATCGTTATCTTCATCGTCGTGGGCGTGATCGCGTGGCTCGGTTTCCGCCAGACGAAGACCCTTGAGGAGCTGTGATGAGTGCTGCAACAGTGAAGAAGAATCGCCAATCCACCCTCAAGGGTGGCCGCTGGTGGAAAGAGGTCGGCTGGCGCCACATCGTCGCCATCCTGATGATCATCTACTGCCTGGTCCCGCTGCTCTACGTCCTGTCGGTGTCCCTGAACCCCGGCGCGACGCTGACCGGCTCGAACAGCCTCTTCTCGAACGTGTCCCTCGAGAACTTCATGGCGCTGGGCTCGGGCAAGTATGCCGCCTACTGGTCGTGGGTCGTCAACTCGCTCATCGTGTCCACCGTGACCGCGGTTGGTACCGTCCTCATGGGCGCAGCAGCGGCCTACGCGTTTAGCCGCTTCCGGTTCAAGGGGCGCCGCGGCACCCTGACCGGCCTGCTGCTCGTTCAGATGTTCCCGCAGATGCTGGCCTTCGTGGCCCTGTACCTCCTCCTCCTGGGCATCCAGGACATCTTCCCGGTCATGGGCCTGAACTCCAAGCTCGGCCTGATCTGCGTCTACCTCGGTGGCGCGCTCGGCTCGAACACCTTCCTGCTCTACGGCTTCTTCAACTCGATTCCGCGTTCGCTGGACGAGGCAGCCATGATCGACGGTGCGACGCACGCCCAGACCTTCTGGACGATCATCATGCCGCTGGTTCGCCCGGTTCTGGCGGTCGTTGGCCTGCTGAGCTTCATCTCCTCGCTCGGTGACTTCGTGATCGCGAAGGTCGTCCTGCAGGATCAGAGTCAGTTCACGCTGGCGGTCGGCATGTACATGTGGGCTGCCGACGAACGTACCGCCCCGTGGGGCATCTTCGCGGCGGGCGCCGTCCTCGCGGCCATCCCTGTCATCCTGCTCTTCCAGTACCTGCAGAAGTACATCGTCTCCGGCCTGACCGCCGGCGGCGTCAAGGAGTAAGCCCGCGCCCTCCTGCTGAGTTGGCCCCGGCCTCGTCCCCTATCCCCGTGGGACGAGGCCGGGGCTCTTTCTGTGTGGAGCGGGTAGTGTGCGTGGGGCGGCCAGTTGACGTGCGGGTGTGGATCCGGCATCGAGAGCGCGGGCCTTGCGGGCATCTCGGGCGCGGGCGCGGGCGGGGGCCTTGCGGGCATCTCGGGCGTCGGCATCGCGGGCGCGGGCGTTGCGGGCCTTGCAGGCTTGGTTCCCCAACAATGTCGCACGTAATTCCCATGTAAACCTTTCAAACATTAAAATGTGGTCGTTGGAATTGCAACGTTTGTGGGCGGTGTTAAAACCTGACCGGGGGGAATTACGTGCGAGATTTGGGTAGGGGGAGTGGATTTGTTGTTGTAGATATGATCTGGGACTCATTCATTGTGGGAGCTTGACGGGTTACCTGGTTCTATGGTTCATTAGTCATGTAATGAACCGCAGAACTTGAAGGGAGGGTTACGAATGGCACCCACGTTCGTCTCGGGGATCCCGATCTACGTGCAGATCGCCGACGACATCCGCGCGCAGATCCTGCGCGGCGCGCTGCGCGCCGGGGACCAGCTCACCTCCACCACGGAGTACTCCGCGACCTATCGCATCAACCCGGCCACCGTCGGCAAGGCCTTCGCCATCCTCGTCGATGAGGGCCTGGTTGAGAAGAGGCGCGGCATCGGCATGTTCGTCGCCGAAGGCGCACAGCACACGCTCGTGGCCGACGGACTCGCATCCTACGTGGAGGAGACCCTGAACCCCGCCGTCGAAGCGGGCCTGGCCCTGGGCCTCGACATCGACGCCATCATCGACCACGTCCGCGCCTACGGCGCCGACACAACCGCCAAGGACAACTCATGATCACCCTCAACTCCATCAGTCACACGTATCCGGGAGAGAGTGAGGCGGCGCTGCGCGATGTGTCCCTCACTCTCGAGGATGCCACCGTCACAGCCCTCGTCGGCCCCAACGGTTCGGGCAAGACGACCCTCATGCAGATCCTTGGTGGCCTGATGGTCCCCACCTCGGGGAGCATTGCCATCGACGGTAGCCAGGCCAGCGGTGACGACCTGCTCACCGGCTCGATCATCGCTTCCTCCGCCCGCGACTTCGATAACCTGTCCAGCCAGTCCCTCGTCACCTATGCGCGTCTGCGACCCACCTGGGACGAGCAGCTTTTCGCCCACTACACCCAGCGCTTCGACCTGACAGTCAACCGCAAGTTTGTGCGCAAGCTCTCCGGCGGGCAGGCAGCCATTTTCTCCGGCTCGATCGCCCTGGCGTCGGGCGCGCCCCTCACCCTCCTCGATGAGATCCAGGCGCCCCTGGACGTGCCCACGCGCTATGCGCTCTACGAGGAGATCCTCGCCCTGGCGGGAGAGGTCATGGAAGGACAGCGAGCACCGCGCCGATTCATCATCTCCTCGCACATGGTGTCCGAACTCGAAAAGGTCGCCGAAGACGTCGTCGTCTTGAAAAAGAGTGAGCTTCTCGCTCACGAGAGCGTCGACGACTTCACCTGCAGAGTCTGTGCACTGACCGGCCACGCCTCCGATGTTGAGCGCTTCCTCGCCGCCCACCCGGACCTCGCCCTCATCGCGAGCCGCGAACTCGGCCCCACGCGAGAAATCGTCGTGGACCTGCGCGCTAGCGCCGTCGGAGAAACTGAGCTAGCAACCCACTCCCTGACCTCTTCGCCCTGTTCCTTCCAGGACGCCTTCGCCTACCTCATCCAGGAGAACGACCAATGAGCACCGCAACCACCGTCTCCCGCACCCCCAGCGCCTGGCGCCTCGGCATGGTCAGTATCTGGCCTGCAGTCCTTTCCTGCCTCGGCGGCATCGCCGCGCAGTATGCACTCAACGCACTCTTCGCCATCGTCTTCGGTGCAAGCAGCGATAGGGGCCCGGAGTCCGTCAGTCTGGCAGCCTTTAACGCAGCTTTAGTTGTGGGGATCGTCCTCGTCGTTGCAGGGGTCAACCAGACGATCTCGTACATGCGCGCAGGGTCGCTGAGCGGAGCACCGCGCCGCACCCTGGCGCTCGCGAGCTACGTCACCTCCGTCGTGTGCATTGCCATGGGCAGCATCATCTGGTGGGTGCTCATCCTGGTCCGGCCGTACCTGTTTTTCATGCCGAAAACGGTCTACACCCCCGGCGTCGACACCTGGTTGCTCGTCGTGGTCTTTTGGATCACCTGTGACGCCGCAGGTCGCCTCGGCGCGAACGTGTTCCGGCGTCGTGGTGGGGGATGGAGAGTCGCCATCGCGTCGTTCGTGGGCGCCCTTACCGTCGCCGTCCCGGCTGCCTGGCTGCCGCTGACCCTCATTCACAAGGCCGGAGTCACCGGTCCCATGCCCCCGTCCCTCTGGCTGTTGGGAATCATTCCCCTCGTCGTCGTGATCGCGAACTGGCGCCTGACCCTCACGGGCAGGATCCGCGGCCTCAACTGAACGTCAGTTGGGCTTTGGGCGCGTGACCCCAGACCCGGCCCCGGCCTCGTTCCCTCCCGTTGGAGCGACGAGGCCGGGGCTGTTTTATGCATTCGGGCGTGTTGTGGTGGCGCCATGTGAGTGTCCAGGCGCTGCGAGTTGCTGTGGGGGGATGCTCAGGCGCTACTTGTTGCTGAGTGCGGCACCGTAGTTCTGTGCGCGCCCTGCAATTTCGCATGCAATTCGATGATGGAATGTTCAATCGTATGCTGAAAATGGCGGAATTTCAACGATATTATTTCATCGCATGAAATAGGTAAAGGGGAATTGCCTGCGACTTTTGGGGTGCTGTGCTTGGTGAGCGTGGGTGGTGGCTGTCGGCGCTGTCAGCTCTGTTGGTGCTGGCATGCGCGCATGTGGATAGGTTCGAAGTTGGCGTGCTCGCACTCGCCGTAGCGGAGCCTGCCCCTCCTGATCCGGATAGGTTACGACGATGTGGATAGGTTATTGACATCTGGATAGGTTAATAACCTATCCGGATCTGCATAACCTATCCGGATGCTCACAACCTATCCGCGAGCGCGCCGGGCGAAGAGCGCCGCAGGGCCCCGCCAGAACTCCCGGCGCGCACCTGTGGTGGGATCCATGAGCGCGGAGGGGCCCGGAGGCGCCCGAAACAGTAGTTATCGGCTAGTATCGATGGCGACACGACAGCCAGTCGTGCCCCAAATACTCAAGGAGTGACAAGTGGCTAAGGGACCCTCCCGCCTCGACAACGTGATCAGCCTGGCCAAGCGCCGCGGCTTCGTCTTCCCCTGCGGTGACATCTACGGTGGCACCCGCTCTGCGTGGGACTACGGCCCGCTCGGCGTGGAACTGAAGGAAAACATCAAGCGCGCCTGGTGGAACGCCATGGTCCGCCGCCGCGCCGACGTCGTCGGCTTGGACTCCTCCGTCATCCTCCCGCGCGAAGTGTGGGTCGCCTCCGGCCACCTCAAGGCCTTCACCGACCCGCTCATCGAGTGCCTCAACTGCCACAAGCGCGCCCGCCAGGATCAGCTCATCGAAGAGCTCGCCGAAAAGAAGGGCGTCGAAGAGTCCTCCCTGAGCAACGCCGACATCGCCTGCCCCAACTGTGGTGTGCGCGGCCAGTGGACCGAGCCCCGCGCCTTCTCCGGCCTGCTCAAGACCTACCTTGGCCCCGTCGACGACGAGGCCGGCCTGCACTACCTGCGCCCCGAGACCGCCCAGGGCATCTTCGTCAACTACGCGAACGTCATGAACGCCGCGCGCAAGAAGCCGCCGTTCGGCATCGGCCAGATCGGCAAGTCCTTCCGCAACGAGATCACGCCCGGCAACTTCATCTTCCGTACCCGCGAGTTCGAGCAGATGGAACTCGAGTTCTTCTGCAAGCCCGGCACCGATGAGGAATGGCACCAGTACTGGATCGACTACCGCAAGGCCTGGTACGTGGACCTCGGCATCGACCCGGAGAACCTGCGCGAGTACGAGCACCCCAAGGAGAAGCTCTCGCACTACTCCAAGCGCACCGTCGACCTGGAATACCGCTTCGGCTTCCAGGGCAGCGAGTGGGGTGAGCTCGAAGGCATCGCCAACCGCACCGACTACGACCTGACCGTCCACTCGCAGGCCTCCGGCGCGAAGCTCGACTACTTCGACCCGAACACCAAGGAACGCTGGACCCCCTACGTCATCGAGCCCTCTGCAGGCCTGACCCGTTCCCTCATGGCCTTCCTCATTGAGGCCTACCACGAGGACGAGGCCCCCAACGCCAAGGGCGGCGTCGACAAGCGCGTCGTGCTCAAGCTGGACCCGCGCCTGGCCCCCGTCAAGGCCGCCGTCCTGCCCCTGTCCCGCAAGCCCGAACTGACCGGCCCCGCCCAGGAGCTGGCCGACGAGCTGCGCGGTATCTGGAACGTCGACTACGACGACGCCGGCGCCGTGGGACGGCGCTACCGTCGCCAGGACGAGATCGGCACGCCCTTCTGCATCACCTACGACTTCGACTCGATCGAGGACCACGCCGTCACCATCCGCGAGCGTGACACGATGGAGCAGGTGCGCATCCCGCTCGATAAGGTCAAGTCGTACCTGATCGAACGCCTGGGCTGCTGACTTGCAGACAGCCTCCTCGTCCGCAGCGGCCCCTCTTCGCGTGGGGCCGCTGCGCCTGTGGACACCCGTCGTCCTGGCCCCCATGGCCGGGGTGACGGACGTGCCCTTCCGACGCCTGTGCCGCATCATGGGCGAGTCGGGCCTGCCCGACCACCTGCGACCCACCGGCATCCCCTCCTGGGTGGCCGAGTCGGGGGAGGGGGCCACGGCCTCGTCCCCGGACAACGCCGGCGAGAGGGCCAACGAGCCGCGCCACGTCGCCATCCCGCGCGTGGACGCGCCCGCCGGCCTGTACGTCACCGAGATGGTGACCAGCCGCGCCCTCGTTGAAAACAACGAACGCACCTGGGACATGGTGCGCCCCGACCCCGCCGAGCGCGTGCGCTCCCTGCAGCTCTACGGCGTTGACCCCGCCGTCATGGCGAAGGCCGCAACGATGCTCTTCGAGCGCGACCTCACCGACCACATCGACTTGAACTTCGGCTGCCCCGTCCCCAAAGTGACGAAGAAGGGCGGGGGAGCGGCCCTGCCCTGGAAGCGCGACCTGTTCACCGACCTCGTGGGTGCCGTCGTGCGCGCCTCACATGAGGCCGGGGAGCGTGCGGGGCGCGAGATCCCAGTGACCGTCAAGATCCGCATCGGCATCGACTCCGAGCACGAGACCGCGACCGACGCCGCACTGAGCGCGCAGAAGCTTGGCGCCGCCGCCCTCACCCTGCACGCGCGCACCCAGAACCAGCACTATGCGGGACGCGCCCACTGGGACGAAATCGCACGCCTCAAGGACCTGCTCGACATCCCCGTCTTCGGCAACGGCGACGTCTTCGAGGCCGCCGACGCCCTGGCCATGCTCGAGCGCACCGGATGCGACGGCATCAGCGTCGGGCGCGGAGCCCAGGGGCGCCCCTGGATCTTCCGCGACATCGTCGCCGCCTATCACGGTGGGACGATCCCGCCGGGCCCCAGCCTGGCCGAGGTCGTCTCCGTCATCGAACGCCACGCCGCCTGGTGCGTCGTCGACCAGGGCGACGAGGGGCGCGCGCTGCGCGAGATGCGCAAACACATCGGATGGTACCTGCGCGGATTCGCCGTAGGCGGCCCCCAGCGCCACGCCCTGTCCATGGTCTCCACCCTCCAGGAGCTCCACGAGCGCCTCGCCGACCTCGACCTCGACCAAGCGTTCCCATCCGCCGCGCGCGGGCCACGCGGGCGCGCCGGTGGTGAAAAGACCCCCCACCTGCCCGACGGCTGGCTGGACCACCCCTACCTGACAGATGCGGAGCGTTCGCGCCTGCACCTGGCTGAAATCGGCTACTAAAGCGAAGGAATCATGTCGCACCCATCGACGCCCGACCCCGACCCTGCCCCTAGCCTCGTCACCATCGGGCGAGCCGCCAAGAAAGCGACGCTCGGCGCGCGAACCCAGGTGATCGTCCCCGTCTGCGGGGATGCGCACTCCCTGAGCGAGCAGGTCGGCGCCCTGGCCTCCTGCTGCGCCGACATCGTCGAATGGCGAGCCGACACCTACCTGGCCTCCCTGGTGGGATCGCACTTCGTCGCCGCCAGCGAGGTCGCCGACGACCTGGTGCGCATGGCCCGCTACGTCGCGGATGCCTCGCCGCTGCCCGTCCTGGCCACCATCCGCACCTCCGTCGAGGGCGGGGAGGCCTTCCTGGACGACGAGGAGTACTGCGCCCTCGTGGCCGACCTCGCGCCCCTGGTCGGCGGCGTCGACGTCGAGATCTCGCGCGACGGAGCCCACGCTCTGATCGAGCGGGCGCACGCGGCCGGCGCCATCGTCGTCGCCTCCTTCCACGACTTCGAGGCCACCCCCGGTGACGATCAGCTCGCCGAGGTACTGGCCGGCATGAACTATGCGGGCGCCGACGTCCTCAAGTTCGCCTGCATGGCCCACAGCGCCACGGACGCGGCCCGCGTGCTCGGCGCGCAGGCATGGGCGCACGAGGCCTACGACCGTCCCGTCATCGGCATCTCGATGGGGCCCAACGGCGCGCCTACGCGCCTGGTCGGCTCTGCGCTTGGTTCCGCAGCGACCTTCGCAACTCTGCCCGGCGCCGAGGGGAGCGCCCCCGGTCAGTTCACCGTCGAGCAGGTGCGCGCGGTCCTCGACATCGTTGAGGGCTCCGAGGTCTAGAGTTTCTCGTCCTGTGCCGGGGCGTCGCTCGAGGCCGGGGTGCGGAGCCGGGATGCGGACCTCTGGCACGCACCTCGGGAGGCTTCCCCCAAAAGTCGCATGCAATTCGGTTGCCCGAATTTTTTGGGGAGTCTACAAACGTTGGAATTGCAACGACCGTATTTCAATATGTGAAAGGTTGACAGGGAAATTGCATGCGACATTGTTGGGGAACCATGTGGGGCCGCGCCCCGGGCTCTCCAGCGAGACGGCATGTTCTATACACGCGCGCTGAGCGTCCGCGTCGGTTGAACACCCGGCAGATACACGTGTGGGGGCGGGCCTTGCAGCCCACCCCCACAGCGTCAGCGAAACGCCGGGACGCTCACGCCTCCTTGGGAGCCACCGTCACAACGGTCTGGCCGATGGTGACCGGGCCTGGGGCGGCGGGGGTAATCGCGCCGAACTTCTTCTTGTTCGTCACGACCATCGGGGTGATGGTGTCGTAGCCGGCCTCGCGGATGACGTCCCAATCGACCTCGGCCAGGACATCGCCGCGGTGCACGACGTCACCCTTGGCGACGTGGGGGGTGAAGCCCTTACCCTCCAGCTTCACGGTGTCCATGCCGATGTGGATGAGCACCTGCACGCCGGAGGCGGACTTGATGCCGTAGGCGTGGCCGGTGGGGAAGGCCACGGAGACCTTGCCGTCGCACGGGGCGACGACGACCGCGCCAGGGGCGGGGGACACGGCGATGCCGGGGCCGAGGGCACCGGCGGAGAAGGCCTCGTCCGCCACGTCCGAGAGCGCGATCAGCTCGCCCTCCATGGGGGCCGACAGCGTCAGGTCGGCCTTCGCCTCGTCGCTGAACGCGGGAGCCGGGGCGGCCTCAGCTGCGGGAGCGGCGGCGGGAGCCGAGGCATCGGGAGCGGGGGTGGCGGAGACGCCGACCTTCGCGGCCTCCTTCTTCGCGCGCGCCTGCGCCTTCTGCTCCTTCGTGCGGTAGTCGAACAGCACGACCATCAGGAATGCGGTGATGAACGCGGCGGCAATACCCAGGCCGTAGACGGCCGTGGGGGTGAAGACGGGGATCGTCAGCAGTGAGGTGAACACGAAGGTGTTCGTCGTGACGCCGTTACCGATACCGATGACCAGGCCGCCGACGACACAGCCGGTGAGCATCAGCGGGTAGATGCGCTTGAAACGCAGGTGGATGCCGTACAGGGACGGCTCCGAAATACCACCGAAGAGGCCGGCCGCCAGAGCGCCGGACGCGGTCTGACGCATATCGGTGTCGCGGTCGCGGATCGACAGGAAGAGCACGCCGGCCGTTGCGCCGAAGCAGGCGAAGTTCCACGCGCCCATGGGACCTTGAATGAAGTCCGAACCCGTCGAAGCGATGTTGGCCAGCTGCAGGGCGTTGAGGGGCCAGTGCAGGCCGAGGGGCACCAGGAAGGGGTAGATGATCGGGATGATGATCGCGAAGAGGATGGGGGCGTGGCCGTTGAGCCATGCCAGGCCGCCACCCAGGCCGTTGCCGATCCAGATCGACAGGGGGCCGATCAGGAAGGCCGTCAGTGGCATGATGATGATGAAGGAGATGAAGGGGACGAACACCATCTGGACGTTCGCGGGAATAATCCGCTTCAGGCCCTTGTAGACCAGAGCCAAGAGCGGCACCATCAGCAGGGGCACGAAGACCTGGCCGCCGTAGTCGGCCAGCTGGAGCGAGATGCTGTGGGGGAAGGTAACCCGTCCAATGAGGGGGAGCCAGAAGTCGATTTTGTTCAGTATGGGGAAGGCGGACAGCAGGGGTTCAAGTGAGGCGATCTGGGTAACGCACTGCTCGGTGCCCAGGGCAGTCTGCTCACAGGTCGTCTCAGCGAACGAGGAAGCGTTGCTCAGGCCTATGAAGTTGGGGGTGAGCAGCGACAGGATGACGGCGGTGCCGACCCACGGGTCGATGTCCAGCTTCTTGGACGCGTTGTAGGCGACCATGGCGGGCAGGAAGTAGAAGACAGCGCGCCACATGGAGTTCACGTAGCCCAGCCACGCGGGGATCGTCTCCGCGTGCGTATCGACAACGCCACGAGCCTCGAGGACCGCGAGGAACGCCAGGATCAGGGAGGCGCCGAGGAGGACGGGCAGGAGGGGGCGGAACGAGTCAGACAGGTACTCAAAGAACGCGTCGACGAGAGCGTTCTTGCCGCGCGCCTTCGCGCGGGCGGCGGCCTTGACGTCGTCGTTCGAGGCCGTGGCGCCCGACTTCATGGACGGCAGGTTATTGATCTCGTTGAAGACGGACTGAACGGCGCCGCCGATGACGATCTGGTAGCGGTCGCCGGACTGGGGGACTGCTCCGAGAACGCCGTCGATGGCCTCGACCGTGTCCTTGTCGATGACGGAGGCATCGCGCAGTTCGAAGCGCAGGCGCGTTGCGCAGTGGGTGAAGTGTGTGATGTTGTCGGGACCACCGACCGCATCGAGGATTTCCTGTGCCGTGTTGGACACGGGGGACTCCTTCCGTGGATGTGATTCGACGCTGAATGCGACACCTGACATTTATCATGTTTGTACATTTGGTGAAAGACCCGACGGGGTATCTCACAGTAATAAATCGGTCATTTTCAACATCTTTCGGCAACGACGCTGTGACACCCGGTCCGCGCGCCGGCTCGGTGGCGGGCCCGGCCGCGTACCATGTGTTTGTGAATGAGTTTTCTGTGGCTATTCCCGGTGTTGACGGCGTCGGCTCGGCATCCCCTTACAGCTCGTCCGATTCTGAGCGCTGGGTGCCCGAGGAGCACAAGTCTTCGGCCCGCACGGAGTTCGAGCGCGATCGGGCGCGCATCCTGCATTCGTCCGCGCTGCGCCGCCTGGGTGAAAAGACGCAGGTCCTGGGCCCGATTTCGGACGATTTCGTGCGCACGCGGCTGACTCACTCCCTGGAGGTCGCCCAGGTGGGGCGCGAGCTGGGCAAGGAACTGGGGGCCGACCCGGATGTCGTGGATGCCGCCTGCCTGTCCCATGACCTCGGGCATCCCCCCTTCGGGCATAACGGCGAGCGAGCCCTGGACGCGGCGGCAGCCTCAATCGGCGGGTTCGAGGGCAACGCTCAGACCCTGCGCGTCGTGACCCGCCTGGAGCCCAAGGTGGTCGGGGCGGGCGGCGTGCCCGCGGGCCTGAACCTGTCGCGCGCGACGCTGGATGCGATCTGTAAGTACCCGTGGGTCAAGTCCGGCGGCCCCGACCTGGCCAAGTCGACGCGCAAGTTTTCCGTCTATCCGGACGACGCGCCCGTGTTCGCGTGGATGCGCCAGGGCGCGCCTGCGGGGCGGCGCTGCCTGGAGGCCCAGATCATGGATCTGTCGGACGACATCGCCTACTCGGTGCACGACATGGAGGACGCGGTCGCGACCCGCAAGCTTGACCCCGCCGATCTTTTCGACGACGAGCACTGCGCGGCGGTCGTCGCCTCGACGCTGGACTGGTACGGCCCCTCGGTGGCGCGTTCGGACCTGGAGGATGCCCTCGAGCGCATCGTCTCCATGCCCGTGTGGTTGCGTTCCTTCGACGGCTCCTACGCCTCGCTCGCCCGCCTGAAGGACGCGACGAGTGAGCTGATCGGGCGCTTCTGCTCGGCGACGGTGGCGGCGACGCGCGAGACCTTTGGGGACGAGCCGCTGGGCCGCTACCGCGCGGACCTGGTGGTGCCTCGCGAGGTGCGCGCCGAGATCCAGATCCTCAAGGGTATGGCCGTCCACTACGTCATGAGCCCGCGCGAGAGCGAGCCGGTGTACTACCAGCAGCGCACGCTCTTGGCCGACCTCGTTGACGCCCTGTACGAGGCCGGGGCGGGCGCTCTGGAGCCGGTGTTCGCCGCGCAGTGGCGGGCAGCATCGGACGACGGGGTGCGCCTGCGCGCCGTCATCGATCAGGTCGCGGCGCTCACGGACGTGTCGGCGTCGGCGTGGCACGCCCGCTGGTGTGGCATGCTGTCGTCGCAGCTCTGAGCGTGATCGGACGCAGACGTGGGTGGGCATCGGTAGACTGAGATTATGGCGGGTTTGATTCGCAAGGACGACATCGAAGCGGTACGTAGCGCGATCAAGATCGATGAGATCATCGGCGAGCACGTAGCGCTGCGGCCCGCTGGCATCGGTTCCCTGAAAGGTCTGTGTCCCTTCCATGACGAGCGCACGCCCTCCTTCAACGTGCGCCCCCACCTGGGCATGTTCCACTGTTTCGGGTGCGGTGAGAGCGGTGACGTCATCTCCTTTGTGCAAAAGATCGATCACCTGCCTTTCACCGAGGCGGTGGAGATGCTCGCGCAGAAGGCGGGGATCACCCTCCACTACGAGGAGGGCGGGACGCGGGTGCGTACCGAGGAGCCGGGCAAGCGCCAGCGGCTCCTGGACGCTCATCGCGTGGCCGAAGAGTTCTACTGCAAGCAGCTGGGCAGCAAGGAGGCTCACAGGGGGCGCACGTTCCTGGCTGAGCGCGGTTTCAACCAGGCGATGTGTGAGCATTTCGGGGTCGGCTATGCCCCGGCCTCGTGGGATTCGCTGACGCGCCACCTGCGCTCCAAGGGCTTCACGGATCAGGAGATCCAGATCGCGGGCCTGGGTTCGCAGGGCAGCCGCGGCATCTACGATCGTTTCCGCGGCCGACTGGTGTGGCCGATCCGCGATATTACGGGTGCGACGGTGGGGTTTGGCGCGCGCCGACTGGACGACGCCGACAAGGAGTCGCCCAAGTACCTGAATACTCCCGAGACGCCCATCTACAAGAAGTCGCAGCTGCTGTACGGGTTGGATCTGGCGAAAAAGTCGATCGTGACGGACCATCGGGTCGTCATCGTCGAGGGGTACACGGATGTCATGGCAGCACACGTCGCGGGGGTGACGAACGCGGTGGCGACGTGTGGCACGGCGTTCGGTTCCGAGCATGTGCGTATCATCCGGCGCCTGCTGGGCGACCACGCGGACCCGGCGGCCGGCGTCGTTTTGTCGAGCGGGCGCGCGCACGGCTCCGAGGTGATTTTCACCTTCGATGGGGACAGCGCCGGGCAGAAGGCAGCGCTGCGCGCCTACGGGGAAGACCAGAATTTCGCGGCACAGACATTCGTGGCGGTTGCCCCGGGCGGGCAGGATCCCTGCGACCTGCGCCTGGCCGAGGGTAACCAGGCGATCGTCGATCTGGTGAACTCGCGCATCCCCCTGTTCGAGTTCGCGATCCGCTCCGTCCTGTCTCAGATGGATCTGCGCAGCGCCGAGGGGCGCGTCCAGGGTTTGCGTGCCTCCGCCGGCATCGTCGCGCACATCAAGGACCGTGCGCTGCGCGCCGAGTACACGCGTTCACTTGCTGGGTGGCTCGGCATGGACATGGGGACGGTCGAGCAGGCGATTCGGGCGGCGGGCCGCGTCGAGGTCATCGCGCCGGGGCCTCGCCCGGGTGAGATCGAGATGGCGGGTGCGGGTCGCCCCGTGGCCGCGCCCGCGCGCAGGGGCCCCGAGGATCCGGTGACCCGCGTCGAGCGTCAGGCCCTCGAGGCCGTCCTCCAGCACCCGCTCTACGTCGTCGGCTCCGGCTTTGAGGAGCTGGACGGCCAGTCCTTCACGGTGCCCACGCACCGCGCCGTCCATGACGCGATCCGCGCGGCCGGCGGGCTCGACGCGTTCACGCAGATGATGCGTCAGGCCGAGGCCCACTTCGGACCGGGAGAGAACGCGACCTTGGCGGCGTCGCGCCACTTCGTGCAGGTTGTCTTGGAGGCGGCGGGGGAGTTTATTGCTCCGTCGGTGACGGAGCTGGCGGTCAATCCGTTGCCCGTCGCGGGCGAGGGGGATGTGCGTTCCTATTGCCGTGGCGTCGTCGCCGCGATGGTGCGCATGGACCTGACCAGGCAGTTAGGTGAAGCACGTGCGGCCCTGTCTCGCATGAATGAGGAGGACCCGCAGTATTCTGAGGTCTTCCGGTCGCTCATGCGTCTGGAGCAACGCAGGCAAAACTACACCGAAAGGGATTAAGACAAGATGGCAGAAGTGGAGAGCTTTACCCTGGACCATACCGCCGTGAAGGCGCCCTACGTGCGCCTCATCAACGTGGAGTCCGGCCCGAAGGGCGACCAGATTTCGAATTTCGACGTGCGCTTCGTCCAGCCCAACAGTGGCGAGATCCCGACCTCTGGTCTGCACACCATCGAGCACCTCCTCGCATCCCTGCTGCGCGACCGCATCGACGGCGTCATCGACTGCTCGCCCTTCGGCTGCCGCACGGGCTTCCACCTCATCATGTGGGGCACCCCCTCTGTCCGTGAGGTGACGGCCGCCATCGCTTCGTCGCTGCATGCGATCGCCGAGGAGGTGACCTGGGAGGACGTTCCGGGCACGGACGTGTACTCCTGCGGCAACTACCGCGATCACTCCCTGTTCAGTGCGCGCGAGTGGAGCCGGACGATCCTCGAGCAGGGCCTGTCCATCGACCCCTTCGAGCGAGTGTTCATCGTTCACTGATTCTGGGCGAGCGCCCGGGAACACAGACGGGACCCATCCGGCGTGGATGGGTCCCGTCGTTATCTGTGACGGAGCGCCCGAGGGTGTGCCCCCGGGCGGGTGCCACGGCCTCGTCGACTAATCCAGACCGACCGCGTCGCGCACGCGAGCCTCCAGGGCGACCGCCTCGCGCTGACCGGCCTCGTCCAGCGCGCCGTCGGCCGTCAGGACGGAGAAGAGCCCGTCCGGTCCGCGGCGCACCCATGCCGTCACCGTCGTCCCGTTGCCCACCTCCACCTGGGAGTGCAGCACGATCGACCGGTTGACGTATTCGCTCGCGTGTCGCATGAAGTCCGACGGGTCGCCCTCGGTGCGTCCAGCCAGGGGAGTGTGGGCCGGATCCACCCACTCCAGGGCGAAGAGAGAACCCTCGGCCTCCCAGCGCGCACGCGCCACGTCGTACCAGGGGAAGTGCTCCGGGGAGGGGACCCCGTCACCGGACGAGGCCTCGGCGCCGAACACGTACAGGCCCGACTTCGCGGCCACCATCCAGCGCCCGTCCTGAAGCTCCAGGCCGGGGGAGCGGCGCTCGCGGGAGGGCAGGGTACAGGCGAGGGAGTCAGGCAGAGTCGTCATGCGTTGATCGTATCGTTTCGGCAGAGATCGTGCGTATGGGCCTATGCGTGCGTGAAAGCGTACGTTATGATGGGGGTGGAAAGGAACAATCATGACTGCTGTGAGTGCTACCGCCGCCCGCTCGGACCTGTACCGGCTCATCGACACCGTGAACGAGGAGTCGACACCCATCACGATCACCGGCCGTCGTGGAAACGCTGTCCTCATTGGCGAGGCCGACTGGTCCGCCATTCAGGAAACCCTCTACCTGCAGGGAATTCCCGGAATGGCGGACAGCCTGAAGGAGGCCGCTCGCGAAGACCTTGACGACGCGCTCGACGACGTGGAGTGGTAGCGATGTGGCGGGTCGTCTTCTCCAAGCAGGCCGCGAAGGATGCGAAGAAGCTCTCCGCCAGCGGTCTCAAGGCGAAAGCTCGAAGCCTCATCGAGGTCCTGACAGAGGATCCGTTCGCGACGCCTCCACGCTATGAGCGCCTCGCGGGCGACCTCGCGGGGATGTATTCGCGCAGAATTAATATTCAGCACAGGCTCGTCTATGAGGTGTTCGAGGAAGAGCGCACCGTCCGCGTCCTGCGCATGTGGACCCACTACGAGTGAGTCGTCCTGTGGGGTGAGAACGTCCACAGCGGGCAGGGGAGTGGGTCACATTCCGAAATCGTTAGGCCGCGATGCAGACTGCGGGCATATTCTGGCTTCATCTTTGTGAAAAACCACGACAGGAGGCCTCATGGCATCGACGCAGCACACCCCGACGGAACTTGAGGCTGCCGGCGACCTGGTCCTTCCCGCCGCCGACGAGCTGGCGGGGCGTTTCCCCCTGACCCATAACCTGCACCCGGCGACGCCGGAAGAATACAACGAGATCATGTCGACCCTGGCCTTCGGTAAGAAGTTCACGGACCACATGGCCCACATGCGCTGGACGCGCGAGGGTGGCTGGAATGAGCGCGGCGTCATCCCCTACGGCCCGCTCGAACTGACCCCCGGCGCCTCCGTCTTCCACTACTGCCAGTCCGTCTTCGAGGGCATCAAGGCCTACAAGCGTGAGGACGGGTCCGTGTGGACCTTCCGCCCCGGCTACAACGCTGCGCGCCTGAATCACTCGGCCCGCCGTCTGGCGCTGCCCGAGCTGAGCCGCGAGGACTTCGTGGCTTCCCTCGTGGATTACGTGCGCGCGGACGTCAAGTGGGTGCCCGACGTCGATGGCTCCTCCCTCTACCTGCGTCCCTTCATGTTTGCGTCCGAGGAGTTCGTGGGCGTGCATCCCGCGGGCGTCGTCGACTACTACGTTATCGGCTCGCCGTCGGGCCCCTACTTCAAGGGCGGCCTGTCGGGCGTGGCCATCTGGGTGGAGCGCGAGTATCACCGCGCAGGCCCTGGCGGCACCGGAAGCGCCAAGGCTGGCGGCAACTACGCGGCCTCCCTGCTGCCCCAGATTCAGGCCGAGGCCAAGGGCTTCTCTCAGGTCTGCTTCCTGGACACCTACGAGGGCAAGTATCTCGAGGAGCTGGGCGGCATGAACATGTTCGTCGTCATGGCTGACGGCAGGATCCGAACCCCCGAGCTCACCGGCGTCATCCTCGAGGGAGGCACCCGCAGCGCGATCCTGCGCATGCTGCGCGACCAGGGCGTGGACGTGCGCGAGGAGAAGATCGCCCTGCCCGAGGTCGTGGAGGGCATCCGCTCGGGCGCGGTCGCCGAGGTCTTCGCCTGCGGCACGGCCGCCGTGGTCACCCCGATCACGCGCCTGGCTGGCGACGACTTCGACGTGGAGATCGCGGTGGGGGACAAGACCCGCGAGATCCACAAGCGCCTGACCGACATCCAGTGGGGTCGCGCGGAGGATCCCTACGGCTGGACGTACCGCCTGGCCTGAGCCTGATCGCGTTCCCTAGCCATGGCCTCGTCGATTGCACGAGGCCGTGGCTGTGTCAAGCCGTCTCATTGTCGTCAGGCGTCGCGTTCGTGACAGTAGTGTCAGAACCAAAGTAAGGGTATCCTTCTCTACATACTCGTGTGTGTCGCGTTGATAGGAGAACCATGAAACGCGCGATCGTGGTCGTCTGCTCGTGGGCGGCGGCCCTGTGTCTGGCGCTCGCCTACCTGGCGATCGGCTGGGGAATCGACGATGTCGTCGGAGGGGCGGCCTGGTCCACCTGGTGGATCGCGCTCGCCGCCGCCCTCGCCTCCGGCTTCTTCGCGTGGGCCGTCAGCGCCCTCGGTGCGACTACTATGAAGCAGCTGGAGCCGAGCCTGCGCCACTCGATGATCCGCCAGGTCTTTGCCCTGGGGCCCTCGCAGCGCACCAATGAGCGCGCGGGCCGCGTCGTCAACTCGGCCACCGACGGCGTCGAGCGCGTGGCCGCCTACAAGGGCATCTTCCTGGCCCCCATGATTGCGTCGCTGACGACCCCGATCCTCGTCGTCATCGTCGTCGCCCTCACCCTCGACCCGGCCTCGGGCGGCTTCCTGGCTATTGCCATCCCGTTGGTCCCAATCTGCGTCATGGGCTTCCGCAAGGCCTTCAAGCCGGTCTCCTCGCGCTACCGTCACGCCTCGCGCCAGCTCTCCGCCAAGGAACTCGACGCCATCCAGGGCTTGGGAGACCTGGCCCTCATGAACGCGGGCAAGGATATGGGCAAGCGCCTGGCCGAGGCCGCCGAAGAGGTGCGTTCGAAGGTCATGAGCTACCTGGCGGGCAACCAGCTGATCCTCCTCGTCATCGACTCTGTCTTCTCCCTGGGCATGATCACCGGCGCGATCACGCTGGCCCTCATCCGCTACGAGCAGGGGGCCCTGAGCGCTGGCGGCGCCATCTCCCTCGTGCTGCTCTCCTCGATCATGCTGGACCCCCTGGACCGGATCGGACAGTTCTTCTACATCGGCATGGGCGGCATCGCCGCCAACAAGGAAATCAAGAAGTTTAACGAGCAGACCCCGCCCGTCGTGGACGCCAAGGGCGTCAGCGTCCCCGCGATCCCGGCCGCCCCCGGCGAGATCGCCCTGTCTGGCGTGTCCTTCTCCTACACCAAGGACACCCCTGTCCTGCGCGGCGCAAACCTGATGGTGAGCCCGGGCGAACACGTCGCCCTGGCTGGACCCTCCGGCGCCGGTAAGTCCACGATCTCCGCGCTCCTGCAAGGATTTCTGCGACCCACGCGCGGACAGGTAAGCCTCAACGGCGTGGACCTGGCCACAGCGCCCCTGTCGTGGGTGCGCGCCCAGAGCGCTGTCGTCGAACAGACCACCTACCTCTTCTCCGGCACGCTGCGTGACAACCTCCTCCTGGCCGCCCCCACGGCCACCGACGACCAGCTCATTGAGGCCCTGCGCGCCGCCCACCTCGGCGAGTTTTACGACGCGCTGCCCGGGGGCCTCGATGCGCGCGTGGGCGCTCGCGGCCTGGCCGTGTCCGGCGGCGAGGCGCAGCGCATCGCGATCGCCCGCGCCTTCTTGAAGAACGCGTCGATCATGATCCTGGACGAGCCCACTGCCCACGTGGACCTGGCCTCCGAACGCGAGATCCTGGCTTCTCTCGACACTGTGTGCGCCGGGCGCACGACCCTGACGATCTCTCACCGCGACGCCACCATCAAGGACGCCGACCGCGTCGCGACGCTCCAGGAAGGAACGATCCGATGACCCGCAGGCACCTGTCCGTTCGGCTCCTGTCCATCACGCGTCGCGTCCTGCCCCCTCTGGCCGCATCGATCGCCGCGCGCGTCGTCTTCCTGATGGCCGGGATTGCTCTGTTCGCCCTGGGCGGTTGGGCCGTGGGGAGCCTGGCCGTCGGCACCAGCGCCTGGTCCATCCCCTTCATCATCGCGTTTGCTGTGGGATTGAGCCTGCTCAAGGGCGCAGCTCGCTACCTCGAGCAGTTCGCCGGGCACTTCGTGGCCTTCCACTCCCTGGCGATGCTGCGCAACTACTTCTACGACCAGCTTGAACCCCAGGCGCCGGCGGGCACGGATCGCCTGGATTCGGGCGACATCATGAACCGCGTGACGAAGGATATCGACCGTGTCGAGGTCTTTTTCGCGCACACGCTGGCGCCTGTGACGACGGCTATCATCGTCCCGATCGTGACGATCGTGTGGATGGGGTCCGCCGTCTCCTGGACGCTCGCGACCGTGCTGGCTCCGTTCCTGCTGGTCGTCGGCGCCATCATCCCCTTCCTGGGCTCGGGCTCGACCGCGCGTGCGGCGCGTGAGCTGCGCGAGGCCCGCGGCGCGATCGCCGCCCACGTGACCGACTCGGTTCAGGGCGTGCGCGAGGTCTTGGCCTTTGGCGCGCAGGATCGTCGCGAGGCCGAGATGAGCGCCATCGAGGAGCGTATCGACTCCGCTCTGGGCGTGCAGGGTCGCTGGATCGCGCTGCGCCGAGGCCTCAATCAGGCTGCCGTCGCCGTCGGCATTGTCACGGTCGCTATGGTCGCGGGATCCGGAGTGCTTGACGGTTCCCTGACCCTGCCGCGGGCGGGCCTGGCCATCGGCATCGCGATGGGCTCCTTCGGGCCGGTCCTCGCGGTCGAGGAATTCGCCGCGGACCTGGATCAGGCCTTCGCGTCTGCCGCCCGCGTCTTCGCGATCACCGACCGCTCGCCCGTCGTCGCCGACCCGGCCAACCCCAAGCCCCTGACGCCCGGCGACATCGAGATCACCGACGTGACATTCTCCTACCCGACGGACGAGGACGCGCCCGCGCCCGCGCCCACGGTCCTGGACGGCGTCAGCATCCACATCCCCGCCGGGAAGCGCACCGCCATCGTGGGAGCCTCCGGCTCTGGCAAGTCGACGCTGGCCTCGCTGCTGACCCGCACGTGGGACCCGGCCTCGGGCACCGTCACCATCGGCGCAACGAACGTGGCCGAGGTATCCCTGCACGACCTGCGCGCCACGGTCGCCTCCGCGCCCCAGCGTCCCTACCTGTTCAACGACACGCTGCGCGCCAACCTGCTGCTCGCCGCCCCCGACGCCACCGAGAAGGACCTCGAATCCGCGCTCGCGGCCGTGGACCTCACCGACTGGCTGGCCACGGAAAAGGACGGCCTGGACACGGTCGTTGGCGACATGGGCGAACGCCTCTCGGGTGGCCAACGCCAGCGCCTGGCCCTGGCCCGCGCGCTCCTGCGCGACGCCCCCATCTACGTCTTCGACGAGGCCACGAGCCAGGTCGACCCGGCCACCGAGGCGCGCGTGCGCGAGGGCATCGCGCGCGTCGCGAAAGGGCGTACCATCGTCGAGATCGCGCACCGCATCAGCGCCGTGCGCGACGCCGACCAGATCATCGTCATGGACGCGGGCCGCGTCGTGGAGAGCGGCACCTACGCCGAGCTGCACGCGCGCGGCGGTGCCCTCGCCGCCCTCGAGGCGCGCGAAACCGCTGATCAGCCCGGCGCCTGACAGACGCGAGCGCGCTGGGGATGGGGCCACGGCCTCGTCCCCCGCGTCTTTGCGTGCCCGATACCGATAGGATGCCACCTATGGAAAGACTGATCGGCTGGACGAAAGCTGACGCGTGGGGCTCCACGAACGCGATCCCCGAGTTCCTGGGGGCCGCCGCCGGGGACGACCCGGTGTCCGAGGTGTGGTTCGGTGCCCACCCGGACGGGCCGACGCTACTGACGGACGGACACACCCTCGCCGAGCACATCGGCGAGGACCCTAAGCGCGCGCTCGGCGGAGGCCTGCTCTACGCGTTTGGGCCGACCCTGCCGTACCTGGCGAAGATCATCGCCCCTGCGCAGACCCTGAGCCTTCAGGTGCATCCGACGAAGGAGATTGCGCGCGAAGGTTACCTGCGCGAGGAGGTCCTGGGGATTGAGCGCACGGACACGCGCCGCGTCTACCGGGACATGAACCACAAGCCTGAGATGATCTATGCGCTCACCGAGTTCAGCGCCCTTGTCGGCTTCCGCGTGCCGCGTAAGGCCCGCCAGCTCCTCGTCGGGCTGGAGGGCGAGCTCGCGGACCGCCTGCGCCACCGCCTCAAGATCGCGACCGTGCGCGGGGGACTGCGTTCCCTGGCCACGTGGCTCTTCGACGAGGACTCACCTGCGACCCCCGAGCGCGTCGCCGAGTTCGTGGCCGCGTGCCGCTCCCGCCTCGCGTCGGGCACGTCCCCCTCGCCGCGCACCGACGAGCTCGTGAGCGTCCTGGGGGAGAAGCACCCGGGCGACCCGGGCATCATCGTCGCCTTCCTTATGAACCCGGTGTCCCTGCGCCCGGGCGAGGCCGTCTACATTCCGCCGCGCCAGATCCACGCCTACCAGTCGGGCCTGGGCATCGAGGTCATGGCCTCCTCCGATAACGTCGTGCGCGCGGGCCTCACCGGCAAGTACGTGGATTCCGCTCAGCTCGTGGAGATCACCGAGTTTTCGGCGCTGCCGCCCGTGCGCGTGGCCCCCGAGCATCCCTCGGCGACAACGGACCGTTTCCTGGCGCCCGCGCAGGAGTTCGAGCTGTCGGTGACGATGCTGGCTCCCGGCAAGCACGCCTCCCGCGTGGACGAGGTCGCCGTGCCCGGGGAGGGCCCGCGCATCATCATCGCGACCTCCGGGTCGGTCACCCTGCATGTGCGCGAGGAGCAGGGCGGGGACAGCGTGGAGCTGGCGCGCGGCCAGGCCGTGTTCGTCTCGGCCGCCGAGCGGCGCGTGTGGGCGTTCGGCACCGGATCGTTCGTGCAGGTCGCGGCCCCCTGATGGGGGTGCGTCGTACGCGGGGACGAGGCCGTGGCAGGCCGCGTTGTCAAGTCGTTCCACGTGGTGGTCTTGGTTCCTGAAAAAGCCTTGTAGCTGGGGCTTTTTCCTCTAAAATAAAAGCCGGACCTCATCTCCGCTCGCTGCGACGAGGCCCGATTGTCAATCGCAGTGTGGGTACCGCGTGGGGGTGCCCGCACTGCGATTCTTTGTGCGCCTTAGAAGACGCCGCTGACCCAGTCGGCCAGGGTCTTGCAGGTGGAGGCTAGCTCGTCCTCGTGCGCGTCGTAGCCGGCGACGATGTCCTCGGTGTCGACGTCTTCGTTATTCACGCCCCACACGGTCGCGGTCTCGCGCGTGACCTCCGGGTGGAATTGGACGCCCAGGGCGGTGCCGTAGGAGAAGATCTGCGTGTACTTGTCCGAGCGCGCCCACTCGCGCGCGCCTCGGGGGAGTTCCACGATGGCGTCACCATGGTCGGCGAACACCGTGTGGGTCGAGGCCAGGGCCATGCGCAGGGGGACGGCTCCGCCGCCGCCCGCCTGGTCGTTCGTGCCCCACGCCAGGGGAATAACACCGTATTCGGGGCCCGCCGGGTCGGAGACGCTCACGCGCCCGCCGAAGGTCGCTGCGATCAGCTGGGCGCCCAGGCAAATGCCGAGCACCCGAATCTGTGCGGCTACGCAGCGGCGCAGGAGTTCGCGTTCTGCTTCCAGCCATGGGCAGGCCTCGTCGTCGTAGGCGTTGGCGCGGCCACCCAGGAGGATGAGGGCATCCGGCAGGGGAGCGGCCGCCAGGTCCTGGAGGCGCTGCGGGTCCTCCCAGGCGCGCACCACCTCGTGACCGCCGAGGAAGGCGGACAACTGACCCACCGGAACGATCGGGTCGTTTTGAATTACGAGGACGCTCATACACCAATTGTAGTCGCGATCACGCGCAGGCACCTATCGGCCCTTGAAGAAAGCGAACAACTGGCGCTCGCGGATCATCAGGGAGGTGATGACGACACCGATGAGCGTCCACGACGCGGCACAGACTCCCTCGGTTGCGACCAAACGCATGAGATCGGAGCGATCCCCGGGCGCCGCTCCGCTGAGGATCGTGAGACATATGCCGGAGGTGAGGACGAATGCGCCGCCCACCCATGCCACAGCCTCGAACAGCTGGAGGACCGTCGTATCCGACGTGCGGAGCCCAGCGTGCAGCGCCGAGGCGATCTCGAGGCGACGCCACCACGTGGCAGCGGCCCCTAGCACGATACCGATTGCGCTCGCGGCGATCCACGCCCACCAGGTCGGCCTATATTGCAGTCGCCCCGCCGCGTCGAAGGTCGTCCCGCGCGAAGGGTTCATGGCCAGGACCTGGGTGTTCTGGTCGTCGCTTCCAACGAGGGTTGAGCGCACCAGGGCATCGACGTCGTCGCTGTGCGGCCAGGATTCGTACCAGCACTCATCGAAGGTCCCCGTCGCGGGTACGGGGGCGAGAGCCGCGTAGGCGTAGCCGGGACGACGCCCGTCGTTCTCGTCCCACGGGTAGGTGCCCGCGACCTCGGCCTGCCCGTGTGCGAGGGGGAGAAGGGCTCCTTGAGTGGTGCCGAGGTCCTCGGCTACCTGCTCAGGGAGCAGAATTCCCGTCGGATCGGCCGTTGTTGTCCCCAGGAGAGAGACGGTTCCAGGCGTGACCTCGTACAGGGGCAGCGACGAGGCCGGAAGGGCGAGCGGGGACAAGCCGGATTCGACCGAGCGAACGGCTCCTGCACGCACCCCGGGGATTCGCGACAGTGCATCGCAAGTGGCTCCGTCGATGCCGCCTTGCGATTGGAGGACGCGTACCGATCCCAGGTGGGCGCGAAACGAGGCCGCCTCAGCGCTGAGGGAACGAAGCGAGAACGCATCGGCGCAGATCGCGCCTCCGACCAGGGCGGTGGCCAGGATGGTCAGAATCCCGACGCGAGCTGTCCCGCTCAGGCAGTCCCTCCAGGCCTCGGACAGGAGTGCGCGCCACGAGAGTGTGCTCATTGCGCTCCCTCCTCATCCTGGAAACGGGCGAGGTCAATGACGGCGTCGCACTGCGCGCGAATCGACGGATCGTGCGTCGCGATCACGACGCTCACCCCGTCCTCGCGCAGTGAGCCGAGCGTGGAGGCAATGTCACGAGCCGTGGACTGATCAAGCTGCGCGGTCGGTTCATCGACGAGGAGCAGGGTGGGGGAGCATGCGAGCCCGCGCGCGAGGAGCACACGCTGAGCCTCGCCGCCCGACAGATCCCGAAAAGAGCGCTCCGCGAGATGCGCCAGGTTGAAAGCATCAAGGAGCCGGTTCGCCTCGACATCGGCCTGCGCTCGGCTCATGCCACGGGCCAGCAGGGGCAGCGCGACGTGGTCAATCGCGCTGCGCGCGCGAACGCCGAACGGGTTCTGGAAGACCCACGCAATACGGGGGCTCTGTGAACCAGCCGGATGGGGGACGCTGATCGTTCCCTCAGCTGGAGCGTCCCATCCCGCGATCAGCGACAGCAGGGTTGATTTGCCAGAACCGGATGGGCCGATGATGGCGGTGAGGGCACCGTCCTCGCAGCGGGCGCTCAGATGGCGAAAGAGCCACGGGCTTGCGGTGAACTTGTGACCGACGTTGTCTAGCTCGACGGACATGAGCGTCCCTCGACGGCGGAGTCGACGGCGGAGATCGGGGTCGTTGGCAGGACGTAGGTTCGGCCAAGCTGGGAAGAAACGATAGAGACGGGGATCGGCGTGCCGCTTGCAAAGACGCACGCGTTCGTCGCGTCTCCGATCACTGAGGCCGGCGGGACGACCGTGACGGTGATGGGGGAGGCAAGCTTCCAGGAGACGGGCAGCTGAACGGGTCCATCGCCGCTCGGGGCGGAGCGGACGAAGTCCGTGTATTCGCGCGAGGACAGGATCGTCGCTGTCAGGGTGGGGTCGGTGATGACGCCGTCAGCGGGAACCGGGTAGTCCGTGTCCCCCAGGGTGATGACGTGGTCCTCGGGATACGCGTCCGGTGGGACGGAGAGGCGCAAGGCGTCGCGGGAGTCCTCAAGGGCGAGGAGAACAGTGCTCGTATCGACGCTGTCACCCAGGCGAACGGGAACCGACGAGGGGGTGACGGTCGGCGCGGGAATCCACAGGATGTGAGAGGCCTCGATACGGGAGGGGACACCTCCAGCTCCGTCGCTCACGCCCATCGCCGAGGCCAGGGCCGCTCGCGTGGAGGGCGTGACCCGCTGAGATTCTGCGGGAGCCGCATATCCGAGCCGTGCAAGTTCAGCGTTCAGGGCACCGATATCGGGTCCCGCGGCTCCGTCCACCACGTCCTGATAGAGCGGGGTGGCGAGTGCTAGGGCAAGAAGGGGAAGGCCATCAATCTCGCAGGGAATGGAACCTGACGTGATGGGAGTTCCCGGTGCTGCCTGGAGGGCCGTGATGCGCCCGGCGATGGGGGAGGTAAGTTCGTGAGGCGAGGCCGGGGGAATCGTGAGGGTGAGGGAGCGTGTATCGGTGAATTCGCGGGTGGTGACGGGGACCGTCGATGGAGCAGATGACGATGCCAACGAGGCCGGGGTGGGCGGCGAGGCAATGAGGATACCCGCGCTGACCCCACCCGCACCGGCGATGAGAGCGACAAACGCGGTGAGGGCGAGCCAGCGGCGAGAAGATGCCATCTCAACTCCTGAGGGTGGTTGTGGTCATTTGCTGGGGTCCTCGAGGCATCGGTGCAAAATGTCGGGACCCTGGGATGGGTCGATGAAAGGCAGTGCGCTGTCGAGAGGCGTTCCGCTCTCGCGAGCGCGCGCGAGCTCTTGGGCCGTGAAGGACGGCTCAACCGCCTTATTACGGATCAAACACTGCGTAAACAGCTCGTTGATATCCCGGTGATCCGGGTTGACTCGCATGTCGAACTCGAGCGCCTCGATGATCGGCTGACCGGCTTCGATGGAACAGGCTTGGACGAATTCTTGTTGCTGTTCCTCAGATATGGAGGAGCCGACCGGCTGATCGGGGACGCTCAGGTCGCCGCTCGGGCCAAACGATGCGCCGGTGACGCCCTTGTCTGTCAGGCAGCTCAGCACGCGCTGACGCATGTCCTGGAGTTCTGCCTCGCTGATGGAAGAGTCAGCGAGGACAGATTGGACGAATTCGTTGGACGCCCACTCACTGCGCGCCTGCTCGATGTCGGCCGCCCACGGCCCCTCCGCCGCGGGCGTGGTCTGTTGGCAGCCACAGGCCGTGGCGACGATGACAAGAGCGGCAGCGACCAAACCAACGCGCGAACGGATGGAGTACGTGCCCTCCCTGGTGTTTGCTCCCATGATGTTCTCCCTCGAACAGCCTCGACAATGGGTGCTTACTTCCAGAATAACAAAGGCATTTGCTCCGTAACTCGCATTACGGAGAAGCGAGTTAAAACGTGGGTGTCAAGATACTCCAGACGCGCCGCAGCCCCCAATCCCGGAACCCGACGCGGCGTGCGATCCCCACCGCGGCGAGCCGACCCGGAAACGGGGGCTGCAACACACCATTCATTGTGTGACGCCAAGCTCAAAAAACAGGGAGCTTTGGCTGAGAAAACACTGGGAAAAGCGCGCGGGGTGGATACTCATCCACCCCGCGCGCCCCAGGCCAGCAATCAGGCGATCACTTCGATGCGAGACGAGCGCCCTCGGCAAGAGCCTCCAGCTTCGCCCACGCAATCGACGGGTAGATGCGGCCGCCCAGGCCACAGTCCGTCGACGCCACGACACGCTCGTCGCCCACAATGTCCGCGAACTGGCGGATACGCTGAGCCACAAGCTCCGGGTGCTCCACAACGTTCGTCGAATGCGACACCACGCCCGGGATCAGGTACTTGCCCTCAGGTAGTTCGATATCGCGCCAGATCGTCCACTCGTGCGCGTGGCGAGCGTTCGCCGCCTCGAACGTCAGGCCGTTCGCATTCACGAGTAGGGCCAGATCCACGATGTCCTTGAACGGGATATCCGTCGTGTGCGGGCCGTGCCACGAACCCCAGCACACGTGGAAACGCACCAGAGACGGGTCGATGCCCTCCAGCGCGTGGTTCAGCGCGTCAATACGCACGCGCGAGAACGCGCGGTAATCCTCAACGGAGGGCTCCGGGTTCATCTGATCCCAGCCCTCCGCGATATCCGGCGCGTCAATCTGCACCGTCAGGCCCGCGTCCGTAATGCGCTTGTACTCCTCGCGCAGCACATCCGCGCACGCCCACACCACGGCCTCGTCGTCCTCGTAGAACGCGTTAGCCACGCGAGCCGCCGAACCCGGCGAAATCGCCGCCACGAAACCATCCGACACGGGCTTGCCGACAGCCTCCAGCGCGTGCTTCGTGCCCGCGATATCGCGCTCCACGGCCTCGGCGCCGATGTAGGTGAGCTCATCCACGATCGCCGGGAACACGACCTTGTTGTCGCTCACGATCTGAATACCCGACTCCGGGTCACCGTACGCGTCCGCGAAACGCTGCCAGTCGCGGCGCTCAGCGAACGACGAGAAAGCCAGGCGACCATCGCGGCCGGCCGGGGGACGCAGCTCAAAGCCACCCGAGTTCTCGAACGACAGACCGCCGAAACGCGAGAAGGAGTACGTCCACCATGCGCCGTAATCAACCGTGTCGAGCATCGCGTGGCCGTACTCGCCATCGTTGACGATATCCAGGCCAATTTCAGCCTGACGCTTCACAACTCCATCAACCTCGGTCTGCAGCACGCTGGTGAAATCAGCGTCGCTCAGCTCGCCCGCGCGGTGCGCGGCGTTCGCCTTGAGCAGCTCGGGGGTACGGGGCAGGGAACCAACATGAGTGGTGCGAATGGTCATCGCAGTCCTTTCTCTAATCTGTGCACCCAGCCTACGTTTCGCGCGTCGAGAACGAGGCCGAATGTCCGAAGCGTGGCCAATGCGATCAACCACTCTCTCGATACGGCACTAATTCACGCACGCGCCCCTTGCGTTTTCCTTGCAAACGCGCCCACAAGCGTCCACCCACTGACACGGCGCCACGCCCACCACAGCCCCCGACATACCGCGCGAAAACCAGCCGACCTGAGCCCCGGCCTCGTCCATGAGACGAAACCCGCACGGAAACGCAGCGCTCACGCTCCTAGGGTGGAGTCATTACAAGGCAAAAGAAAGGCACATCATGAGTCGCCCGCTGCGCTCGGCAACATCCACCCAGGGCCGCAACATGGCCGGAGCACGCGCCCTGTGGCGCGCCACCGGCATGACGGACGGCGACTTCGGCAAGCCGATCATCGCCATCGCCAACTCCTACACCCAGTTCGTCCCCGGCCACGTGCACCTGAAGAACATGGGCGACCTCGTCGCCGGAGCCATCGAAGCGGCCGGCGGCGTCGCCAAGGAATTCAACACCATCGCCGTCGACGACGGCATCGCCATGGGCCACGACGGCATGCTCTACTCCCTGCCCAGCCGCGACCTCATCGCCGACTGCGTCGAAACCATGGTGAACGCGCACCGCGCCGACGCCCTCGTGTGCATCTCCAACTGCGACAAGATCACCCCCGGCATGCTCCTGGCCGCCATGCGCCTGAACATCCCCACCATCTTCGTCTCCGGCGGCCCCATGGAATCCGGCGCCGCCGTCGACGGCGTCGTCGAGCACCGCCTCGACCTCATCGACGCCATGGTCATGGCCGTCGACGACTCCGTCAGTGACAACCAGCTGGCCAGCATCGAAGCCAACGCGTGCCCCACCTGCGGCTCCTGCGCCGGCATGTTCACCGCGAACTCCATGAACTGCCTCAACGAGGCCATCGGCCTGGCCCTGCCCGGCAACGGCACCACCCTGGCCACCCAGATCGAACGCAAGAAGCTCTTCACCGAGGCCGGCACGCGCATCGTCGACATGTGCCGCGCCTACTACGACAACGAAGACGACTCCGTCCTGCCGCGCTCCATCGCCACCAAGGCCGCCTTCGAGAACGCCATGAGCCTGGACGTAGCCATGGGAGGCTCCACCAACACCGTCCTGCACATCCTTGCCATCGCCAACGAGGCCGGCGTCGACTTCACGCTCGACGACATCGACGCGATCTCGCGCCGCGTGCCCTGCCTGTGCAAGGTCGCCCCCAACTCCACGACCTACCACATCGAGCACGTCCACCGCGCCGGCGGCATCCCCGCCCTCCTCGGCGAGCTCGACCGCGCCGGCCTGCTCCACCGCGACGTCCACTCCGTCCACTCCGACAACCTGGAGAACTGGCTGGGCGCGTGGGACGTGCGCAGCGGGAGTGCCACCGACGAGGCCAAGCATCGCTTCCTCGCCGCCCCCGGCGGCGTGCGCACCACCCAGGCCTTCTCGACCGCCAACCTCTTCGAGTCCCTCGACACCGACTCTGTCTCCGGCTGCATCCGCTCCGTCGACCACGCCTACACGAAGGACGGCGGCCTGGCCGTCCTCTACGGCAACATCGCCGCCAACGGCGCGATCATCAAGTCCGCCGGCATCGACGAGTCCCTCTTCCACTTCGTCGGCAAGGCCTTCGTCGTCGAATCCCAGGAAGAAGCCGTCGAGGCCATCCTCAGCAAGCAAGTCACCGAAGGCGACGTCGTCGTCATCTTGTACGAGGGCCCCAAGGGCGGCCCCGGCATGCAGGAAATGCTCTACCCGACCTCCTACCTCAAGGGCCTGGGCCTGGGCAAGAAGTGCGCGCTCATCACTGACGGCCGCTTCTCCGGCGGCACGTCCGGCATTTCCATCGGTCACATCTCGCCCGAGGCCGCGGCCGGCGGCGCGATCGGCCTCGTGCGCACCGGCGACGAGATCGAAATCGACGTCAACAACCGCGTCCTGCGCGCGAACGTGAGCGACGAGGAGCTCGAGCGCCGCCGCGCCGAGAAGGGCGCAGCGCCCTGGAAGCCTTCCAAGCCTCGCCCCCGCCAGGTCTCCGACGCCCTGCGCGTCTACGGTATGCTCGCCGCCTCCGCCGACAAGGGCGGCGTGCGCGTCCTGCCCGACTGGGCGTGAGTGGGGCGCCTACAATCGTGGGCATGCATGGAGAGTACAAAGTCCCCGGAGGAAAGCTCGTCGTCGTCGACACCGACGTGGAGGAGGATCGCCTCGCGCGCGTGAGCGTGTCGGGAGACTTCTTCCTCGACCCCGACGACGCGCTCACCCGGATCACCGCGTCCCTCGAAGGGGCCCCGGCCTCGTCGAGCGCGAAGGACCTGGCCGCGCGCGTCGAGGTCGCCCTCCACGAGGGCGACACCCTCATGGGGGTGACCCCCGAGGCCATTGGCATCGCCGTGCGCCGCGCGCTGGGCGCCGCCCTGTCGTGGGACGACATCGACTTCGACGTCATCCACGGCCCCGTCGTCGACCCGATGATCAACGTCGCCATGGACGAAACCCTGGTCGAAGACGTGGCCGCGGGGCGCCGCAAGCCCTTCATGCGCCTGTGGGAGTGGAACGGCCCCCAGGTCGTCATCGGCTCCTTCCAGTCCTACCAGAACGAAATCCAACAGGACGGCGTGGATCGATACGGCATCACCGTGTCGCGGCGCGTCACCGGCGGCGGCGCCATGTTCATGGAGCCCGGCAACTGCATCACCTACTCGCTCGTCATCCCCACCGCCCTCGTGGAGGGAATGAGCTTCGAGCAGGCATACCCGTACCTGGATCAGTGGGTCATGGAGGTCCTGGACAAGCTGGGCATCAAAGCCAAGTACGTGCCGCTCAACGACATCGCCTCCGAGTACGGCAAGATCGGCGGCGCCGCGCAGAAGCGCTGGGCGAATGGCTACATGGTTCACCACGTGACCATGGCCTACGACATCGACGCCATCAAGATGAACGAGGTCCTGCGCATCGGCATGGAGAAGATCCGCGACAAGGGCACCCGCAGCGCCGTCAAGCGCGTGGACCCCATGCGCTCCCAGACCGGCCTTCCCCGCGAGGAGATCCTGCAGGTGTTCTTCGACCACTTCAAGGAGAAGTACAACGCGAGCGTCGGCACCATCACCGAGGCGGACCTCGAGGTCGCGCGCGAGCGCTGCGAGACGAAGTTCGCGCGCGAGGAGTGGGTGCACCGCATCCCCTGAGTACGGATGTCTGGCTCGGCGCGAGCCGGGCGTTCCCGGGCCCGCTTCGGCCCTCGTTCATTGACGAGGCCGGGGCGGGCTTTCACTTATCCGCGCGCGTGACAGCGTCCGAGCATCGGTGTCGGAGTAACATGGACGCATGTCGAGCGAAGCGATGCAGCCGAAACACGAAACCTTCAGGCTCTCTGAGTTGCGTGACCTGGTGGCGACGGGGCGCGTACGAATCCCCGACTTTCAACGCTCCTTCCGATGGACGAACCAAGACGTCGTGGCCCTCTTTGATTCCTTGCACCAGGGGTATCCGATCGGGAACCTGCTCATGTGGAAACGTGAGGCCCCGGCGCAGCGGGTCACTGTGGGTTCCATCGATATCGACGCCCCTGGGCGCCCGGACGCACTATGGCTCGTCGACGGTCAGCAACGCGTGACGAGTATTGTCAACGCGATGGACGCACGCAGCGTAGGAGATCGTCGCTTTGCGGTGGGGTACGATCTGGAGAATTCCTGCGTTGTTTCAACCCTGGGGCGTCATTCCCGTGCCGTCATGCCGCTCTTTCGTCTCTTCGACTTTGAGAGCGCCTGGCAGTGGTTCGAGGAGAACACCGAATTCCAAGCGCTGCGCGGTCGTTACCAGGAGGCATTCAATACCTTTAACGCCGTGAGCGTTCCGGCCACCGTGCTGGAGGGAGCAGACGAGGATAAGCTCCGCGTCATCTTTGATCGCATTAATCAGAGCGGTAAGAAGCTCAAGTCTTCCGAGGTGTTTGAAGCGCTCAACAGCTCCGTATCCGATGGGCGTACTCTGCGCTCGATTTCGGATGCTGTGGCTCGCTCAACGAACTTTGGTTTACTGTCGGAAGATCAAGTGCTCAATGTGTTGAAGGCGCGTCGGTACCCAGACTATATGCGCGATGGACGCGATGAATTTGGGGATGAACGACGTAGATACTCCGATTTCCCGGATGAGGACCGCGACGAAGCGTACGCCCAGACGGAGCTCGTCTTGAAGCGAGCGACGCGATTCCTCCAAGACAATTGTTGTATTCCACATGTTACGTTACTGCCGTACAGCGCGATTCTGGTGGTGGTGTCGCGGTTCTTCGCGTTGTTCCCCGAGCCGAAGAGGCGTAACAAAGAGCTGTTGAAGCGGTGGGTGTGGCGGACCATTGTCAAGACCATTGAGGGCACTATCAGTAGCGGGAACGTCCAGACGCGGACTTTCCTGAAGAGCGTGCGGCGTGGCGACGAATCGGATTCTGTTCAGGAGCTACTGGAAAGCGTCGGTGAGAGAGTGACGGCAGATCGCATCGCGATCCCGACTGCGAGAATGAACCGTTCGGACGCGAAGGCATGTGTGTGTGCCATGTGGTCTCATTACATGCGTTCGGAGGACTGCACCGGGCAAGCTCTGACAGCCTTGTTCGATTCGCTCGTTGGAGACTACGGCAGCGCGGCTGATCTCCTCGTAGATTACGTCGGATATGACCGCATGGGTGTGGACAGTGGCGGCCGCTATTCATCGCTCGCCAATAGAATTTTGCTGGTTAATGAGGAAGCGAGGGAGGATGAGGATGCGTTGCGGGTATTTATGACTGCGCATGCGGACATGCTCATGCTTCCCGAGGGGACAGAAGAGAGCGAACCTCAGATGGATCCGGAGATGTTGATCAGTCGGCGTGAGGAAGTGGTCTCCGCGCGGGTGAATGAGTTCTTCGATTCGATGATGGCATGGGATTACGTGTCGTTCGCGCCCGTAGAGTTGTCGTGAAAGGAACGCAGATGTCGCGCTATTTTCCCGAAGCTGAGTTTCGTGTCAGCTTGCATGGCATCGAAGTTGGCACAATTTCATGCTATGCGTCCAAGAGCTCTTTTCGTTTCATCGACGAGTACTACTGGCGCGTGGATCGGCCTGTTCTTGGCTTCTGGTTTGAGAATGGGATGCGCCGTGAAACAAGCGTGAAAGGCCAGTTGGTTCTTCCGCTGTGGTTTTCTAACCTCCTGCCTGAAGGGTTGCTTCGAACGATTGTGTGTGCTCAGCATGGACTGAGAGAGGAAAACGAGCCGGGCATCCTTGGCGCGCTCGGCGATGATTTGCCGGGAGCTGTCACGGTGTCCCGTATCGGGGATCCCACCCCGGGTTCGTCGGATGATGCCGTTCGATCCGGTGATTTCGCGTCGTCCTCAGCGGATTCGCTGATTCGTGCATCCATTGCTGGTAATGTCCTGAAGTTTTCGATGAAGTCCTGTGATCAGCGCCTGACGCTGCCAGGCAGCGGCGAGTATGGAGACCGTATCGTCAAGCTGCCTCCGCCGGGTGAGTACGACGCGCTTGTCCACAATGAGTTCTACGTGATGTCGCTCGCCAAGGCGTGTGACATTGAGGTTCCTGACTTCGATGTTGTGCATCGGGAGAACGTTGAGATTGCGCCCTCCGATTGGGTCACACAAGAGGAACACGCATTCAGCATTGCACGCTTCGACAGGAGCGATCAAGGCCGCGTTCATATGGAGGATTTCTGTCAGGCGGGTAATCTGCCGGGATTTCAGCGGTCGAAATATCAGAGTTCGGTCGAGTACGTGATGAAGGTCGCGTACCGGAATTACGACCTGCTGTCGCTTGTTGAGTGTGTCCGTCGGACGGTATTCAATATGTTGTGTGGCAACGATGATGCCCATCTGAAGAATTGGAGCCTGGTGTATCCGGATCGTCGCAACGGCGTTCTCTCGCCTGCCTATGATCTGGTGTGTACGGCCGTTTATTTTGATCGGCCCCAGGATATGGCGCTCAAGCTATGCGGCAAGGAGATCTCGGCGGATATCTGTCTGGATGATTTCCGCAGTATCGCCGATATGTGTCGCGTTGAGCGAGAAGTCATCGAAGAAGCTGTCCGCTCCATGATCGCCGAGTACGGCGAGGCTCTGGACATGGTCGAGGTACCGACTCGCCTCACGAGCATCAACGTCAGGGGAAGGAGCCTCGACCTGCGTCCGTGGCTCCGTGAGCGCTATCGGCGCCTGTCGGTGTCATTGCTGTCCGAGCGCGGTTAGCGTGTCGCGTCCTCGAGAAATCGTGCGCGGCTTGTCCCGGGAGACGAGGCCGGGGCGGGCGAGAGCTTAGAAGAGCTGGAGTGCGCGCACCCCGTGGATGATGAGCTCGACGCCGATGACGAGGATCAGGAAGCCCATGATGCGCACGATCGCGCCGACGCCGGTGGCGCCCAGCTTGTCGATCCAGGGAGTGCCGTAGCGCAGCAGCAGCGCGATGATGGCGGCCGTCACTGCGATTCCGAGGACGATGCCGACGTGGAATCCGATGGCCGTGTTGCGGGCAGCCAACGCGATAACGACGCCGATTGAGCCCGGGCCCGCGATGAGAGGCAACGCCATGGGGGAGAAGGACACGTCCGGCTTGGTCGTCGCGTGCTGAGCCTCCTCGTGGGTGGCGCGGCGCTTGTTTTCCAGCATCGAGAAGCCCGAGTGTGCGACGACGAGGCCGCCCGCGATCTGCAGAGAGGGTAGGTCGAAGCCGAAAAAACGCATGATGAGCGAGCCGCTGACAGCGAACACGGTGAGGATGGCGAACACATAGATGCCGGTCTTCCACGCCTGCGAGCGCACAGCGGCCGGGGTGTTGCCGGCGGTGAGTCCTGCGAACGCCGCGAGACCACCGATCGGGTTGGTGATCGGGGCGAGTGCCAGGATCGACGCTGATAGTCCAGCAAGAACGCTCATCATGCTGTCGATCCTAACAGGTGTGATGCGGGCGTGGATGGGCGGTCTTGTCAGAGGCGGCGGGCGCCGAAAACAGCCGTTCCCAGGCGCACGATCGTCGCCCCCTCGGCGATCGCCCACTCCAGGTCGCGGCTCATGCCCATCGACAGCGCCAGGTCCGCCTCTTCGGCGCCCAGGCGCGCGGCGGCCTCGTCCCTGATGGCGCGCAGCTGCGCGTAGGCAGCGCGCACGTCGGCCTCGACGGGGGAGTTCAGGCCAACCGTCATGAAGCCCGCGAGCTGCAGGTGGACCGATGCCTCGACCGCGTCGATCAGTGCGGCGACGTCGGAGGGGGCGCAGCCGTGCTTCGTGGCCTCGCCCGAGACGTTCACCTCGACGAACACGGGGAGCGTGCCGGTTGCGCGCGCGTCGATTTTCGAGGCCAGGGCGGGGGAGTCCAGCGACTCGATCGTGTCCACGCAGGCCAGCGCCTGGTTGATCTTGTTGGACTGCAGGGGGCCGATCAGGTGGATGCGCGCGCCGGGCACCTCGCGGATCGCGTCCACCGTTGCGCGCGCCTCCTGGACGCGGTTGTGGCCCAGCAGGATCGGCAGGCCCGCCTCGCGCAGGGCAGCGGCGGCGGTGCGGCACTCCTCGGGCGTGCGTGTCTTGACCGCCAGCTCCAGGTGCACTGAATCCGTGCGGCCGCACGCGGACATCGCGCGGTCGATGCGGTCGCGGGCAGCGGCGATGGCCTCGGGAATGCTCATGGGTTCATGGTACGCGCGGAGATACTTTCAGGGGCCAATCAGGGGCCACTCAGGGGGATTCGAGACGCGCGGTGTGGCAGACTAGAATGTTCACAGATCAACGAAAGGACACGCAATGCGTACCCTGCTCAACATCATCTGGTTCTTCTTCGGAGGGCTCCCGCTCTTCCTGGGATACCTCCTCGCGGGACTCTTCTCCTGCATCTTCATCGTCACGATCCCCGCGGGCGTGGCCTGCTTCCGCATCGCCGGATACGTGCTGTGGCCCTTCGGTAAGCGCGTCGTCGACCAGCCCAGTGCGGGTGCCGGATCGGCCCTCATGAATATCGTGTGGTTCCTGGTTGCGGGCCTGTGGCTGGCCATCGGTCACGTGACCACCGCCGCCGCGCAGGCCGTCACGATCGTCGGCATCCCGCTGGCCATCGCGAACCTCAAGATGATCCCGATCACCTGCTTCCCCTTCGGCAAGGTTGTCGTCAACGACCCCGCGGCCTCGATCATCTGACGCGTCCTACACTGGGGTCATGGCTCGTAAACACAGCAAGGATCACGGCGGTGGTCCCACCCGCGCCATCGAGGCGCTCACAGCGGCCGGCGTTGCTTATACCGTCCACGAGTACGAGCACGACCCGGCCGCCCGGGCGTTCGGCGAGGAAACCGTCGAAAAGTTAGGCATCGACCCGACCCAAGCGTTTAAGACGCTCATGGTGCGCCTGGAGCCCACCGGCGAGTTCGTCGTCGGCTGCGTGCCCGCCCTGGCTCACCTGTCGATGAAGCTCATCGCCAAGGCCGCCGGGGCCAAGAGCGCCGCCATGGCCGACCCGGCCGTCGCACAGCGCCGCACCGGCTACGTCGTGGGCGGAATCAGTCCGCTCGGGCAGACGACCTCGCACCGGTTGTTCATCGACTCGGCGTGCCTGGACCACGAGACCATGATCGTCTCGGGCGGGCGCCGAGGCCTCAGCGTCGAGCTGAGCCCCCTCGACCTCGTCGAGCTGACGAACGCGGAGGTCACGGACCTCGCCCAGGTCTGACTGGCCTCGTTCCGTACACGTGCCGGTGCTCGAGTGGACGCCGGCCTACGCGGTGTGCATGTGCCCGCGCGGGCAGCCCCGGCCTCGCCCTGTTTCAGTCGTTGTCCCAGGCTCCTGCCTGGTCTTCGTTCCAGCCACCGATACTCCCGCGCCCCCAAAATTTCGCATGCAATTCCCCTGTCTCTCCTTCAGATTTTGAATGAGATCCCTTGAAATCATGCGGTTTCTGAGCTCTCAAGGCAGATCCGAATAATGAATTGCATGCGGAAATGAGGGGGCGTGTGTGCGGAGCCACCGGGTGGGGGAGGAATGCGGGGAGGCCCGTTGGGGCCGCATGACCGGGTCGTGGGATGCTTGCACCCTTACCGTGACTGAGTTTTCCCGCTGTGTCATCATCAAACACGATGACTATGACTGAACTAAGCCGCCGCGGGCGCGCCGCCTACTGGGGGGTTGCCGCCCTCGCCTGGGTGGGCGTCGCCGCCACCCTTATCATTACGGCCTTTGATGGCTACGCTGCGCCGACCTACGTCGAGGAGGGCCTCTTTGCGGGTGCCGCCCACGGTTGGGCGGGCGCGCCCGAGCGCCTCATCAATTGCCTGTCCTACTTCACCGAGCTGTCCAACATCATGGTTGCGATCATCTCGACCCTCGTCGCGCGCCGGGGCCGTGTGGGTGCGTGGGGGAGGGCTACGCACCTGTGCGCGCTCATGATGATCACGGTGACCGCGATCGTCTACGCGACGCTCATCGGCCCCTACGAGGTCCTCTCCGGCTACGCGCTCGTCACCAACCCGCTCCAGCACATTGTTGTCCCCGCCGCCTTCGTGGGCACGGCAGCGCTCGCGGGACCGCGCGGCGGCATCACGTGGGCGACGCTGGGGCGCGCCCTGCTGATCCCGGTCGCGTGGGTGGCGTACACGCTCGTGCGAGGCTCCTTCACGCACCAGTACCCCTACGGCTTCGTGAACGTGTGGCGCATCGGCTATACGCAGGTTGCGATCAACATCGTGGCGATCCTGATCGGCGCCCTGCTTTTCATGGCGCTCTTCGCGGGCGCCGATTGGCTGATCCGCAAGGCGTCCCGGCGCTGACGCATTGGGACGCACTAGAGTAATTCCATGACTACCAATCCCGATCTCGTTCCAGAACTTGCCGTCACCGATTACGAGGCATCGCGCCGTTTTTGGTGCGACCTCGTTGGCTTCTCTCTGAGATACGAGCGTCCCGAAGAAGGATTCGGATACCTCGTTATGGGCAGGGCGCACCTGATGCTCGACCAGATCGACCAGGGTAGGACGTGGGCGACAGGTCCCCTTGAGTTCCCCCTTGGTCGCGGTATCAACTTCGAGGTTCAGGTCGACAATCTGGACGGCACGTTGCAGCGCATCACAGAGGCAGGATGGCCGATCTTCGTCGAACCCGAAGAGAAGTGGTACCGGGCGGGCGATGTAGAGATCGGTGTCCGGCAGTTCCTCATCCAGGACCCCGACGGATACCTTGTGCGGCTCCAGCAGGGAATCGGCGAGAAGCCCACGTCGAAGACGCATGCGGATTGCACGCAGGATGTGCGCAGCAGCGACTGAGAGCGCTGTTTCGCCCTCCCGACGCTGAGAAACCCGCCCGCTCGTCGCAGCTGTGAGCTGTCGCGAAGCGGGCGGGTTCAATATTGAGGGTGACGACTCTCAGTGAGAGTTCAGGACGCAGTTTGCGATGAGCGTGTCGATGCGGCGCACGTCGATGTGTCGGCCCAGGCTGATCTTGATATGGCCTGCGCGGGTCCAGAGCTCGACCTCGGCAGTCATATCGATTGTGCCGGCGTTCTCGGTCGACCACATGTTGATGTTCTTGTAGGGCAGTGAGTAGATTTCGACCTTGCGGCCGGTGATTCCCTGCGCGTCGCGCACGATGAGGCGCTGCGACGTAAAGATTGCAGAGTCTCGCGTTGTTGCGAAAGCCGCGTAGGGCTGCTCGCCGGGAATCAGGATGTTGGAGACGTCCTGGGGAATCGGGACCTCGTTGAAAAATGCCCACTGGGCGACTGTTGCGGCTTCCATGCCATGTCCTTTCTCGATGGTGACATGGTAACCGTGGGTTAGTTGTCATGCAACTGTCCCCGCCCGTCGTGTAGGTGAGCCACTCTGTGACTAGCTGCGCGAGGGACTTACCTCGCCCCGACGGTGATCGTCGCCAGGGCAACCCTTCCAGCCTCGTCCGAGGCCGGCACGTCCACGAGGGCGACGATGCGCCAGTCCATGTCCTCCTCCGGGTCGAACAGGGTCTGCGTGGCCAGCCAGAAGGTGCCGGCCGCAGCCTCATCCACCGCGTCCGCGATCGCCTCGATGCGCGCCACCTGGCCGCGCTCGAAATCGGAAGAAGCCGTAGCGGGAGCCAGCTCCAGTACGTCCTCGCGGGTCGGGGTCTCGTTCAAGGAGCACAGTGACAGGGCGCGCGCCCGCTGGTCGATGCCGATCCACTCGTGCTCCGCCCAGTAGCGCTCGAGCACCGCGTCCCACTCGTCCTCGCCCCACGGTGCAACCAGCGGGGTGCGCGAGGCCTCGTCCAGGCGCGCCAAGGCCTCGACGTTGTCGCGGCTCATCGCCTCCACGCGCTCGAACAGGGCCGAGCGGATCGCCGTGCGGAACGCGTGACGGTTCGCGCTGAACGGAACGGTCCCGTCCTCCCGCGCGCCAAACGCCAGCTCCGTGCCCTCCGTGCCGTCGCCATCGGACGCGGGGAGGGCCTGACCCGTGGACATGGCCTCCCACTCGTCCAGCAGCGAGGAGTCGACCGCGCGGATCAGCGCCGACAGCCAGGCGATAATCGACCGCAGCTCGTCCGTCATCAGCTCGTCCGGCACGATCTGGCGCAGCGCTCGGTACGCGTCCGTCAGGTAGCGCAGCACGATGCCCTCGGAACGACCCACGTCGTAGCGGCCCACGATCCCCGTGAACGTCAGCGCGTTCTCGATCATCTCGCGCACGACCGACTTCGGGGAAATTTCCTGATCCTCGATCCACGGGTTCGCGTGCAGGTACACCGCGAACGCGTCCCCCAGCAGATCAGCCAGCGGGCGCGGCCACGTCACCTCCTCCAGGGCGGCCATGCGCTCGTCGTACTCCATGCCCTGCGCCTTCATCGCAGCCACGGCCTCGGCGCGCGCCGCCTTCTCCTGCGCGAACAGGAGCGGGCGCGGGTCCTCCAGGACCGACTCAATGACCGAGACGACGTCCAGGGCGAACGTCGGGGACTCGGGGTCCAGCAGCTCGAGCGCCGCCAGCGCGAAGGGAGAGAGCGGCTGGTTGAGTGCGAAGTCGTCCGGCAGGTCGGTGGCCGCACGCAGGCGAGGCTCACCCGAGGCCGAGGCCTGCGCTGAAGACACGTGCTCGACGACGCCCGCCTGCTTCATCGACGTGTAGATCTCACCCAGGCGGCGCAGGTGCGGGTTGCGATCCGTGGGCGGATCATCGTTGTTGCGCGCCAGCCACACGAGGTGCTCGCCCGGGTCGCGCCCGGCCGCAGGAGCCCCGGCCAGCACGTTGAGGACCATCGCGTGCGTCATCTCGAAGCGGCTGGTGAGCTGCTCGGGGGCTGCGTCGACGAGGCGCTCGAACGTCGAGCGCGTCCACGAGATCTCGCCCTCGCCCGGGCCCTTGCGCTTCTTCGCCGACTTCTTCGCGGCGCGCTTGGCCTCGCGCGCGTCGCGGGCCGCCTCCTGTGCGGCGCTCAGGCGTGCGCGCTCACGGGCGGCGTCCACCTCGTGCTCGGGGGCCAGGACGCGCACGAAACCGACCGTGTCGAAGCCGGCGCGGCCCGCGCGCCCCGCGATCTGGTGGAACTCGCGCGCGCTCACGTGGCGCATGCGCCGCCCGTCGTACTTCACGAGCGACGTCATCAGCACCGTGCGGATCGGCACGTTGATGCCCACGCCGAGAGTGTCCGTGCCGCACACGATCGGCAGCAGGCCCGCCTGCGTGAGGCGCTCGACGAGGCGCCGGTAGCGCGGCAGCATGCCCGCGTGGTGCACGCCGATGCCCTGCGTGAGCAGAGACTTCAGGGTCTGCCCGAATCCCTTCGTAAAAGACACGCCCGCCAGCTGCGCGGCGATCAACTTCTTCTGCTCGGGGGAAATCAGCGACGAACGGTCAAACGACTGCGCGGTCGCCACCGCGTCGCGCTGGGAGAAATGCACGATGTAGACGGGCCAACGGCCCTCGCCCAGCAGCCGCTCGACCGTATCGGGCAGGCGATCCACGACGTACTCGAACTCGAGGGGCACGGGACGCTCCGCATCGTCGATGAGGGAGACGTCGCGCCCGGTGCGCTCCTTCCACGCGCGCTCGAAACGCGTCGTGTCGCCCAGCGTCGCGCTCATTGCCACCACCTGCGGGGTCCTCAGCTCCAGGAGCGGCACCTGCCACGCCCAGCCGCGCTGACGGTCCCCGTAGAAGTGGAACTCGTCCATGACGATCATGTCCGTGTCCAGCGTCGGCCCCTCACGCAGCGACTGATTCGCCAGAATCTCGGCCGTGCAGCAGATGATGGGCGCGTCGGCGTTGAGAGACACGTCGCCGGTCACCATGCCGACGTTATCCGCGCCGAACAGGGACACCAGGTCAAAGAACTTCTCCGACACCAGGGCCTTGAGCGGCGCCGTGTAGTAGGAGCGGCCTCCGTGTGCCATCGACGTGAAGTGCGCGGCCAGCGCGATCATCGACTTGCCCGACCCCGTGGGGGTCGCCGCGATCACGTGGTTGCCCGCCAGGATCTCCACCAGGGCCTCCTCCTGGTGGGGGTAGAGCGGACGCCCAGTGCCCTGCGCCCAGGAGGTGAAGGCCTCGTACAGGGCGTCGTCATCCCTCAGCTGCCCCGCGTCCTCTAGGTCGTCCAGGATCTGGTTCAAAGTCGCGCTCATGCCCCCATTGTCCCAGAGTGCGCCCACGTCTGCGTCCCCGCACCGCCGCGGCCTTCCCGCCGCTCATGGACGAGGCCGGGGCCGGTCAGGCGCAGACGCGGCCGTGCGCGTGGCGAGACGTCGCCTGCCGGGCGCGCGGCCCTGTGGCAAGATGAACTGGTCCCATACAACGAGCGGGTGCGGCCCGCGACGCGCGCGAGACCCCGCGACCTATCCACGGCCTCGCCCATTGACACCCCGGGAGGTTCCTGTGGAACAGATAGCTGCGATCGAAAAGGACATCGCCGACTGGATCACGATGCACCTGACGATCGTTATCCTGATCGGCGTGGGCCTCTTCCTCACGGGGCGTTCCGTGTTCGTCCAGGTGCGCCTCTTCCCGGAGATGATCCGCACGGTCCTCGGCTCGCGCAAGGGCGCCGACGGCGGCATTTCCTCCTTCCAGGCCTTCGCGATCTCGCTGGCCGCCCGCGTCGGCATCGGCAACGTCTTCGGCGTGGCCGCGGCCCTCCTCATGGGCGGTCCCGGCGCGATCTTCTGGATGTGGGTCGTGGCCCTGGTCGGCATGGCGACCGCGTTCTTCGAGGCGACCCTCGCCCAAATCTTCAAAGTGCGTCACTCCGACGGCTCCTTCCGCGGCGGCCCCGCCTACTACATGAAGCGCGGCATGAAGAACCGCGTCCTGGCCAACGTGTTCGCCGTCATCACCGTCATCACCTGCGGCGTCGTCATCACCTCCGTGCAGTCCAACGCCATTGCGGGCACGCTCACCAGCGCCTTCGGTGAGGCCGCCAAGCAGCCTCTGCCCGGTGCGGGCGGTTTCTCGGCCGCGCAGCTCACCGTCGCAGGCCTGATCTTCGTTTTCTCCGCGATGGTCATCTTCGGCGGCATTCGTACCGTCGCACGCGTCACCGAGTGGATGGCCCCGATCATGGCGACCGTCTACGTCATCATGGTCGCCGTCGTGTGCCTCATGAACATCACGCAGTTCGGCACCGTGCTGGGCCAGATCTTCACCTCCGCCTTCTCTGCGAACGCCACCGTCGGCGGCCTGGGCGGCGGCATCATCGCAGCGATGATCAACGGCACCAAGCGCGGCCTCTTCTCCAACGAGGCCGGCCAGGGTACCGCTCCCAACGCCGCCGCGACCGCGACCGTGTCCCACCCCGTGCGCCAGGGCCTCATCCAGTCCCTCGGCGTCTTCATCGACACCATCGTCGTGTGCACGGCGACCGCCTTCGTCATCCTCATTGCGGGCGAGAAGGTGTGGGGCGGCGCGGACGTGAACCCCTCGAACCTGACGACCCTCGCCGTCGCCAACGAGCTGGGTGCCTGGACTATCGTGCCCATGGCCATCCTGATCTTCGTCCTGGCCTACTCCTCGATCATCGCGGCCTACGTTTACTCCGATACGAACATGTCCTTCGTGTTCGGGGATGCCCGCTGGGCGAGCTGGACCGTGCGCGTCGTCTGCGTGCTCTCTGCGACGATCGGTGCGCTGCTGACCCTGGACGTCGTGTGGAACGCCGTCGATATTGCGATGGCCGTCATGACGATCACGAACCTGGTGGCCCTCGTGTTCCTGTGGCGCTGGGTCATCGGCGCCCTGTTGGACTATCAGCTCCAGCGCAAGGCCGGGGTGGAGGATCCCGTCTTCGTTGGCCGCAACAACCCCCTCCTGCCGCGCGACGTCCCGGGCAACGTCTGGAAGCGCCCCAAGCAGAAGAAGAAGTAATACCTGCCGACCACCTCGCCGGGTGCGCCGGGCACATCTCGTGTCTCGTGCACCCGGCGTCGTGTGTGTCGGCGCTGCTCGGCGCGGCGCACGCGCAGCTGCGTTAGGCTACCGGCATGAGAATCGCACGTTTTTCCGATGGTACGAACCCGGTGTACGGCGCCCTGGAGGAGGGCTCGACGAGGATCGTGGGGCTCAAGGGTGATCCGCTGTTCTCGCCCGTGGAACCCTCCGGCCAAATCTACGAGCTGGACGAGGTGCGCCTGCTCTCCCCGGTGATCCCGCGGTCCAAGGTCGTGGGCATCGGTGACAACTACTCGGACACCCCGATCCCGGCGGATGAGCGCCCTGAGCCGCCGATCTTCCTCAAGGCCAATACCTCGGTCGTGGGTCCCGACGATCCGATCGCGATCCCCGCATGGTCGAACAAGGTTGCCTTCGAGGGCGAGCTCGCGGTCGTCATCAAGTCCCTGGCGAAGGACGTGAGCGTGGAGGACGCGCCGCAGGTGATCCTCGGCTACACGATCGCCAACGACGCGACCGCGCGCGACGCGATGACGGGCGGCCCCTGGTCGCGCGGCAAGTCTTTCGACTCGGCGTGCCCGCTGGGTCCGTGGATCACGGTTGATCCGACGCTTGACGTCACGAACCTGGCGATTCGCTCCTACCTGAACGGGGAGAAGGCTCAGGACAGCTCGACCGCGAACATGATCTGGAACCCGTTCGAGCTGGTCTCCTACGTGTCTCGCCAGATGACGCTGCTGCCCGGCGACGTGATCGCCACGGGTGCGCCCGCGGGCGCCGGCCTCGTCGATGTGGGGGATCGCGTGGAGATCGAGATTGAGGGGATCGGGCGCCTGACGAATCCCGTCGTGCGAGCCTAATCGTGTGACCTGTGTGATAGGATTACGTCGTTCTGACAATATCTCCGTCGCATAGGAGCACACCGTGAGCGAACCCCAGTCATCGGGCGCTCTGGCCGTCGAAATGGCCGGCCTGGACGTCATCCCCGAATCCGATCGCAAGGGGAAACCCTCTGACCTGTTCATGCCGTGGTTCGCGGCGAATATTTCAGTCCTGGGTATCTCGTGGGGCTCGTGGATCCTCGGATTCGGCCTCTCCCTCGCCCAGGCGATCGTCGTGTCCGTCGTGGGCGTGACCCTGTCCTTCCTGGTCTGCGGCCTCATCGCGATCGCCGGCAAGCGCGGCTCCGCCCCGACGCTGGTCCTGTCGCGCGCGGCCTTCGGCTTCAACGGCAACCGCGTGTCGGCGGCGATCTCGTGGATCCTGACGGTGGGCTGGGAGACCTTTCTAGCGATCATGGCCGTCCAGGCCACGGCCACCGTCATGGGGGCGCTCGGCTTCACGAACCACGTCGTCGCACAGATCATCGCGCTGATCCTCGTCGTCGTCCTGGCGGCGGGTTCGGGCATCCTCGGTTTCGAGGCGATCATGAAGGTGCAGACGTGGATCACCTGGGCCACCGCGGCTCTGACGATCGTCTACCTGGTGTTGGTCGCACCGACGATCGACTTCGCGGTCCTTTCCTCGCGTCCCTCGGCGCCCCTGACCGCGGTGCTCGGTGCGGGTTGCATGCTCCTCGTGGGCTTCGGCTTCGGCTGGATTAACGCGGCCGCCGACTACTCGCGCTACCTGCCGCGCGCCGCCTCGACGCGGGGCGTGGTCGGCTGGACGACGGTGGGCGCGGCGCTGCCCACGGTCATCCTCGTCTTCTTCGGTATCCTCCTGGTCGGCTCGGCCGATGAGTCCCTCTCCGAGGCGATCGGTAATGACCCGATCGGTGCGCTCACCACGCTGCTGCCCACCTGGTTCCTTATCCCCTTCGCGCTGGTTGCGATCCTGGGTCTCATCGGCGGCATCGTCATGGATATCTACTCCTCGGGCCTGTCGCTGCTGGCTACGGGCGTGCCCGTCTCGCGCCCGGTCGCCACCGCGATTGACGGCACGATCATGACGGTCGGCACGATTGTTGTCGTGTTTTTCGCGGACTCCTTCCTGACCCCCTTCACGGCGTTCCTCACGACCCTCGGCGTCGTCATCGCCGCGTGGGGTGGCGTCATGCTCGCGGACATCGCGCTGCGTCGCAAGGACTACGACGAGCCCTCCCTCTTTACCCCCTCGGGCCGCTACGGCTCGGTGAACTGGGGTGCGGTCGCCTCCCTGATCGTCGGCTCGCTGGTGGGCTGGGGCCTGGTCGTGAACGCGAATGCCTCGTGGCTGTCCTGGCAGGGTTACCTCCTCGGCCCCCTGGGGGGTCGCGAGGGTGACTGGGCGGGCGCCAACATCGGCATCCTCCTGGCGATGGTCGTCGGCTTCGTCGGCTACTGGGTGACCAGCGCGGGGCGCGTGCGCGCGCAGGAGAAGCTGGCTTCGCGTACGTACGCGCAGGGCGCGGACGAGGGCGAGCGGTGAGCGTCGACCCGCGCTTCCCCCAGGCTCTCCTCGACGACGAGGCCGTGGCCGGTGCCCGGGTCCTCACCTCTCTTGCGGGGCGCCCGGATGCGCTCGTCGTGCTTGGTTCGGGTCTGGCTGGCGCCCTTGACGAGGCCTGGGGCGCGCCTGTGGGCGCGGTTCCCCTGGGTGATATCCCCGGTGTTGTCGCGCCTGTCGCGGATGGTCACGGCCGCGAGCTACGCGCCTATGAGACGAACGGGGGAGTGGTCCTCGTGGCCACAGGCCGCACGCACCTCTACGAGGGGTTGGGTGCCCGCCCCGTGACGGCCCTGTCTCGCGCCGGCGTTGCCGCCGGGATCAGCCGTGCGGTTCTCACGAACGCGAACGGCTGCCTGAAGCCCTGGAACCTGGGCGACGTCATGGCGATCACCGACCACGTGAACCTCAGCGGCGCCTCGCCCTTCGATGGTCCGCTGTTCCTGGACGTGTCGGCCGTGTGGGATGCCCAGATGACGGGGGCTCTGCGCGGGGTCTGCCAGCGCGAGGGGACTTACGCGATCCTGCGCGGCCCCGAGTATCAGACGATGGCGGAGACCCGCATCCTCGCGGGCCTGGGCGTGGACTGCGTGGGAATGTCGACCGTCATGGAGGCGATCACCCTGCACGCGCTGGGCGTGCGCGTTGCCGGCATGTCGGTCGTCTCCGACCTGTCGTTCGCCGACGCCCCGACGGATCCGAGCGCCGTCGTCGAGGCGGCCTCGGCGGCTCGCCAGACCGTGGTCGCTGGCATCGAGGCGGCCCTGGGCACCTGAACGCAGAATCAGACGCACACGAGGCCGTGGCCGGGAGGTGGATGTCCACCGCTGCCGGCCACGGCCTCGTCTCGTGCGAGAAACGATCAGAGCAGGCCGAGCACCCCCTCCACGATCCGCGACGCCACGTCGGGTGCACACGCCAGGTTGATGCGCGCCCACGAGGCGTAGTCGGCGCCCAGGGTGCGGCCCTCGTTGGCGGCGATGCGAGCGCGCTCGCGCAGCGTCGCGGCGGGGGAGAGGGGGCCCAGGTCCACGCCCTCGAAGCCCCACCAGGTCAGGTACGTTCCCTCGGGGCGCACGAAGTCGATGGGAGTGTCGGCCAGGGCGCGCTCCACCAGGTCGACGTTCGAGCGGATCAGATCTTTGACCTCGCGCTGCCAGGCCTCGCCCCGCTCGTAGGCGGCGATCGCGCCGAGCGTGCCGATGACGTTGGCGTCGTGGCGCACGTCGGCGGCAAACACGTCCCAACGCTCGCGCAGAGCCTCGTCGGGCAGGATCACCTGCGCGGAGGGAAGCCCTGCGATGTTCCACCCCTTCGACGCCGCGGTCGCCGTCACCGTGTGGGAGGCAAACGAGGGGCCGAGGCTCGCGTAGGAGACGAACGGGACTTGCTCATCCAGCACCAGGGAGGAGTGGATTTCGTCGGAGAACACGAGGGCGTCGTAGTCGGAGACCACGTCGTGCAGGGCGCGCAGCTCGTCCTCACGCAGGACGCGGCCGACCGGGTTCCACGGGTTGCACAGGATGACCAGGCCCGCCCCGGCCTCGAGCCCTGCGCGAATCCCCTCCAGGTCGAGCGCCCACCCGCGCCCGAGCGCGCGCGTGCCGCGCAGGGAAGGAACCTCGATGACGGGATGATCGAACTTGCCCGGAATCGTCAGGAAAGGCATATAGGCGGGCGTCGGGACGATGATCGGGACACCCGGGCGCACCAGGTGATCGATCGTCGCCTCAAGCGCGGGCAACACCGACGCAACCAGGCGAACCTGCGAGGCGTCCACGTCCCAGCCGAAGCGACGCTTCTGGAACTCCGCGGTCGCGCCCGCGATGCGCGGCTCCAGCCAGGTCGGCTGGTAGCCGAGCAGGCCATCATCGATCGCGCCCTTCATCGCGTCGGCCACCTCTGGGGCCGTGGCGAAGTCCATTTCCGCCACCCACGCTCCGATCGTCGGCTCGCCGCTCGCGGTCGTGATGCCCGTCCATTTCAGGGAGCCGGTGCGGTAGAGGTGGGAGTCGGAAAAGAGTCGAACGGACACGGTGTCCTCCATCGAGTAGCGGCGGATGCGGCCAGGCCGATCCCTGTCATGCGTCCAGCGTATTCGCGTGCCCGGCGCGCGTCGCAGCGCGCCCACCCATCAAGCAAATGCAACAGCCACCCCTGGAGTAGGATGGGAGAATCATGAGTGAAACAACTGCCACCGGTGCCGACGTTCGCGTCCGCTTCTGCCCCTCGCCCACAGGAACCCCTCACGTCGGCATGGTCCGCACGTGCCTGTTCAACTGGGCCTACGCCCGCCACACGGGAGGAACCTTCGTCTTCCGCATCGAAGACACGGATGCCGCCCGCGACTCCCAGGAATCCTTCGACCAGATCATCGAGTCCCTGCAGTGGCTGGGCCTCGACTGGGACGAGGGCGTCGGTAAGGGCGGCCCGCACGGCCCCTACCGCCAGAGCGAGCGCATGGACATCTACCGCGACGTGGCCGCGCGCCTGCTAGAGGCCGGCTACGCCTACGAGTCCTACTCGACCCCCGAGGAAATCGAGGAGCGCCACCGCGCCAAGGGCGAGGACCCCAAGCTCGGCTACGACGGCTTCGACCGTGACCTGACGGAGGAGCAGATCGCCGCCTTCCGCGCCGAAGGCCGCCAGCCCGTCCTGCGCCTGCGTATGCCCGACGAGGACATCACCTTCACGGACCTGATCCGCGGCGAGATCACCTTCAAGGCCGGCTCCGTCCCGGATTACGTCATCGTGCGCGCCAACGGTCACCCGCTCTACACGCTGGTGAACCCGATCGACGACGCGCTCATGGAGATTACCCACGTCCTGCGCGGCGAGGACCTGCTCTCCTCGACGCCGCGCCAGATTGTCCTGTACCGCGCGCTTGAAGCGATCGGCGTTGCCAAGTTCATGCCGCGCTTCGGTCACCTGCCCTACGTCATGGGTGAGGGTAACAAGAAGCTCTCGAAGCGCGACCCCGAGTCGAACCTGCTGCTGCATAAGGCCGCCGGCATGATCCCCGAGGGCCTCAACAACTATCTGGCCCTCCTGGGCTGGTCGATCGCGCCGGACCGCGACATCTTCTCTATGGAGGAGATGGCGAGTGCTTTCGATATCTCGGACGTGAACCCGAACCCGGCGCGCTTCGACCAGAAGAAGGCCGTTGCCATTAACGCCGAGCACATTCGCCTGCTGGATGGCGAGGACTTCCGCGGCCGCCTGGTGCCCTTCCTGCACCGCGATGAGCTGGTGTCGGCCGACTCCTTCGAGGCGCTGACCGATCGCGAGCGTGAGATCCTCACCGAGGCCGCCCCGCTCGTCCAGACACGCATCCAGGTTCTCGGCGAGGCCTCGGGCATGCTCGGCTTCCTCTTTGTCTCCGACGACGCCCTGGAAACGGACGAGAAGGCCGTCTCCAAGCTCAAAGACAACGCCGTCGACGTCCTGGACGCCGCCATTGAGACCGTCGAGGGCCTCACCGAGTTCACGACCGCCTCCCTTGAGGAGTCGCTGCGAGCGCGCATCGTCGACGAGATGGGCGTCAAGCCCCGCCTGGCCTTCGGCCCGCTGCGCGTCGCGGTGACCGGCCGCCAGGTCTCGCCTCCGCTGTTCGAGTCCATGGAGATCCTGGGCCGCGAGTCCTCGCTGGCCCGCCTGCGCGCCCTGCGCGCTTCCCTGGCCTGATCGCCGCGCTCAGCCCCGGCCTCGTCGCCCTCATTCGGGCCGAGGTCGGGGCTTCGTCGTGGGAGCGCGCCTCAAGCGGTCGTTCGGGTGCGTCGGGAGCCCACTCTTCATACGTGATGGGTGCCACGGTCTTTCGATTTGGCAGGCGAGGCGCTCTCCGCTAAAGTTATCTCCTGTCGCCAGCGACGTGAGAACGAAGCGGGTGATACCCAATGGGGTATGGTGTAATTGGCAACACAGCTGATTCTGGTTCAGCCATTCTAGGTTCGAGTCCTGGTACCCCAGCGATCTGAGACGCGAGTTTCAGTCAGGCCCCCATCGTCTAGCGGCCTAGGACGACGCCCTCTCACGGCGTTAACACCGGTTCAAATCCGGTTGGGGGTACGGATTCATCAGTGAATCAAGGCCCCCATCGTCTAGCGGCCTAGGACGACGCCCTCTCACGGCGTTAACACCGGTTCAAATCCGGTTGGGGGTACCACAAACCTCGTCACCGATTTGGTGGTGAGGTTTTTTGTTTGCCTCAGCTCCGCGCTTTCGCTTGTCCTTTGCAGAAAACTTTCCTGACCCTTACACAGTGTCTAACCTATGAATCAGCCCCGATAAGAGGGGACCGTTTTGACGAGGGAGTCTTCCGTGACATACCGACACAACAGGACGCTACTGCGTCGCGCCCTGGGCGTGGGCACTGCGCTAGCGCTGATGGGGGGTGCGCTCCCAGCCGCCTGGGCGGAACCGGCCGAGGAGGCGACAAACCACGATGCGGGAGCGCAGGGAGCTGACGCCGCGGGCGCTGGAGCCGGCGACAACGTACTGGTGACAATCCCCGGTAACCATAATAAGGTCATGGGTTGCGACGCCGACTGGGCACCCGAGTGCGAGAAAGCCGCGCTGACTCGCGACGCCACCGGCGTCTACACCGCCACCTTCACCCTTCCCGCCGGCGATTACGAGTACAAGGTTGCCGAAGGCGGCTCGTGGGACACCTCCTACGGCCAGGGGGGAGCGCCTGGGGGAGCGAACATCGCCTACTCCCTGAAGCAAGAAACCGCCGTCACCTTCTACTACAACCGGGCGACGCACCGCGTGTGGAATACGGCCACCGACCAGATGGTGACCCTGCCCGGGTCGGAGCAACAGGCCCTGGGCTGCTCGGACAACTGGAAGCCCGACTGCCTAGCCCCGCTCATGGAGCCCACGGGCAACGGCACCTACACCTATCAGACGGCGGCCCTCCCGGAGGGCTCCTACGAGCTCAAGGTTGCCATCGGCGGATCCTGGGATGAGAATTACGGGCAGGACGGTGCCGCCGGTGGCGCCAACTACCAGTTTGCAACGAAAGCGAACAAGCTCGTGACCTTCACCTACGATTCTGCGACCCACAAGCTCGACATCGCGGCCGCCGACGCGCCCGTGGCGGGCTCGGGCGAGCAGCGCGCCTACTGGGTGAACGCGACGACGCTGGCGTGGCCGACCTCGCTTCTGCCACAGGGCGTCACCCGCGCACAGGTCATGGACGGATCCGCCGCCCTGTCCTACGAGCTCGTGACCGCCCCGGAGGGCGGCGCCGGCCTGACCGATGGAACGGTGAGTGGCGGCACCATCACGCCCCTGAGCGTCGCCGGTGACCTCCCCTCCGAGGTCACGCTGGCTCACCCGAACCTCAACGGCTACATCGCGCTGACGGCTCCCCTCGACCAGGCCGGGGCGCGTGAGGCCCTCACCGGCCAGGTCGCGGTCGCGCAGAAGTCGGGTGAGACGATCAACGCCTTCACCGGTGTCCAGATCGCCCCGGCCCTGGACGCCATCTACGCCGCCAAGGCAGCCCAGGCCTCGTACGGCGTGGGATGGAACGACGCCGGCAAGCCGACCTTCGCCCTGTGGGCCCCCACCGCCAAGGACGTCACCCTGCTCTCGTGGAACACTCGAACCCCGCGCGGTGCCGACAATGAGATCGCAGGCGACCCCGTGCGCACCCCCGCCACGCGCGGCGAGGACGGGCGCTGGAGCGTGGACAACGCGGCGGGCACCATCAACGAGGGTGCCCAGTACCTGTGGGAGGTGCGCGTCTACGTGCCCGCCACCGGAGCCGTCGAAACGAACCAGGTCACCGACCCCTACTCGGTGGGCCTGACCGTCAACTCCACGCGCTCCGTGGCCGTCAACATGGACAACCCCTCGATCGCGCCCTCTGTGTGGAAGAACACCAAGGCGCCCGTCATCGACGATGACGCCGAGCGCTCCATCTACGAGCTGCACGTGCGCGACTTCTCCGCCGCGGACAAGTCCGTGCCCGAGTACATGCGCGGCACCTACATGGCCTTCACGCAGTACCAGTCCAACGGCATGCGCCACCTGAGCGAGCTGGCAAGCGCCGGCATGAACACGGTGCACCTGCTGCCCACCTTCGACATCGCCACCATCCCCGAGAGGCGCTCCGAGCAGAAGACACCCGCCATCCCGGCCAACGCCGGACCGGCCTCCGAGGAACAGCAGGCGGCCGTGGCCGCCGTCGCCGACGAGGACGCCTACAACTGGGGCTACGACCCGCTGCACTGGATGGCCCCCGAAGGCTCCTACGCCACCGCCTCCCACCAAAACGGTGGCGCCCGCGTGCGCGAATTCCGCTCCATGGTGGGCGGCCTGCACCACATCGGCATGCAGGTCGTGCTCGACCAGGTCTACAACCACACGCCCGCCGCCGGCCAGGACGCCCACTCGGTCCTCGACCGTGTCGTGCCCGGCTACTACCAGCGCCTCAACGCCTCGGGAGGCGTGGAGACCTCGACGTGCTGCTCGAACGTGGCCACCGAGAACGCGATGAGCGAACGCCTCATGATCGACTCGATGATCCACTGGGCGAAGTACTACCACGTCGACGGCTTCCGCTTCGACCTGATGGGGCACCACCCCGCCGATGAGATGAAGCGCGCCAAGGAGGCCCTCTCGCAGCTCACCCTCGAGAAGGACGGCGTGGACGGCTCGCGCCTGTACATCTACGGCGAGGGCTGGAACTTCGGTGAGGTCGCCAACAACGCGCTGTTCACCCAGGCCACGCAGGGCCAGCTCGACGGCACCGGCATCGGCGCCTTCAACGACCGCCTGCGCGACGCGGTCCACGGCGGCGGCCCCTTCGACGATGACCACCGCGTCATGCAGGGCTTCGGCTCCGGCGCCTTCTCCGACTTCAACGGCCTCGACACCCGCTCAGAGACGGAGCGCCGCGCGGACTACCTGCATCGCGTGGACCTCGTGAAGCTAGGCCTGGCGGGCAACCTGAAGGATTACACGCTGACCACCTACGACGGACACACGCTGACGGGTGCGCAGCTGGACTACAACGGCCAGGGAGCGGGTTTTGCCTCCCAGCCCGCGGAGAACGTCAACTACGTGGACGCCCACGACAACGAGACGCTCTTCGACCTGGTGACCTACAAGATGCCGGCGAGCGCGCCGATGGACCACCGCGTGCGCATGTCGCTCATCAGCCAGGCCTCGGTGACCCTCGCGCAGTCGCCCGCGTTCTGGGCCTCGGGTACGGAGATGCTGCGCTCGAAGTCCCTGGACCGCGACTCCTTCAACTCGGGCGATCACTTCAACGCGATCGACTGGACGATGAAGGACAACGGCTTCGGTCGAGGCCTGCCCGTGAAGTCGAAGAACGGCGCGGCGTGGGATCACATGCGTCCGCTCCTGGAGAACCCCGATCTGAAGCCGACGCCGGAGCAGATCGACGCCTCCTCGGAGATCGCGATGGACTTCCTGCGCGTGCGTTCCTCCTCGCGCCTGTTCACGTTGGGCAGCGCGGACCTGATCCGCTCGAAGGTGAGCTTCCCGAACTCGGGTGAGGGGGCCGTCGATGGCACCATCATGATGCTCATCAACGACGAGGCCGGGGAAGGCACGGACGTCGACCCGCAGCTCGACGGGGCCCTCGTCGTGTTCAACGCGACGGATCAGCCGCTCAAGCAGCGTGTCGAGGGTCTGGCTGGCCGCGTGTTCATGCTGCACGAGGCGCAGGCAACGGGTGCTGACGCGGTCGTCAAGGATGCGTCCTTCGACGCCCAGACCGGCGTCGTCGAGGTTCCCGCCCGCACGGTCGCTGTCTTCACCCAGCGCGCTGGCGATCGCGTGACCCCGGGCCCGATCCCGAGCGACGGTACGTGGGTGCGCGCCGCCGATGGCCGCTGGTGGCTGCGATACCCGGACGGCACCTACCCGGCGAACGAGCGCATCGAGCTGGGAGGCGCGACCTACGCCTTCGACGCATCCGGCTGGATGAAGACCGGCTGGGACAACGAAGAGGGCGAGTGGCGCTACTACGCCCCCTCGGGCGCGATGGTGACCGGATGGCTCTCCACCGGCGGCTCCTGGTACTACCTGGATCCGCAGTCGGGAGTCATGGCGATCGGCTGGCTCGACGATAACGGCACCTGGTACTACCTCAGTGGCAGCGGCGCGATGGCTACCGGCTGGCAGCACCTGGGCTCGAACTGGTACTACCTGCACGCCAATGGCGCGATGGCCACCGGCTGGCTGAACCTGGGAGGCACCTGGTACTTCCTGACGGGCAGCGGCGAGATGGCTGTCGGCTGGGTCAAGGAGGGGCAGTCCTGGTACTTCTGCCACCCCTCGGGCGCGATGGCGACGGGCCGCATCACATTCGGTGGCACGACCTACAACTTCGATGCTTCCGGGCGCCTGATTCCCTGACGGGAGGGCGCGAAGACGGGGAGGGCCGGGACGAGTGATCGTCCCGGCCCTCCCCGTCTGGTATGTTTCGCGTGAGGCTCAGAGCTCTGCGGCGTCCTCAACGGTGGCCAGGAACTCAGAGAGGCGGTTGGCGGCGGCCATGACGGAGGGGCCGTGTTGGCGTCCGGGCTGACGGCCCATGCGCTCGATGGGGCCGGAGATCGACAGAGCGGCCAGGACGCGACCGGAGGGGCCGCGCACGGGCGCGGACACGGAGGCGACGCCGGGTTCGCGTTCGCCGACGGACTGGGCCCAGCCGCGGCGGCGGACCTCGGAGAGCATCGTCGCGTTGAAGGAAGCGCCGTACAGACCGCGGTGCAGGCGGTCGGGTTCCTCCCAGGCGAGCAGGACCTGGGCGGCGGAGCCGGCGCTCATGGAGAGCGTGGCGCCCACAGGGATGGAGTCGCGCAGACCCATCTCGCGTTCGGAGGCGGCGACGCACACGCGGTAGTCCCCCTGGCGGCGGAAGAGCTGGGAGGATTCCTTCGTGTGGTCGCGCAGGGCCTGGAGGACGGGCATGGAGGCTTGGAGCAGGCGGTCTTCGCCGGCCGCGGAGGAGAGCTCCTGCAGGCGGGGGCCCAGGATGAAACGTCCCTGCATGTCGCGCGCGACCATGCGGTGATATTCGAGGGCCACCGCGAGACGGTGGGCGGTCGGACGCGCGAGGCCGGTGCTGGTGACGAGTTGTGCGAGCGTGGCCGGTCCCGCCTCGAGAGCGCTGAGGACCAGCGCTGCCTTGTCGAGGACGCCAACGCCACTGGATGTTTGCTCTTCCATACAACTATTTAATATCTCAGCTTTTGAGATGGCAAACTGTCGGATAGTGAAACACATCAAAGGAGCGTCCGAGACGTGAGATCAGCAGGTCACTGTGAGATGAAGGCGTTTCCATTAAGTGACGAAACATGACGACACCGTGTCTCCACAGCGGGGACCAGAGGAGGATCAATGAGCGGAACGATGGCGGAAAAGGTGTGGCGCGACCACATCGTCTCCAAGGGTGAAAACGGTGCCCCCGACCTGCTGTACATCGACCTCCACCTGGTGCACGAGGTCACGAGCCCCCAGGCCTTCGAGGGCCTGCGCCTGGCCGGCCGCCAGGTGCGCCGCCCCGACCTGACGATCGCGACCGAGGACCACAACACGCCCACGGTCAACATTGACCAGCCGATCGCGGACATCACGAGCCGCACCCAGATCGACACCCTGCGCAAGAATGCCGAGGAGTTCGGTATTCGCTTGCACTCCTTGGGCGACGCCGACCAGGGCATCGTCCACGTCGTCGGCCCCCAGCTGGGCCTCACCCAGCCCGGCATGACCATCGTGTGCGGCGACTCCCACACCTCCACGCACGGTGCCTTCGGCGCGCTGGCCTTCGGCATCGGCACCAGCCAGGTCGAGCACGTCCTTGCCACCCAGACCCTGCCGATGGCGCCCTTCAAGACGATGGCGATCACCGTCAACGGCTCCCTGCCCCAGGGCTCGACCGCAAAGGACATCATCCTCGCCGTTATCGCCAAGATCGGCACCGGCGGCGGCCAGGGATACGTCCTCGAATACCGCGGCCAGGCGATCCGGGAGCTCTCCATGGAGGGACGCATGACGATCTGCAACATGTCGATCGAGGCGGGTGCCCGCGCCGGCATGATCGCCCCCGACCAGACCACTTTCGACTACATCAAGGGTCGCCCTCACGCCCCCGAGGGCGAGGACTGGGACCGCGCCGTCGAATACTGGTCCTCCCTGGCCTCCGACGAGGATGCCGTCTTCGACGCCGAGGTCGTCCTCGAGGCCGCCGACATCGAACCCTTCGTGACCTGGGGGACGAACCCCGGCCAGGGCGTGCCCCTGTCGGCCACCGTCCCCGACCCCGAGGACTTCACCGACGAGACCGCCCGCGCGGCCGCCGAGCGCGCCCTGGAGTACATGGACCTCAAGGCCGGCACCCCGATGCGCGAGATCGCCGTCAACACCGTCTTCATCGGTAGCTGCACGAACGGGCGTATCGAAGACCTGCGCGCCGCCGCTGCCGTCGTCAAGGGACGCCGCAAGGCCGAGGGAGTGCGCGTCATGGTCGTGCCCGGCTCCGCCCGCGTGCGCCTCCAGGCCGAGGCCGAAGGCCTCGACACGATCTTCACCGATTTCGGCGCCGAATGGCGCAACGCCGGCTGCTCCATGTGCCTGGGCATGAACCCCGACACGATGAACGCGGGGGACCGCTCCGCCTCCACCTCGAACCGCAACTTCGAAGGCCGCCAGGGCAAGGGCAGCCGCACGCACCTGGTGTCCCCGCTCGTCGCGGCCGCCACCGCCGTGCGAGGGACCCTGTCCTCCCCGGCCGACCTCTGAGGCCCGCCCTCCCGCCACCCGACAGCGGGGGAGGGCCACGGCCTCGTCCCCCACGGAAGAAAAGACTGACGCACCATGGAAAAGTTCATCACCCACACCGGCACCGGCGTCCCGCTGCGCCGCTCCAACGTCGACACCGACCAGATCATCCCCGCCGTCTACCTCAAGCGCGTGACACGCACCGGCTTCGAGGACGCCCTCTTCGCCGCCTGGCGTGGCGACCCCGACTTCGTCCTCAACCAGGAGGCCTACAAGAACGGCTCCGTCCTGGTCGCCGGCCCCGACTTTGGCACCGGCTCCTCGCGCGAGCACGCCGTGTGGGCCCTCAAGGACTACGGCTTCCGCGTCGTGCTGGCCCCCAAGTTCGCCGACATCTTCCGCGGAAACTCCGGCAAGCAAGGCCTGGTCACCGGCATCATCTCCCAGGAGGACTGCGAGTCCCTGTGGAAGCTCCTCGAGGCCGAGCCCGGCACCCAGGTCACCGTGTCCCTCGAAGACAAGACGTGGCGGGCCGGCGCCCTGTCCGGCACCTTCCAGATCGACGACTACGTGCGTTGGACCCTCATGGAGGGCCTCGACGACATCGCCCTGACCCTGCGCCACGAGGAGGAGATCGAGGCCTACGAGGCCGCGCGCCCGTCCTTCAAGCCGCGCACCCTCCCGGCGAAATTCCTCCCCAAAGAAGACGTCGTGTCCGCCCGCGACTGAACGACTTCGCACACTGGCCCCTACCTAGCTAGAGTAGGGGCCAGTTACGTCTTAGTGAGGAGCGCTCATGTCATCCATCCTGCAAGTCGAGGGCGGTCACCCGCTGCGCGGCGAGATCACCGTTCGCGGTGCCAAGAACTTCGTGCCCAAGGCCATGGTCGCCTCGCTGCTCGCCGATACCCCTTCGGAGCTGTACAACGTTCCGCTCATCCGCGACACCGATGTCGTCTCGGACCTGCTGAGCCTGCACGGCGTTCAGATCGACTTCGATCAGGACCGCGGCACGCTGCGCATGGACCCCTCCAACGTCAAGGTCGCCTCGCGCTCCGACATCGACACGCTCGCGGGCGCCTCGCGCATCCCGATCCTCTTCTGCGGCCCTCTCCTGCACCAGCTGGGCGAGGCCTTCATTCCCGAGCTTGGCGGCTGCGCGATTGGCGGGCGTCCCATCGACTTCCACCTGGAGACGTTGCGCAAGTTCGGCGCGATCGTCGATAAGCAGCCCGACGGCGTGCACATCAAGCGTCCCGACACGGGTCTGCACGGCGCGATCATCGAGCTGCCCTTCCCGTCGGTGGGCGCCACCGAGCAGACCCTGCTCACCGCCGTTCGCAACGAGGGCATCACGACCTTGAAGGGCGCGGCCATCGAGCCGGAGATCCTCGACCTCATCAACGTCTTGCAGAAGATGGGCGCGATCATTTCCGTGGACACGGACCGCACGATCCGCATCGAGGGCGTGGCGAAGCTGACCGGCTACCGCCACACGGCGCTGCCGGACCGCATCGAGGCAGCCTCCTGGGCGGCCGCCGCGCTGGCAACCCGCGGCGACATCTACGTGCGCGGCGCTCACCAGCCCGACATGACGACCTTCCTGAATACCTTCCGCAAGGTGGGCGGCGCCTTCGATATCGACGCCGACGGCATCCGTTTCTACCACCCGGGTGAGCCGCTGCACTCGATCGCCCTGGAGACGGCCGTGCACCCGGGCTTCATGACGGACTGGCAGCAGCCCCTCGTCGTGGCGCTCACCCAGGCCGAGGGCCTGTCCATCGTGCACGAGACCGTGTACGAGAATCGCTTCGGCTTCACCGAGGCGCTGCGCAAGATGGGTGCGAACATCCAGGTCTACCGCGAGTGCCTGGGCGGGACGCCCTGCCGCTTCGGCCAGAAGAACTACTACCATTCGGCGGTCATCTCGGGCCCGACCCCGCTGCACAGCGCCGATATCGAGGTCCCGGATCTGCGCGGTGGCTTCTCGCACCTGATCGCGGCGCTGGCCGCCACGGGTACCTCCACCGTGTCGGGCATCGACGTGATCTCGCGCGGTTACGAGCACTTCACGCGCAAGCTCCATCAGCTGGACGCGCGCGTGCGCTACCTGGACGCCTGACGTCATGGCCGCATCGGGTGCGCGACGGGCCATGCTGTTGCTGGTCTCGTCGATGTCGGCGGGCGGGCGCAGCGTGCGCCTGGGGCCGCGCATCGTGCGTATCCTGCGCGGGGGCGGCTGGGAGGTCGCCGTTCGCCTGACGACGCCGGGCGACGATCCGGCAGCGATCGCGGGTGGGGTCGCCGCCGGCTCGATCGTGGCGGCCCTGGGCGGGGACGGGTACCTGAGCGCCGTCGCGCGCGGCTGCCACGAGTCCGACGCCCTTTTCGTTCCCATGCCCGGCGGACGCGGCAACGACCTGTGCCGAGCGCTCGGGATGGGCACGGACCCGTTGGTACGCGCGCGGCGCCTGGCGCCCCTCGGTCTTTCTTCCGACGAGGCCGGGGCCTCGTCCTCGGATTCGCTGGCCTCTCGGGTGCGTCCCCTGGATGGCATGTGGGTACGTTCGCGTGACGGGGTTCGCCTGGCTCTCGGCATCGTGTCGATCGGCTTGGACGCGCGAGCTAATATCCTGGCCAACGAGTCCTCGCTGACGTCGGGTCCGTTGGCATACGGCTACGGCGCCTTCGCGGCCCTGGCTTCGCACGAGCCCGCCGAGATCGTGGCGACCGTGGACGGTCGCGAGCGCAACATGAGCGGGTGGATCGCGTCGGTGTCCAACTCCGGGCGTTTCGGCGGCGGCATCACCCTGGTGGAGTCCTCGGATATGAGCGACGGCGTCCTCGAGGTGTGTCACGTGGGCCCCCTGTCGGTTGCGCGAGCCCTCCCGGTGCTGGCCAAGGTGGTGGCCGGACGCGCCAAGAATCACCCGGCGATTGAGGTGGAGAGCGCCCGCGTCGTGTCCTTCGCTGCCCCCGCGGGGATGGTCGCGATGGCGGACGGGGATCGGATCGCCTCGATTCCTTTCACCGTGGATGTCGCCCCGGGCGTCGTCTCCGTGCTCGTCTGAGGCAGCGGGAGTCGGCGCACCGTGTGTGAGCTGCGCTCGGTTGCTCTGTAAGGTAGGGGTGGGGTTTTGCGCCGCGGGGGAGTGGTCCCCGTAGAATGGAGTCATGAGTGCTGTCTCCGGCTTTTACGCTTTCGCCAAGGGTGTCCTGACGCCCATCATGACCCCCTGGATTAAGTTCACCGTGAGCGGTGAAGAGAATCTCCCCGCCGAGGGCGGCTACCTCCTGGTGCCCAACCACCTCTCGAACGTCGACCCGCTGTGCCTGTGCTGGTACTTCATGAAGCGCGATACCGCTGTGCGTTTCCTGGCAAAGAAGTCGATGTTTTCCGTGCCGGTGTTCGGCTGGATCATCAAGGGCATGGGCCTGATCCCCGTCAACCGCGACTCCAACCCCTCGGCCGTCCTGGCACCCACCCGTGAGGCGCTGAAGGCCGGTGAGGTCGTCGGCATTTTCCCCGAAGGCACGCTCACGCGCGACCCCGACCAGTGGCCCATGGAGTTCAAGTCCGGTGCCGCCCGCCTGGCCCTCGACACGGGCGTGCCCGTGATCCCCGTGTCGCAGTGGGGCCCGCAGGAGATCATGGCCCCCTACAACGCCAAGGGAATGGACATGCGCCCTGGTCGACGCGTCTCCTACCACTTCGGCGAGCCCGTCGACCTGTCGGATCTGATGAGCCCGGCGGGCTCGCAGGACCACGACGCCGTCAACGAGGCGACGCGGCGCATCAGTGACGCCGTGCGCGCGGGCGTGGGTAAGCTGCGCGGGCTGCCCGTGCCGGAGAAGGTGTGGGATCCCGCCACGCAGGCAGGCCCCTGGTGGGAGGAAGAGCAGGCCAAGCGCGCCAAGAAGGCGAAGAAGGCCCGCAAGAAGGGCTAATTGCGGATATCGATGACCATGCGCGAGGGATTGGACAAGAATCCGATCTGGAACTGGCGCTCGGCGGGTGCCCCGATGACGACGTGCGTGTTGTCCTCGAAGGTCCCGTCCGAGACGATGTCGAGGTCGCCCGCGCGTGTGTGTTCCCCGGCCGGGTAGCTGCCCTTTGATGAGGTGGCGGTCATCGGCGTCCCGTCGAGGATGAGCTCCAGGACCGCCGCCCCCGCAACCTCGATGGGCAGGCCCCGTCCCTGCTCCAGCGCCTGGTCGCTCCACTGCGCCAGGCGGACGCCCGGGGAGCCCTCACCATCGAACTCCAGCACGACTCGGGTGAAGACTTCGTGCGAGGAGGCACGGATCGCGGTGAGGACCAGTGCCTTGTCCGGGTTGTCAGTGCGCGTAGGCGGCAGCATCGAGACCGAGGACATCCAGTTGTCCGCGTTGATCGGCCTCGTCGCATCCAGGCCCGGCTCGTCGTTTCTGGGCGTCCCCTGGCCCGACTGCGCGCCCTCGGCGGCGGGGGAGTGGCTTGCCTCCGACGAGGCCGGGGCGGGCTCGGTCGGCCCGGCCGTCGGAGCGGAGGGCGAGCAGGCGGCGAGCGCGAGGACGGCGAGGGCGGCGGCAGGCAGCGCGCGGTGGTGAGACAAAGCCCCTCCTTGGAGTGTGACGGTTTTCCCATCCTAGTAGACTGGGGGTTGACAGGGAGGTCTCGATGAGTATGACAACAGCAGCGGTCCTGGGAACGGGAGCGTGGGGAACGACGTTCGCTCAGGTGCTCGCCGACGCGGGCGTGGACGTGACGATGTGGGGGCGCAACACTGACACGATCGCGTTCATCAACGGGCATGAGAACCCGACGTACTTGCCGGGTATCACCCTCTCCGAGCGCATCGAGGCGACCACGGACATAGCCCGCGCCGTTTCTGGCAAGCAGCTGGTGGTCGTCGCCGTGCCGGTCAAGGCGGTGCGCGCCACCCTGGAGGCCGCCCGTGCCTCCTTCGCCCCGAACGCTGCTCTGCTGTCCCTGGCCAAGGGCCTGGAACTGGGCACCCTCAAGCGCGTGGATCAGATCATCGCCGACTCCTCGGGTGTGCCCGGCAGCCGCATCGCCGTCCTGTCCGGCCCCAATCTCTCCCGTGAGATCGCCGACCGTCAGCCCACGGCGACGGTCGTCGCCTCCTCGGATGTGGAGCTCGCCAAGGAGATCGCGAAGGCCTGCCACAATTCCTATTTCCGTCCCTATGTCTCCTCCGACGTCGTGGGCACCGAGATGGCGGGCGCCACCAAGAACGTCATCGCGGTCGCGATTGGCGCCGCCGAGGGAATGGGGTTGGGCATCAACACGCGTTCGACCCTCATCACACGCGGCCTGGCGGAAATGACGCGGCTGGGAACGGCGCTCGGCGCTGACCCCGCGACGTTCGCGGGTCTGTCGGGCATTGGTGACCTGGTCGCCACCTGCTCCTCGCGACTGTCGCGCAACTTCTCGCTGGGCCACCGCCTGGGTTCGGGCATGAGCCTGGCCGAGGCCATGGCGCTGTCCCCGGGCGTCGTCGAGGGCGTCGCCTCCGCCGCGCCCATCCTGCAGGTCGCCGCCTCCGTCGGCGTCGACATGCCGATCACGGGCGCCGTCGTCGAGGTCGTCGAGGGGCGCGCGAGCATCGAGGACATGGGTCGTATGCTGCTCGCCCGCCCGCAAAAGATGGACGGCTGGAAGATCGAGCTGGTTTAAACGCCGTGCAGGCGGGCGGGAAAAGCCTCCCGCGCGGTAGTCTTGAACCTATGACTGCTATTTCTCGTCCTCGCGTCCTCATCGTCTTTGGCGGGCGCTCCTCCGAGCATGAGATCTCGTGCTCGACGGCCGCCGGCATCCTGACCGCTATCGATCGCACGAAGTGGGACGTGATCCCGCTGGGAATCACGCGCGACGGCCAGTGGGTGCACGTCGCCGACGACCCCTCGGCGCTGGCATTCAAGGACGGAAAGGGACAGTCCGTCACCGCCGGATCGACTCGCGTCGCCCTGACCCCGGGCGAGGGCAACCTCGTCGAACTCACCTACGACGGCGACCCGGACGCCCCGGACTCGCGCGTCATCGGCGTGGAAGACCTCGGCCACGTCGACATCGTCTTCCCGCTCCTGCACGGCCCCTACGGCGAGGACGGCACCATCCAGGGCCTCTTCGAGATGGCTGGTGTGCGCTACGTCGGCTGCGGCGTGACCTCCTCGGCCGTGTCCATGGACAAGCACCTGACCAAGACCGTCC